>JAIBBS010000238.1 GCA_019694555.1 Nannocystaceae bacterium
AGCAGCGTACCGTGCCGTCGCGACGCACCGCGCAGGTGTGCCCGAGTCCGGCGGCGATCAGGTCGTGCGCGCCGGGCCCACGGGTGGTGTGCTGGGCCTCGTCGGGCCCCGCGAACCCATCGGCGCTGGCGGGATCGTCGTCGTCGTCGGCCTCGTCGTCGTCGAGCAGCGATTCGTCGAGCAACGCGTCGTGATCGAGGTCCTCGTCCTCGAGCGCCTCGCGATCGTCGGGCGGTGCTTCGGCGACACAGGCGAGTGCAAGCGCGGCGGCGGTGAGGAGCAGAGGCGGCGGGAGGGAGGAGCGCAGGGACGCAACGCGATCGGGCATCGTGTCGCAAGACGGTGCTCGAGCGATTTGTGACACCTCTGCGACCGGGTCACGCGCGGCGCCGGCCGTCGACTGCGAACGCGGCCACGAATGCGATCGGCAGCACGAACACCGCCGGCGCCAACGCGCGCGGCGCCAGCACGGATCGAAGGTACGCGGTGGCCGAGGCGTGCTCGGTCGCCACGCGCTGCACGACCGCGTCGCGCAGGTCGCCGCGCAGGTCGATCGACGCCAGCGCGGCCTGCTGCCAGTGCGCGTGCGTCAGCACGCCGATCGCGATCATGCCGCAGCCCAGGCCCAGCCACGCCGCGGTCACGGCGACGACGAGATCGCTGCCGAGCGCCCGGCCGCGCGACGCCAGCGCCCCGACCAGCACCGCGAGCTGGCCCACCGCCCACAGCACCGCGGTGGCCCAACCGTGGCGCCCGTCGAGCGCGAGCAGCCAGCCCACGCCGATCGCGGTGGACCACACGGTCGAGGCGATCGCGGCGGGGATCAGCGCAGGGTGGGCCATGGCCCGGGACGATGCGCGGCACCGAGGTTCGATTGCGGCGCCCGCGAAATGCCGCGCCGGCCCGGGTCTACAGCTCGTCGGCCTTCTTCGAGATCGGCCCGCGGTAGTTGTTGGCCAGGCTGATCTGCGCGACGTAGCGGCCGAAGCCCTTGTAGGTCTGCTTGACCCGGGTCAGCGCGTTGCTGCGCCAGTCGACGTAGGGGTTGTCGATCTGCACCGGGTCGAGGCAGCCCGCGAGCACGACCTTGCTCGACTCGCAGAAGCGGCTCATCAGCGTCTTGGCGAGGTGGCGGTCGCCGTTTTGCAGCTCGTCGACCAGCACCACCGAGCGCTCGATGTCGAGCCCGCGCAACATCGCGGTCGAGAGCTTGTGCAGCTGCGAGCGCTGCTCGAGATCGTTGACGAAGTCGTGCTCGTTGAGCGCCGACAGCGAGCGCATGTGCTGCAACAGCGGCTCGAGCCACGGCGACAGCTTCTGATCGTGGTCGCCGGGCAGAAAGCCCAGCTCGTACTTCGACGACGGGTGCTCGGGTCGCAGCAGGAACAGGCCGTTGTCGAAGCGGCTGGTGTGCGCCAGCGTCGAGCCGTTGGCGAAGCGCACGTTGGTCGGCTGGCCCAGCAGCAGGTACAGCGCGGCCGCGACCATCATGCGGGTCTTGCCCGAGCCCGCGGGGCCGTCGAGCACGACCAGCTGGACCTCGGGGTCGAGCAGGAATTCCATCGCGAAGCACTGCAGCGGGTCGCGCGGCGTGAGCCCGAGGATCGGCCGCGGGCCGTAGCTGTGGCGCTTGCGATCCCAGTACGGCGCGAAGCGGAGATCCTGCAGCTCGCGCTGGTCGAGATCCGCGCGCGTGAGCACCTGGCGGTCGCCACAGGCCAGCACCACGCCGGTGTTCCACACGATCTCCTCGCCGAAGCGCTCGCCGGCGAAGCGCTCGACCGCGGCCAGCGGCAGGCGTCGCTCGCCGGCGTCGCCGCTGTCGTAGAACGCCTGCAGCGTCGCGTCGTCGACGGCGAGCGTGGCGTGGCCGCGGTAGACCTCGTCGAGCCCGCCGAGCTCGAGCTTGCCGTAGCGCAGGTTCTCCGCGCGCAGGCCCATGGCGTCGCACTTGAGCAGGACGTTGTTGTCCTCCGACACCACCGCGATGGTGTAGCCGCCGGGCCGCGCGGCCTCGGCCAGCAGCGTCACGCGACGTGCGCCCGCGACGATGAGGTTGTCGCCGCTCGAGGTGTCGTACGGCGGCAACGTCGGGCCCGCGGGCTCCCATGCGAGGATGCCGCCCTGCGGCGTGCGCGGGATCGACGAGGTGTCGCTCGCGCGCAGGATCCCGTCGAGGTCGTGCGCGATGTGGCCGTGGCTGCGGAGGTTCAGCAGCTTGCGCGTGGCCGATCGCGCCGCCGCGCGTACGCCGTCCGACTTCTGCCGGCTACCCTGCAACCGGCCCAGCTCCTCGATGACCTGGTGGAGCAGCACGACGATGTTGCCGTCGGTCAGCAGGCGCTCGAGCGAGTCGGGGTTCTCGACCAACGACGACGTGTCGGGGATGTAGATCGTTCCGGACAGGGCGGGGACGTCGAGCGGCACGGCCGCTACCTACCACAGGCCGAGCGCACGGCGCCGCGCGGGCCCAGTCGCTGGCGCGAGCACGTGCGTTGGCTCGCACGCATGATTGCGCGCGGTGGGGGATCGCGTTTGATCCCGGGGCCCTCGGCCATTAAGGTCCGGTCACGCCGGCACACACTCCGGCGACGGGAACGCAACATGACGATTCGAGTCGCGATCAACGGGTTCGGCCGCATCGGCCGTCTGGTCTACCGCATGGCGGCGCGCAGCGAAGACATCGAGGTCGTCGCGGTGAACGATCTCGTGCCCGCGGACAACCTCGCGTACCTGCTGCGCTACGACTCCACCCACGGCCGCTTCGAGCATGCCGTCGAGACCGTGGAGAACGGCTTCCGCACCCGCGGCAAGACCACGCGTTGCCTCGCCGAGAAGGACCCGTCGAAGCTGCCGTGGAAGGACCTCGGCGTCGACTACGTGCTCGAGTCGACCGGCATCTTCTTGGACTACGAGGGTGCCCACAAGCACATCGACGCCGGCGCCAAGCGGGTCGTGCTCTCGGCCCCGACCAAGAGCCCCGAGCAGGTGCCGACGTTCGCGTACAAGGTCAACCACGAGCAGTACGATCCGGCCAAGCACCGCATCATCTCGAACGCGTCGTGCACGACCAACTGCCTCGCGCCGATCGCCAAGGTCATCCACGACACCTTCGGTCTCGCCGAGGGTCTGATGACCACCGTGCACGCGGCCACCGCGACGCAGCCGACGCAGGACGGCCCGTCGAAGAAGGACTGGCGTGGCGGTCGCAACGCCTACACCAACATCATCCCCGCCAGCACCGGCGCGGCCAAGGCCGTCGCGCTGTGCATCCCGGCGCTCAAGGGTCGCCTGACCGGCATGGCCTTCCGCGTGCCCACGGCCGACGTCTCGGTCGTCGATCTGACCTTCAAGACCGAGAAGGCGACCAAGCTCGCGGACATCAACGCGGCGATGAAGGCCGCGGCCGAGGGGCCGATGCGCGGCGTGCTGGGCTACACCGACGACGAGGTCGTCTCCAGCGACTTCATCGGCGACGCGCACAGCAGCATCTTCGACGCCAAGGCCGGCATCGAGCTCAACGATCGCTTCTTCAAGGTCGTGTCCTGGTACGACAACGAGTGGGGCTACTCCGCGCGTTGCATCGACATGCTGCGCATGTTCGCGTCCAAGGAGTGACCGCCGCGGACGCGGGCCTCGCTACGTGAGGCCCGCGAGCGCGCCGGTGCAGTACTCCGGCGCGCCGAAGCTCTGCTCTTCGATCCCGAACGCGTTCTGCAGCGACACCAACAGGTCGTTGTGGGACGCGTTCTGGTACGTCAGGTAGCGGCCGGTGCGGAAGTAGCCGCCGGCGGAGCCCGCCAGCAAGAACGGCATGCGCTGGTGGCTGTGGGTGTTGCCCTTGGCCAGCTCGTTGACCCACAGGATCACGGTGTGGTCGAGCAGCGTGACGTCGCCCTCGGGGATCGAGGCCAGTCGCGACAGCAGGTACGCGAACTGCTCGCAGTACCAGGTCTGTCGCAGGGTCCACTCGTTCCACGACGTCGCGTCCTCCTCGGGGGCATGCGACAGCCCGTGACCGTCGCTGTTGCTGCCGATGAACGGGAACGTGTGGTGGTTGGCACCGTTGCTGTACTGCAGGCTGCCGACCCGGGTGATGTCGCACGCCAGCGCCATCGCCAGCAGGTCGATCTGCGCCTGCGAGACCATGTGCATGACGTTGGCGTCGTCGGGCGCGAGCGCGGGCGGCTGGCCCGGCACCATGCAGTGCTCGCCCAGCACCGGCTCCTGCTGCAACCGCAGCTCGAGATCGCGTACCAGCGCGACGTGCTGGTCGAGCTTGTCGCGGTCGACCGCGCCCACGCGCGTGCGCATGCGGTCGAACTGCGCGCCCACGGTGTCGAGCACGCTGACCCGCTTGGCCCGGCGGATCGCCATCTCGGTGGGATCGGCGGCGAAGTCGGCGAACAGGCGCTGCCACAGCGCCTGCGGGTTGTCCTCGGGCGGCAGTGGCTGTGCCGGCCCGGCATAGATGATGCGGCTGCGGACCTCGCCGCCGATGAACGCGTTGGCGCGGATGCCCGCCTCGATGCTGCGCAGCGGTGTGCTGGTGCCGATCTGTTCGGCGATGCGCTGGTCGATGGAGATGCCGTCGCCCCAGCCGGCCTTGGAGCCGTCGCCGCCGACCATCTCGCCGGCCTGCAGCGCGCGGCCGGTGAGCACGCCGCCCATGCCCTGCTGGTGATCCTCGCCGGGGCCGGCGTCGACGACGGGCATGTCGACGCCGTCGAGCACCAGCAGCTTGTCCTTGTACGGCTCGAGTGCCGCCATCGACGAGCCCAGCGTGAACGCGTTCTCGCTGCCGCTGGGGAACCACGTCGCGGGCCAGCAGCCGTTGGGGTTGAAGAACACGAGCATGCGCAGCGGATAGCCATCCGCGGCCGTGCCGGGCGCGGCCTGGGCCACGCGGCGGCTGCCGAGCTCGAGCAGCGGCAGCGCGAGCAGGCTGCCGGCGGCACCGCGCAACAGCGATCGTCGGAACATCATGCGACTCACGGGCCTGCCCCTTCCTCGCCGGCGGTCTGCACCGTGCGGTAGCGGAACGCATCCGAGCGGACGATCGCGACCAGCAGCTCGCGCAGGTCGCCGCCGCTGCCGTCGAACTGCGCCTGCAGCTCGGCGACGGTGCACGGCTCGAGCTCGTGGTCGAGTCCGCGGCCCAGCGCGAACGTCGACCACTGCTGGACCATGCACGACTGGAGATCACGGCTGTCGAGCAGCCGTGCCGACAGCGCGGCGGCGTCGGCCATCTCGCCCTCGGCGTCGGCGTCGAGCAGGCCCACGAGCTCGCCCGAGGCGTCGATGGGCGTGCCGTTCTCGGTGGTGCGCCAGCGGCCCGCGCCGTCGTAGTTCTCGAACGCGAAGCCGATCGGATCGATGAGGCGATGGCAGCCCGCGCACGCGGGATCGGTGGAGTGCTGCTCGAAGCGCTCGCGCGTGGTCGCGTTCGGATCCGGTGCCGGCGGCGTGATCGCCACGCCCGGCGGCGGCGAGAGCTCCTGGCACAGCAGCCGCTTGCGCACGAACACACCGCGCGCGACCGGCGAGGAGCCGTCGGGGTAGGCCAGCAGGCCCATGAGCCCCGGCTGCGTGAGCAGGCCGGCGTGCTTGCCCGGGATGGTCCACGCGCCGGTCTCGGGGTCCTGTCCCGCGGCGACGTAGAAGGCCGCGAGCTCCGGCGTCAGGAACACCTCGGGCGCGCTGAAGAGCTGCGACAGCGTCGCGTCGCCGTCGAAGAACACGTGCGCGATGAACTGCTGCAGGCTGTCGTTCCAGTCGCCGGCGAACGTGCTCGGATCGAGGCCGGGGAACGCCGCGGGGTCCTTCGCGACCGAGCCCAGCGCGCCCAGGCCCAGCCACTGCCGGTGGAACTGCGCGACGGTCTCGCGCGCGCCGTCGCTCTCGAGCAGTCGCCGTGCCTGCAGCTCGAGCGCCTCGGGATCGTCGAGCTCGCCAGCATCCGCGCTCGCGCGCAGCACGGTGTCGGGCATCGACGCGGTGAGGAAGTACGACAGGCGCGTGGCCAGCTCGTGGTTCGACAGCGCCACGCGATCCCCGGGCTGTGCGCCCGGCGGGTCGAGCTCGATGCGGTAGAGGAACTGCGGCGACTGCAGCACCGCCTGCAGCGTGATCGCGATGCCCTCGCCGAAGCCGTACTGCGCCGAGGCGGCGTCGAACAGCGCGACGAACGCGTTGCGCTCCGCGAGGTCGACCGGGCGACGGAACGCGCGCGGCAGCAGGGTCTCGACGAAGGCGTGGCCGCAGCTCGCGTCGCCCACCGCGGGATCGCACGGCACCAGCGTGGCGAGTCGCTCGGCCACCGCACGCGCGGCGATGCCCTCGGCCGCGTCGAGGTACTGCCGCACGACGTCCTTGCTGACCTGGTGCTCGACCGCGTCGTTCTCGAACAGGCCGCTGTGGTTCTCCGGCGCGAACCCCTGTGCTGGCCGCGTGGTGTCGCCGAGCAGATCGCGGACCGTGTTGTCGTACTCGTAGCGCGTCAGCAGTCGCATCGGCGTGGCGGGAACGGTCGGGTCGGTCGCCGCGCACGACGCTGCCGGCGGGACCTCGCCGGGATCGCCCTCGTCACCGGCGTCGCCCGCGTCGCCGCCGTCGTCGTGCGCCGCTGCACCGTCACCGGTCAGGCCGTGGTAGCAGCCCGCGAGCAGCGACGCGGCGAGCGACAGGGCCGGGGCTGGACTTCGAAACCGCATGGCTCGATCCCTGGACGACCCCGCCGACGCGCCCGCGCGGCGCGAGCGGTCCGAATGCGTCCGAGCCGGTCGCAGCCGGGTCTACGCGGGGTTTCATGGCTTGCGGCGATGCCGCGCGCGGGCCTCGTCGTCGCGCGGGTCGTCGCCGGCGTCGGCGTCGTCGCGACCGTGGTTGCGCGCCCGCTCGATCTCGACCACCGCGGGCCGGTCGGGCTGCAGCACCGCGGCCAGCTCCATCAACGCGTTGCCGACCACCGCACCGAACGCGGAGATCCGCGCGAACCGACCCAGACGCGGTCCGGCCACGCGCGCGAGCAGCCGCACCGCGATCGCCAGGATCGTCAGCGCGACCACGAGCCCGGCGAGACCGGGCGGCAAGGAATCCGACGGCGGTGGCGGCGGGCCCTGGACGGTCGGCCCGCCGGACTCGAACAACGGTCCGATCGCCGCGAGCAGCGACACCGCCGCATCGTAGGCGCATCCGCGGGGGATCTGACCGCGCGTGCTAGCGTCGCGCGCATCCATGCGGCGTGCCTGGCGATCCTCGGGTGTGATCGGCGCGTTGGCGCTCGCGTGCGGTCGACCGGCCGAGCCGCGACCGCAATCGCAAGCGCACGCGGCGGTCGAGACACCGCCGCCCGCGACCACGCCGACGCAGGCCGTGGCACGGATCGAAGCGCTCGCAGCGGCCGACGCCGCGCTGCACGGCCCGATCGGCGTCGACTCGATGGTCGATCTGCCGCTGCCGCCGGACGTCGCGCCCACGCACGTCGGCCGGCCCCCCGAGTTCGCCGGCCGCTACCCGGTGCTGGTGGATCACTTCGCGGTCGCGGACGACGGCGACGTGTTCGTGCTCGACGACTCCGCGGGTGAGCTCGTGCGCCAGCCGCAGGGCGACGTCGCGAGCGCGACGGTGCTGGCACGCGTGGGGCAATCGGGCGCGCGCGTCGAGCAGCTGTTCGATCTCGCGGTCGATGCCGACTCGGTGTACTTCGTCTCGACGCTGCGCTCGTTCGACGGCAGCGAGGCGGTCTACGCGGTGCGGCAGGTGCCGCGCAGCGGCGGCGTCGCAACGGTGATCCATCGCGCCGACGTGCGCGGCGGCGTGGTCGATGCCATCGCGCTCGACGACGGCGGTCTGTGGTGGCATCGCAACACCGAGGGCGACGGGCCGCAGCCGGGCGCGATCGCGTCGGGCGGCACGCTGGCCTTCCGTGCGCGCGACGGCGGCGAGGTGGTCGAGCGGCTGCGCGGCGTCGGTGGCTACTACGCGTGGACGCTGGCGGGCGACGACGTGATCGCGTTCCTGCAGCGCGAGTCCAGCGGCGCCGGTGCGCTGGTGCGCGTGCCCAAACGCGGCGGCGAGGCCACGACGTTGGTCGAGACGCCCGACGCGATCGGAGCCGTGGTCGCGGTCGCGGCCGGCCTCGCGTACACGCTGCGCACCGACGATCCCGATCGCGGCGGCCTGTGGGTGATCGATGCCGGCGCCGGCGCGCCGCGGCAGATCGGCAGCTACGGCGGATTCCCGACCTCGCTCGCGGCCGATGGCGACGAGGTCTTCACCTGCGAGCTGCCCGAGGGAGAGACCACCGCGCCGACGCAGACGGTCCACGCGACGCCGTGGCGCGGCGGCGCGAGTCGATCGGTTCGCGCGGGTGTGCCCCGCGGCGCGGTGTGGAACGTCGTGCGTGGACGGCTGTACTGGGGCGGGCCCTCGGGCGTCGAGTCGATGCCGGTGCGCTGACGCGGGCCGCGGCGCCGCAGCACGCCCAGCCACGCGAGCGCGCACCACGGCGGCGGCGCGACGGCGTCGACGCGACAGCGACACGAGCCGTCGCTCGCGGGCGTGGGCGCGTCGAGCACCGCAGGTGGCTCGGGCGACGCGGCAGTGATCGGCGGCGGTGATGCGGGCGCGGGCTTCGGCGCGGCGGTGATCGGTGGCGGCGTCGCCGGCGTGGGCGCGACCGCGGGCGCGGGCGCAGGCGCTGCGCTGCGCGTGGGCGCGAGCGTGCGGGGATCGAAGCCCGGCTCCTGCGCGCGCGAGATCACGGCCGCGAGGTCGCTCTGCAGCTTGCGCTCGACCGCGTCGGGATCGCGACCGGCGTCGAGGTCGGCGAGCGCCTGCGCGGTGATCCGATCCATCTCGCCCTCGGCCCACACCCGCGCCGCATCCAGCCGCGCGATCTCGTCGTCGACCTGGCGCCGGGTCTCGTCGTAGATCCGCTCCGCCTCGCCGCCGACCTGCGCGCGCGCGCGCTCGACCTCCTGCGGCTGTGGCGGCGCGTCGATCACAGGCAGTCGGGTGCCTCGTCGCCGGGGCAACCGTTGGTGGTGTCGCGCGGCAGGCTCACGCGGCACGAGGGCGAGTCGGCGAAGCTGTTGCCCTCGGCGAACGACTGCGCGACGCCGCTGGGGTCGGCCTCGTCGGACCAGCCCAGCAGCAGCTGGGTGTCGCCGCCGGCGTTCTCCACCGTGACGTGATCGAGAAACGGCGTCAACGCGTTCTCGGTCAGCAGCAAGATGCTGGCGTTGTTGTCGCCCGGGCCGCAGCCGAAGCCCTGCGCGCCGCTCTCGGCACCGGCGTCGGCGATGGTCACGTACGACATCACGTGGCCGGAGCTGGGCGCGTAGCGGAAGTACAGCCCCATCCACGACGCGGGCGGTGCGTCGGGCGCGGCGCCGCGCATGATGATCGGCGCATCGGCGGTGCCCTGCGCGACGAGCTGGCCCAGGTTCATGTCGTCGAGACCGATCATGATGCCGCTGCCGGCACCGACCGCGAACTGCAGCTCGACGCCGGGCTCGATCGTCAGCGTGGAGAGCCCGCCGCCGTCGGGCGTGCCCAGGTACATCACCTCGCCCAGGCGCAGCGGCACGCCGCGGTCGGGGAAGGTGTCGTCGTCGACGCTGGTGAAGGGATCGATGTAGACCACGTCGTCGCCGTTGTCGGCGACGGTGAGGCCGTGCGGCAGCGTGCTCACGACGCCGGCCTCGATCCACACCGGGTAGCTGCCGCTGCCCTCGATGGCCACGTCCGCGGAGTCGTCGGTGAAGGCCGCGCGGCGCTGCAGGTTCACGCCCACGCCGGCGGAGCCGTCGAGCTGCACGTCGACCATGCGCACGAGGTCGGTGCGCGAACCCTCGGGGTCCACGCCCCACGCGGTGACCATGCCCAGCGCGCTGCCACCACCGCCGTCGGCGAAGATGGTGTGCTCCGCGTCGAGCATGCCGGTGGTGTCGACCTCGAGCGTGCCCCACGGCGCCGACGGATCGAGCGCCTCGAACCGCACCGGTCGCAGCACGCCGCCGAGCCGCTCGCCGCGCGCGACGATGGCACCGGGCGCGGGCTCGTTGCCGACGAAGATCCGCACCTCGGACGCGAGCTGCACGACCGTGCACGCCTCGAGCGTGAGCGTGGCCGTGAGGTACACGTTCGCGGGCACGCGGTAGGGGCTGCCCTCGGCGGTCCAGGTCTGGTCGGTGTCGATCGCCGCGGTGACGTCGGTGCCCGGGCCGGTCGGTGCCTCGCAGCCGTCGGGGATCTCGCCGGAGTCGGTCACGATGCCGCCGCTCGAGCTGCCGCCGCTGTCGGCCCCAGTCGAGTCGCCGGTGTCGGCGGTGTCGTCGCCAGGGGCAGGGCAGGCGAGCGAGAGGCTCGCGCACGCGAGCAGCGACAGCTGCGCGAGGCGCGAGGCGGGCGAGCCGGTGCGGTGCAGGGTCATGGCGTGGATGGGTGGCAGCCCGCTCGGGTTTCCGTCACGACGAAGGTAGCATCGGCGCATGGACCTGCGTTCGAGCCGCGGCTCGCGCCTGCGCGCCGCTCGGGAGCGCTTCGAGGCCACGGTCGCGCGGACGCTCGGGCGTGTGCCAGCGCCCGTGATCGAGCGCATGCTCGCGCCGCTGTCCGTCGAGCACGACGGGCATCGCCTCGACGCGCAGGTGCAGTGGGCGGATCTGCTGCGACGCGCAGCGCGACACCGCCCGCTCGAGCAGGGCAGCGTGGCGCGTGCGCGGCGCGAGTACCGGCGCATGCGATTGCTCGAGCGCGATCCGCCCGCGGTGGCGTCGGTCGACGACCGCGAGATCGAGGGCCACGACGGCGCCATCGCGATCCGGCTGTACCACGGGCAGCTCGAGCGCGACCGCCCGGTGCTGCTGTACTTCCACGGCGGCGGCGGCGTCATCGGCGATCTCGAGTCGCACGACGTCATCTGTCGCAGCTTCGCCGGCCGCGGCCGCATGAGCGTGATCGCGGTGGACTACCGGCTCGCGCCGGAGGTGCCGTACACCCACGCGCCCGACGACGCGGTCGCGGCGTACCGCTGGCTGCTCTCGAACCTCGACGCACTGGGCCTGCGTCGCGATCGCATCGCGGTCGGTGGCGACAGCCGCGGAGGCAACCTCGCGGCGGTGCTGTGCCAGCAGCTGCAGCACCACGGTCTGCCGCAGCCGCGCGTGCAGCTGCTCGCGTACCCGAACACCGACGTCGCCGGCAGCTACCGCTCGCGCGAGGCACTCGCTGCGGGACCGTGGCTCACCGGTGCGCTCATCGCCTGGTTCGAGACCCATGGCCTGGGCAGCATCGATCGCAGCGATCCCAAGGCCTCGCCGATGCGTGCGGCCAGCCTGCGCGGCCTGGCCCCGGCGATCGTCTCGCTCGCCGGCTTCGATCCGCTGCACGACGAGGGCCGCGCCTACGCCGAGCGCCTGCGCCACGAGGGCGTGCCGACCCTGCTGGTCGAGGAGCCCGCGCTGCCGCACGGCTACCTGCAGCTGACCGGGGTCTCGCGCGCGGCAGCG
>JAIBBS010000239.1 GCA_019694555.1 Nannocystaceae bacterium
CGGGCCCGGCCGCCCGCCTGCGCCGCACACCCACCGCGATGTCGGCGACCAGGTCGCGATCGAAGGGCGAACGTCGGAGCGGCGCGCGATCGCGGGGATCGAAATCCACGCGCACGTCACTTGCGTCCCCGGAACCTCGAACCGGAGACGAACGTGATGAACGCGCGAAGGATTGCGATGGCAGTGATCTTGGGTCTTGTCGGAGCTGCGGGCTGCCCCAGCGACAACGACGAGGGCGGGGACTCGTCCTGCGCCAGCGATTTCGAGTGCCTCAACGGCCAGGTGTGTCAGGCCGGCATGTGCGTCGCAGCGACCGGTGTCACGGACGGCTCGGCGTCCGCGGGCTCGGCATCGGGCGGCTCGGCATCGGGCGGCTCGGCATCGGCGGGCTCGGCCTCGGGCGGCTCGGCGTCGGCGGGCTCGGCGTCCGCGGGCTCGGCATCGGCTGGGTCCGCGGACGGCGGTTCGGCGGACGACGCGACCGCGGGGAGCTCTTGCTCCGCGGACGAGGTCGTTTGCTCGGGGCCCGATACGCTCGACGTCTGCGACGACGGCGAGTTCGTCAGCGTGGACTGCTCGGAGGTGTGTGCCGCGAGCGGTTGGGAATCCAACGGCTGCGTCGACGACGTGTGCCACTGCGGCGATCCGCTCGATCTCGAGTGCGCCGTGGGTGTGGGTGGATTGTGCGCCTGCCTGGTGTGGGCGGGCGAGATGGGCTGCGCGGACGAGGACTATCCCGCGCTGTACGAGGCGTGCTACGCGGGGGACCTCGACGTCGCGAAGTGCATCGAGGACTACGTCGACGGTGATACCGTCGACTGCGCAGCAGCGGCGGTGTGCCTGTGAGGGCGACGCTCGCCCGACGCCGCGCGTCGGGCTGACACCACCGCGTCACCGTCCGGTCGAGCGCCCGTTCGCGGCGCTCGACCGGCGAACCGCTGCAGTGCACGCTGGTCGCCGTCGTCGAGCGCCGATCTGCCCAGCTCCCTCCAGAGCCACATGCGCAGCTCGCCCGTGCAACTCGCCCACCCCACCGCGCGCGCCCACGCCACGGCCGCTCGCACCCGCGCGCGGCCACAGCCACGCCACCGCGCCGCCGCGGATGGATCGGAAGTTGCCCTCACCGCCTGTGCATGGATGCACACGCGCGCTCGCGCAATCTCGGTCCGCTCGTCCGTTCGCGCGCCGCAGCGGCGCTGCTGCTCGCCGCCTGCAGCCCCAGCGCCACCGATCGCGGGCCCGCGGGCGGGGTCGTCGACGGCCGCTGCGTCACGCCCACCGGCGAGTCGTGCGAGGTGCCGGTGTGCAGCGATCCGTGCGCGCACAACGATCCGCAGTGGGGCGAGCGCTGCGTGGTGCCCGAGCCGGGCCAGTGCGACGACGCGCGCGGCGTGACGCTGACGCTGCAGCAGATCGGCGCCAGCGTCCCCGCGCCCGGCGGCTTCTTCAAGAGCAGCGACGCCGCGCTGCAGAAGTGGATCGAGGCGCGGTGGCAGGAACAGGCCGACTTCGTGCTGCCGGCGGCGGTGAAGGCCCAGCTGACGCAGGGCGGCGTGAAGGTGTGGAACTACCCCGACGGCTGGGGTTGGACCCGCACCGACGTCCATGCCGGCGTGCTCGCGCTGCCCAAGGGCAAGACGCCCGAGCAGCTGCTGCGTGCGCTGCTCGACGATCCGATCACCGCCACCGGCAACGACGAGTTCGCGGGCTGGGTCGGCTGGCCGGTCGCAGGTCCCGGCGGGCGCGCGGTCGGTGATCGCATCGACCTCGACATCTGGGGCGGCGACGCCGGCGCGATCGGCTACTGGAAGATCGACAGCGATCGCTTCTGCGTGATCACGCTGCAGAACGCGACCGCGGGCACGCACCCGGTCAGCGGCATCCGCTGTTGGGGCTTCGTGCCGATCAGCCTCAACCCCAACTGGCTGGCGCTGAAGGACAACCAGGCCTACTGGGGCTGCGCGGGCCCGACGTACATGGTCTACACGATCGGCATCGACTCGCCCAACACCGCGGGCACCGGTGGCGTGGGCTCCGAGCTGCAGGCCGGCACGTGGAACTCGCTCATCCGCGATCTGCTGCGCCAAAACGATCGCGACGGCGGACGCTCGGGCCGGTGGTTCCTGCAGCGCACCGTCACGCAGCCCAACGCGCTCGCGCCCGGCAGCGGCGTCGCGGTGAACCCTCCGGGCGAGCTGCAGAGCTACTACGTCGGTCTGCCCAGCGACGGTCAGCGCGCGGGCGAGGTCTGCGACACGCCCGCGACGCCCGCGGGCGGCTGCAGCGACGCCGAGTTCACGTGCATCGACGGCAGCTGCATCGTCGCGGAGTACCGCTGCGACGGCATCGCCGACTGCAGCGACCGCGACGACGAGGACGGCTGCGAGACCGACGAGCCCGCCGCGCCGTGCGAGGGCCAGTTCGCCTGCGCCGCCGGCAGCTGCATCCCGCCCGAGTGGGTCTGCGACGGCGAGTACGAGGACTGCCCCGACGGCGACGACGAGGTCGACTGCGGCGACGCGCCCTCGTGCACCGCGCTGCAGTTCACCTGCGACGACGGCAGCTGCATCGACGGCGCGTGGCAGTGCGATCAGATCGACGACTGCAGCGGTGCCGAGGACGAGCTCGACTGCCCGGAGGCGCCGCCGGCGGAGGATCCCGCGGCGTGCGACGGCTTTGTGTGCGACGACGGGGGCTGCATCGACGCGACGTGGCAGTGCGACGGCATCGTCGACTGCGAGGGGGGCGAGGACGAGGCGTGCTAGCAGCGGCGCGCGTCGGCTCGAGTCGTCGGGCCGGGCACGGGCACGGGCACGGGCACGGGCACGGGGGAGCGGACCCCTGGCGGGGTCACGCTCCTAGCTGAACAGGCTCGAGATCGAGTCGCCGTGGTGGATGCGCTTGATCGCCTCACCCAGCAGGCGACCGAGCCCGAGCACCTCGAGGCGATCGCAGGCCTCGAGCCGTGCGGTCTGCGGGATCGTGTCGGTGACCCACACGCGCGTCAGCACCGAGTTGTTGATGCGCTCGATCGCGGGGCCGCTGAACACGCCGTGGCTGGCCGCGGCGTAGACCTCGGTCGCGCCGTGATCCCGCACCGCGTTGGCCGCGTTGCACAGCGTGCCGGCGGTGTCGATCATGTCGTCCACCAGCACCGCGCGCTTGTTGCGGACGTCGCCGATGATGTGCAGCACCTGGCTGACGTTGGGCCGGTCGCGGCGCTTGTCGATGATGGCGAGGCCGCAGCCCAGGGCCTTGGAGTAGATGCGCGCACGCTCGACGCCGCCGGCGTCGGGCGACACCACCACGGTGTCCTCGCCGCGCAGGCCCTCGCGCTCGAGCTTCTCGATCAGCACCGGCGACGCGAACAGGTGGTCGAACGGGATGTTGAAGAAGCCCTGGATCTGGCCCGCGTGCAGATCGACCGACAGCACCCGCGACGCGCCCGCGGCCGACAACAGATCGGCGACGAGCTTGGCCGAGATCGGCGTGCGCGGCTTGACCTTGCGATCCTGTCGCGCGTAGCCGAAGTACGGCATGATCGCCACGATGCTGCCCGCGCTCGCGCGCTTGAGCGCGTCGATCATGATGAGCAGCTCCATGATGTTGTCGTTGGGCGGCGAGCACGTCGACTGCACGATGAAGCAGTTGACGTTGCGAACGTTCTCGCCGATCTCGACGAAGATCTCGCCGTCCGAGAAGCGTTCGACGCGTGCGTGCCCCACCGGCACACCGACGTACGCGGCGACGTCCTCCACGAGCTTGGGGTTCGAGTTTCCGCCGAAGATGCTGAGCGTCTTGTTCACGGCAACCGAGAGGGAAGCTGGATCTGTACTCCATGCCGCCCGCGAACGCGACCACGCGCGCGCGCGCGGCCGCAAGGCCGGCCACGAGCACCGCGGCCGGCGCCCCGTCCTCGCGCGGCGCCGGCGGTTGGGGCGGTAGGATTCGAACCTACGAATGGCGGAACCAAAAACCGCTGGCTTACCACTTGCCGACGCCCCATCGGGCCGACAGCACACGCGCACGCGAGCGTAACCCTCGCCCGTGGGAGCGACCGTCGGACCTCGGTTCTAATCTGGGCCCTACCGCGGTGTCAATCCGCGGCATCACGCCACGATCGCGGGCCTGCCGTCCGCTGCGCGCCCAAGGCCCGCCACACGTGCCGCGGCGACGGGTCTGCGACGAGCCCGCGCACGGCGCTCGCTGCAGCCGACCGTCGCACCGAGCCGACCCGCGCGCGCGCGACGGCGCGACAAGACCGGCAAAGCCGTGGGATGATGCACCGGTTCTCGCGAAGCCCGTGCTGTCCGCGGCCTACAAGATCTGTCCGACCTGCAGTGCCCGCGCCAGCGCCGACACGCGCTACTGCCCGAGCTGCGGCAGCGATCTCAGCGCGGTCTCGGCCGCCGAGGGCGACCCGTACATCGGCGTGGAGCTCGAGGGCAAGTACGCCATCGAGGCGCTCATCGGCGAGGGCGCGATGGGCCGCGTGTACAAGGCCAAGCAGGTGCCGCTGGGCAAGGCCTTCGCGGTCAAGATCCTCGCGCCGCACCTGATGAACGACGAGGCGAGCCACCAGCGCTTCGCCAGCGAGGCGCACAACGCCGCCAGCCTCAACCATCCCAACTGCGTCTCCATCGTCGACTACGGCCGTTCCAGCGACGGCATCACGTACATCGTGATGGAGTACATCAAGGGGATCACGCTCGAGCGGCTCATCGCCGAGCAGTTCCCGCTCGCGCGCGAGCGCATGGTCGACCTCACGCTGCAGATCCTCGCGGCGCTCTCGGAAGCCCACGGCATGGGCATCCTGCACCGCGACCTCAAGCCCGAGAACATCCTGGTCCAGCAGCTGCGCACCCACGGCGAGCTCGCGGTCGTGCTCGACTTCGGCATCGCCAAGCTGATGGACACCGGCGCGCCGTCGCCCAAGCTGACCACCGCGGGCATGGTCTGCGGCACGCCCGAGTACATGTCGCCCGAGCAGGCGCGCGGGCAGAAGCTCGACGCGCGCTCCGATCTCTACGCGGTCGGCGTCATCTTGTACCAGATGCTCACCGGACGGCCGCCGTTCGAGAGCCACTCCGCGGTCGAGATCCTGCACAAGCACCTGCACGAGGAGCCGATCCCGCCGTCGGTGCTGCTGGGCGTCGAGCCCGATCCGCTCGAGACCGTGTGCCTGCGGGCGATGCGGAAGGACCCCGCGCAGCGCTACGCGTCGGCGCTCGAGTTCCGCGAGGAACTGCTCGCGGCCACGACCGCGCCCAAGCCCCAGGCCGGCACGCTGCGTTGCGAGCGGTGCGGCGGCGAGATGCGGGCCGATCACCGCTTCTGCCCGCAGTGCGGCGCGTCGGCGCCCACGCGCGTGGCCGAGAAGACCCGCCGCCGCAGCTCGACCCGCGGCTCGGGCATGTCGATCGCGCGCACCGGCGAGATCACGGCCGAGGTGGTCGTGCGCGCGTTCCCGCTGCCGCTGGTCGGACGCGAGCAGGCGTTCGAGCGCTCGCGCGTGATGCTCTCGCGCCCCACGCCGGGCGTGCGCCTGCGCGTGCTCACCGGTCCCGCGGGCGTGGGCAAGACCCGCATGGCCGACGAGATCGCGTCGCTGGCGGAGTCGCTGGGTTGGCGCGCGCACTACGTCGGCGCCGATCCGACCGGCGCTCGCACGCCGCTGTGGCCGATCCGCCTGATGGTCGCGCAGCTGCTCGAGCTCGATCCGCTGGGCTGCACCACGCGCGACCTCGGTCGCGTCGCCAACCTGTCGGGCCTGGGCTTCGAAGAGCTGCCGGGCCTGGCCGAGCTGTTCGGACTCGACGGTCCCGCCAGCGAGCTCGAGTTCCCGGTTCGCCGCCGCGAGTGCTCCGCCAGCGCGGTGCAGGCGATGCTCGGAGGCGGCCGCGGCCAGCCGCTGCTGCTGGTGTTCGACGACGTCGATCTCTACGACAACGCCTCGCGCGAGATCCTGCGACGGCTCGCGGCCGCGCCCAGCAGCGCGTGCGTGCAGGTGCTCGCGACCAGCTCCGATGCGCGCACCGACTGGCTCGGCGGCACCATCGAGCAGCTCGAGCCGCTGCCGCCCGACGCGGTCGAGCGCGTGGGCCGGCAGGTCACGCTCGACGTGAAGCCCAACTCGACGCTGCCCTCGGAGCTCGCGCGCGTGGCCCCGCTGACGCCGCTGCGGCTCGAGCTGCACCTGCGGCTGCTGGCGCAGGGCCTGCTCGCGCCGCGCCAGGCCGACGAGGCCGCGCTGATCCGTGCGCGACTCGAACAGCTCGACGGCCCGCTCACGAGCATGCTCGAGCTCGCGGCGGTGCTCGGCGATCGCTTCCCCGAGTCCGAGCTCGCAGAGCTGTACGAGCGCGACCGCGGCGAGCCGGGTGTCGCGTTCGACGACGCGTTGATGCAGCTGCACGTGCGCGGGTTGCTGCTGGTCATCGGCGCCGGCGAGCGGGCCTTCGCGCACCGCGTGCTGCGCGACGTGGTCTACCAGGGCATGGCCGACGCGCGCCGACAGCAGCTGCACGCGCTCGCGGCCTCGCACTCGCGCCTGGCGCGACGGCTGGTGAACCTGCGCGCGCTCCACCTGGTGCGTTCGTCGGCGCGCGAGGCCCCGCGCGCGCTGCTCGAGGCGGCCAAGCGCGCCGAGGGCAGCTTCGACGACGCGACCGCGGCGGAGTTCCTGCAGGGCGCGCTGGCGCTGGCGAGCAAGATCACCGACGCCAGCGAGCGCCGCGCGTTCGAGGTCGAGGTCGCGCTGCGCTCGTGCCGGGTCATGCGTGCACCGGCGGTGATCGACAAGGCGCTGGCGCTGCTCGAGGACGTGTTGCGTCGCAGCGCCGGCAGCGACGCGGAGCCGCGGATCCTCGCGGCGCTGGGCAAGCAGCTGCGCCGCAAGGGTCGCCTCGACGACGCCGCCGCGACGCTGCAGCGTGCGCTCGCGCCGACCATCGCGCTGGGCGATCGCGACGCGATGCTCGACGTCTACCGCGACCTCGGCAAGGTCTACTTCGCGCGCAAGGACGTGCAGCGTGCGGTCCGCGAGCTGTCGGAGGGCCTCGACCTCGCGACGCTGGGCGAGGGTCCGCGCGCCGAGATCGACGTCAAGCTGTGGCCGTACCTGCTCGAGATCAGCGAGGCCTGCCGCGCCAGCGGTCAGCACAGCGAGGCCCGCCGCTGGTGCGAGCACGCGCTGTACCAGGCCGAACGCCGCGGCGATCGCCTGGGCCTTCTGCGTGGTCACACCGCGATGGCGTGGATCCTGCGCGAGCTCAAGCAGCTCGCGCTGGCCGAGCAGCACCTGGGCCGCGCGATCGAAGAGGCGCGTCACTTCGGTGATCGCCTCACCACCGCCGAGCTGCTGATCGAGCGCGCACGGGCCCGCGCCGCGCGCGGCCGCCTGGCCGAGGCCCACCGCTGTTGCGAAGAGGCGCTGCGGCTGTCGCGAGGGCTGCAGTGGGCCGCGGGCATCGAGCACGCCGAGCGGGCGATCGCGATGCTGCGTCGGCCCGCGCAGGGCACCGGCCCCGGCGTGACCGAGCGTTGAACCCCGCCGCGCGTGCGTGAGGTGGCTCCCTTGCCGGCGACGGCGGGAAGCGTCGGGTGCGAGACACCGCAGACACCACCGCCGGGTCCAAGCCGCCGCCACGCGCGGTCGTGCGGACGGTTGTGGTAGCGTCCGGGCGCCCGAGCTGGCCACGAAGGAAACTCTCGATGCGAAGCGTTCGCGCCCTGCGCCTTTCCACGCTCCTCGCCACGTCGTTGGCGCTGTCTCCCCTCGCCGCCCGGGCCCAGGCACCGGCCAAGGAGACCGCGGCTGCACCGGCGAAGCCGGGGGCCAAGCCCGCGACCGCGGCCAAGCCGGCCAAGGCGCCCAAGGCCGCCGCTGCGCCGGCGACCCCGCCCAAGCCCGGTGAGCTCGTCACGCTGCGTCGCTCGCTCGCCGGTGGCCGCGGCCTGACGGTGTCGATGGAGCTCAAGCACTTCGTGCTCGACAACGGCCTGCGCGCGTACGTGCTCGAGGATCACAGCACGCCGAGCTTCTCGCTGCAGATGGTCTACAACGTCGGCTCGCGCGACGAGGTCACCGGCCGCACCGGCTTCGCCCACTTCTTCGAGCACATGATGTTCAAGGGCAGCGAGAACGTGCCCGACGGCGGGCAGTTCAAGCACGTGCTCGGCGTCGGCGGCCAGCTCAACGCCTTCACCAGCCAGGACGTCACGCTGTACTTCCAGGTGCTGCCCAGCCAGTACCTCGACATGGCGATGTGGCTCGAGTCGGACCGCCTGCGCTCGCTGGCGATCACCGACGAGAACTTCGAGAACCAGCGCAAGGCCGTCAAGGAAGAGAAGGCCATGCGCGTGGACAACGTGCCCTACAGCAAGGGCATCCAGGGCTTCTTCTCCGAGGTCTGGTCCGGCACCGGCTACGGCCACATGCCCATCGGCACCGACGAGGACCTCTCGGCCGCGACCACCGCGGACGTGAAGGCGTTCTTCGACAAGTACTACGTGCCCAACAACGCGGTGATGGTCGTGGTCGGTGACGTCGACGCGGCCGAGGTCCAGGCCAAGGCGCAGAGCTACTTCGGCAACATCCCGCGCAAGCCCGACCGCGAGCCGTTCGCGGCCATCGATCACAAGCAGACCAAGCTCGAGAAGCGCATCGAGGACCCGTTGGCGCAGCAGCCGCTGTACCTGATGGGCTGGAAGACGGTGCCGCAGAACCACCCCGATCGCCCGGCGTTGGACCTGCTGCTCAACATCTTGCTGCGCGGCGAGTCCTCGCGCATCACCAAGATCCTCGTCGACGAGAAGAAGCTCGCGGTCGCGTCGCTGTCGCTGCCGTCGGAGGCCTCCGGTGGCCGCGACGCCGGCGCGGCACTGGCCGCGTTCGTGCCGGTCCAGGGCGTGTCGCTGACGCAGATCCAAGACGTGGTCCGCACCGAGGTCGAGGCGGTCAAGAAGAAGGGCATCACCAGCAAGGACCTGCAGAAGGCCATCAACCAGATGACCGCCGACACCATCAAGCGGCTGTCGACGAACAACGGCCGCGCGATGCAGATCTCGATCGGCGCCATCCTCGAGAACGACCCGTTCTACGTGCTCTCGGACACCGAGCACTACCGCAAGGTCAAGGCCGCGGACATCAAGCGCGTGGCCAACACGTACCTCACCGACAACTGGCTGATCGCGGAGATCGTGCCGGCGAAGTGACGCTGGCCCCTCGCCCAACCTCGCGCCGACAGGCAGTACCCACATGACCACGTCCACGAACTCCAGCATCGTCCGCATCGCGTTCGCGCTCGCCGCCCTCGGCCTCGCCGGCGCGGGCTGCAAGCCCAAGGCCACGACCACGCCCGAGCCGGTCGTCACGCCCGAGCCGGTCGCCAAGCCCGAGCCCAAGCCCGAACCGGTGGTCGAGAAGCCGCCGGCGAAGGTCTATCCCGAGCCGCCGGCACCCGGCGCCGCGAAGCCGGTGAACTTCCCGGTCGCCGCCACCTTCGCGCTGCCCAATGGCCTGCAGGTCTACGTGGTCGAGAACCACGAGGTCCCGGTGGTCGCGGTCGAGCTGACCGTGCGCGCCGGCAGCATGGACTCCGAGCACGCCGCGGGCTTCGTGGCCTCGATGCTCGGCGAGGGCACCAAGACCCGCACCAAGGCCAAGATCGACGAGTCGATCGAGTTCGTCGGCGCCAACATCTCCGGCAGCGCCGGCGCGCACACCTCGGGCCTGGCCACGCGCGTGCTCAAGCCCGATCTCAAGCTCGCGCTCACGCTCATGGCCGACGAGACCATGAACCCCGTGTTCCCCGAGGACGCGCTGGCGAAGCTCAAGACCGCGGCCAAGACCGGCCTGTCGGTGGCGAAGTCGCAGCCGGGTCAGCTCGCCGCGGTGCTGTTCGACATGGTCGCGTATCCCGAGGGTCATCCCTACGGCCGACCGTTCGCGACCGACGCGGAGATCGACGCGGTCACCGTCGCGGAGCTGGTGAAGTTCCACGAGACCTTCTACCGCTCCAACAACGCGTACCTGATCCTCTCGGGCGACATCACGCAGAAGGAAGCCGAGCCGCTGGTCAAGCGTGCGTTCGGGGCGTGGAAGCCGGTGCCCAAGGACGCCGCGCTGCCGCCCAACCCGCTCAACCAGTACAAGAGCTACGAGCTGCCCAAGGAGCTCACGGTCCACCTGGTCGACCGGCCCGGCTCGGCGCAGAGCGAGATCATCGTCGGCAACCTCGCGATCGCGCGCAACCACCCCGACTGGGCCGCGATGCAGGTCGCCAACAACATCCTCGGCGACGACGCCAACGGCCGGCTCTTCACCGACATCCGCGAGAAGCGCGGCCTGACCTACGGCATCTACTCTCGCGTCGACGAGGGCCAGGCGCCGGGGACCTTCTCGATCACCACGCGGACGCGCACCAAGAGCACCGGCGAGATGCTGGCGGCGATCTTCGAGCACCTCAAGCGCATGCGCAACGAGGCGCCCTCGCAGGAGGAGTTCGACTCGGTGGTCAAGAAGATGGTCGGCTCGTTCCCGCTCGAGATCGAGACCGCCGATCAGATCGCCGGCCGACTCGACGAGGCGCTGACCTACGAGCTGCCGCTCGACTACTGGCGCACCTATCGTGACCAGCTCGCCGGCGTCGACATGGCCGCGGTGCAGCGCGTCGCGAAGGACTACATCCACCCGATCCCGCACGTGGTCGTGGTCGGTCGCGCCGACAAGGTCGAGAAGCAGATCCAGCAGGTCTTCCCCAAGGCGAAGATCGTGAAGTACGACGGCGAGCTGCACCGCGTGCAGTAGCCGCGCGCGCTGGTACGCGGCCGCGGCCGCTGGCATGCTGCGGGCATGCCGACGGACCGCGGCAGCGAGCCCGACGGGCCGGCGACGGCGAACGCGACCGAGGCCGGCACGCTGTCCGGCGAGGCCGAGCTCGCACCCGCGTCGACGCTGTCGCCGGGCGACGCGCTGGGCCGCTATGCGATCATCGAGCGCATCGGCAGCGGCGGCATGGGCGTCGTGTTCGCGGCGTACGACCCCGCGCTCGAGCGCAAGGTCGCGCTGAAGCTGCTGCGCCCGCGCACCGGCGCGCGGGCCGACGCCGCGCGCGAGCGGTTGGCCCGCGAGGCCCGCGCGATGGCCCGGCTCGACCACCCCAACGTGCTCGCGGTGCACGAGGCCGGCACCTTCGGCGATCAGGTCTTCCTCGCGATGGACTTCGTCGAGGGCGGCACGCTGCGCGCGTGGCTGCAGCAGCCGCGCAGCTGGCAGCAGATCGTCGCGGTGTTCGTGGCCGCGGGCGAGGGCCTCGCGGCCGCCCACGACGCCGGGCTGGTCCACCGCGACTTCAAGCCCGACAACGTGCTGCTGTCGTTCGACGTCGAGGGTACGCCGCGCCCGCGCGTGACCGACTTCGGGCTCGTGCGCGGCACCGACGTGTCGAGCGACGACGTGCCTGCGGCGCCGCGATCGTCCGAGCTCGTGCAGGCCCTGGGACC
>JAIBBS010000240.1 GCA_019694555.1 Nannocystaceae bacterium
TCGCGCCGCCGCGGCGTGGTCGCGGCGCCCTCGAGCCGCGGCCGTGGATCGAGCCGCTGCCACCGCCGACCGCGGCGAGCTGGCGCACGCTGCGGCCCGAGCCCGCGCAGAGCCTGCAGGACTACCGCGCGCTGCAGCCCAACGTGCCCGCGCCCGGTCGCGATCGCATCGTGCTGCAGCCGCTGGGGCACTTCCCGTTCGACGTGATCGCGCACGACGAGCTCGTGATGCTGGTCCGTGCGCCGGAGCTGACGCTCGTCGCCGAGGTGGTCGAGGCCGCCTTCGGCCTGCCGACCACGGTGCTGCCGCCCGCGGCGCTGCCCGAGACCGGGCTGCGCTGGCGCTCGCACGACGGTCAGCGCCAGCTCGATGCGATCTCGCTCATCGACCACGTCGCGCCGCAGCTGCCGCCGGATGCGTACGCGATGCTGTCGCTGGTCACCGCCGACGTGTTCGCGTGGCCCGAGCAGCGCTACGCGTTCGGGTGGTCGACCTACGTCGAGCGCCTGGGCGTGTGCAGCTTCGCACGGCTCGATCCCAGCGCCCACGGCGGGCCCGCGCCGGTGCAGCTCGAGCGCACGCTGGCGCATCGAGGTCTGCGCATCGTCGCGCACGAGCTCGCGCACACCTTCGGGCTCGCGCACTGCCAGGCCGGGCGGTGCCTGCTCAACGGCGTGGCCGATCTCGTCGAGCTCGACGCGCTGCCGCTGCGGCTGTGCGCCGCGTGTCGCGACAAGCTCCGCGACGGCATCGGGCTCGATCTGCGCGGGCGCGACGACGCGGTCGCGGCGGTGCTGCGGCGCCGCGGCCTCGCCGAGGTCGCGACCTGACGGCGCTCGTCCGCCGGCATGTGCAGCCGCGGTCGAACCGGCCCACGCGCGGCCGACCGTCGCACATCACCGCCTAGGCCCGGCCGTGGCAGCGTGCCTCGGACGGTGCGAAGCGGGTGCTGCAGCGCGATCGGGCGCACGTCGAGCACCGCGGCCTGGCGAGCAATTTGGGAAACGCATGCTAGCGTGTGATGCTGGGCTTTGGAGTTCGCGCCGATGCGTACGCGGGCACTGGTTGCTTCTCTCGGTCTGATCTCGCTGGCGGCGCTCGTGCTGACGCAGGGCAATCCCCAGGCGGATGCATCGCCCGGCGACGTCGGCACCACGACCGCGGCCGCCCCGCTCGTCGGCGGCGCGGCGGCGCAGCAGGCTGCGATCCCAGCCGCGACCGCCGGACCGCAGGCCGCCGCGGCCGCGACGCCCGCGGCGGACGAGCACCGCGTGCTCACTGGACTGACCGGCGCTGCCACGGCGCTCGCGGCCCGCGACGCCGCGCGTGCGATCACCATCGCCGACGCGCTCACGCCCGCGCCCGGCACCGAGGAGTGGTTCCTCGTCGGTGCCATCGCCGGTCGCGCCCACGTGCTCGCCGGGGATCCGGCCGCCGCGATCGCGGTGCTGCAGCCCCGGGTCGCGCACAAGCAGCTGGGCAAGCACTTCCCGCCCGACGTGCTGGGCGTCGAGCTCGCGGAGGCGCAGCTGGCGTTTTCGCGCAAGCCCGGCGTCGACCGCAAGGCCGCCGATGCGGCGCTCGAGGACGGCATCGCGCGGCTGCGCAAGCTCGAGAAGCTCGAGCCCATCCGCAACTTCGCGCACATGCGAGTGCTGCGGGCGCAGATGCTCGCCGCGCTCGGCGGTGCCGGCGGGGCCCGCCGCGCCGCCGCGGCGCTGCACGAGGTGCTGCAGGAGTACCCCAACCATCCCGAGCGCGGTCGCATGTGGCTCGAGCACGCGCGCGCGCTGGCTCGCGCGGGCATGACCAAGGACGCGATGGCCGAGCTGCGCGCCATCGCGATCGAGCGCAACGGCGAGCCCGAGGGCACGCTGGCGTGGGAGGAGCTCGACGCGCTCGTGCAGGCCGCGGGCAAGACCGTCACGCCGCTGAGCGCCGCGGAGCGGCTCGCGAGCGCGACCGCGGCGCGGCGCAACAAGCGGGTCGACGTCTCGCGCGAGCTGCTCGAGCAGCTCATCGCGGACCCGGCCACGCCGGCGTCGATCCGCGCGCAGGCCGAGCGCTCGCGCTCGTTCACCGCCGCCAAGCAGCGCGACTTCGGCACCTGCGCCGCGGATCTGCGCAAGCTCTACGCCGCCAGCGGCAGCCTCGAGGTCCGCGACGATCTGCTCAAGTGCCTCGAGAAGGGCGCCTTCTACGACGAGGCCATCGAGCTGCGCCTGTCGGAGCTGGCGTCGTCCAAGGGCAGCAAGCGCAGCAAGCGATCGAAGCAGCAGCGCGCGCACGTGCAGTGGGAAGCGCTGGACCTCGCGGTGCGCGGCGGCAAGTACGAGCGCGCCAAGGCGCTGCTGGCCGGCTACGAGAAGGACGGCAAGGCCCACGGCGAGGAGCGGGCGTGGCTGCACCCGTGGCTGGCGTATCGCACCGGCGACGAGGCCGCCGCGATCGCGGGCTTTGCCGCCTACGAGAAGAAGCACCGCGGCGACGCCGGACGGCGCGCGCGATACTTCCGCGGCAAGCTGCAGCTGCGCGCCGAGGATCCCACGACCAAGGCCGAGGGCGAGCGCACGCTGCGGACGCTCGCGGCCAGCGACGCGCTCGACTACTACGGCGTGCTCGCGCGCCAGCGTCTGGCCGACGCCGGCGCCGAGCTGCCGCCGCTGCCCAAGCTCGAGCCCACGGCGGAGGAGCTCGATCCGCCCACGCGTGCGCAGGCGCAGTCGACCCTCGATCGTCTGAGCGCCAGCTACGGCGACGCGTGGCCCTCGATCGCGCGCGCGCGGGCGCTGTACCGCGCGGGCTACAACGACGAAGCGCGTCGCGAGCTCCGCGTCACCGTGCAGGCCTACCTGACCCGCGGCAAGAAGGCCGGCGGCCCGCGCAACGAGGACGTGCTGGTGGGCCTGGCGTGGAAGCCCAACTGGAAGTATCCGCGCGTCGCCCCGACCAAGGCCGGTCGCAAGACCCTGCGCGACAAGGAAGTCGTCGAGGATCTCCGCACCGGCCTGCGCGAGGTCGCGTTCGCGATGCAGGAGCCGCACCTGTACATCAAGCTCAGCACGCCCAAGGAGGCGTCGCTCAAGGCGCGCTGGACCGTGCGCGCGTTCCGACCCGCGATCGAGCGCGAGGCCCGTCTGCGCAAGATCGATCCGAAGCACCTGTGGGCGCTGATGTACACCGAGTCGCGCTTCCGGCCCCACGTGGTCTCGCCGGTCGGCGCCCGCGGTGCGCTGCAGATCATGCCCTGGACCGCGCACCAGCTCGCCGAGCGTCTGGGCGAGACCGACGAGGGCCACTTCTTCGATGCCGACCGCCTGTTCGACATCGACACCAACGCGCATCTGTCGGCGTACTACGTCGCCGAGCTGCTGGCGAAGTTCCACGGCCAGGCGCCGATGGCCTACGCCAGCTACAACGGCGGGCCCAGCAACGTCGCGCGCTGGCTGGCCGCGAAGTCGCAGGGGCCGGTGCCGCTCGAGCTCGACGCCTTCGTCGAGGAGATTCCGTTCCGCGAGAGCTACCGCTACGCCAAGCGCGTGACCGAGGTCTACGCCACGTACGCGCTCTTGTACGAAGGCGACATCCCGCGCGGCAACAACGCCGTCGACCCGTCGTTCGAGGACAACATCGACTTCTGAACGCCGCCGGCGGTGGCGGCCAGGAACGCGCCGCGCGCTGGCCTTGCGCGGCGACGGCCCGTCCCGCGAGCGTGCGGCCGCGCGCGCCGGTCGTGTTGCCGGCGTTCGGCGCGGGCTGCTAGGCTCCGCGGCCGACATGGCCACCGCACCGCTGCATCCCGAGGTCCGCTCCCTCTTCGACGCGCTCGGCGTCGCCGCGCCCGAGCCCGCGACCGCAGCGCCGAGCCTGGTGGTCGAGGATCCCTCGACCGGCAACACGCTCGCCGAGCTGGGCCTGTGCGATCGCGCCGCCGCCGACGCGGCGGTCGCCCGCGCGGTCACGGCGTTCGAGAGCTGGCGCATGGTCCCGGGTCCGCAGCGCGGCGAGATCGTGCGGCAGATGGGCGAGCTGCTGCGCGCCAAGAAGGAGCCGCTGGCACGCCTGGTCACCGCCGAGATCGGCAAGGGCATCGAGGAGGCCAAGGGCGAGGTCCAGGAGATGATCGACATCTGCGACTTCGCGGCCGGCCTGTCGCGCACGCTCGGCGGGCGCACGATGCTGTCGGAGCGCGCGGGTCACCGCATGTTCGAGCAGTGGCACCCGCTGGGCCCGGTGCTGTGCATCAGCGCGTTCAACTTCCCGGTCGCGGTGTGGTCGTGGAACTCGGCGCTGGCGCTGGTCTGCGGCGATCCGGTGGTGTGGAAGCCCAGCCTCAAGGCGCCGCTGTCGGCGATCGCGACCCATCGGCTGCTGCAGCCGGTGCTCGCGGCCGCGGGTCACCCCGACGCGCTGCAGCTGGTGATCGGCGGCGACGCCGACGTCGCGACCGCGCTGGTCGCCGATCCGCGGCTGCCGTTGGTCAGCGCGACCGGCTCGTGCGCGATGGGCCGCAAGGTCGGGCCCGTGGTCGCGGCGCGGCTGGGCCGCTCGCTGCTCGAGCTCGGAGGCAACAACGCGATCATCGTCGATGCCAGCGCCAACCTCGATCTCGCCGCGCGCGCGATCGCCTTCGGCGCCGCGGGCACGGCGGGCCAGCGCTGCACCACCACGCGGCGGCTGTTCGTCGCGCAGAGCATCGAGGCCGAGCTCACGCGGCGGCTCGTCGCCGCCTACGGTCAGCTGGCCGAGCGCATCGGCGACCCGCGCGACGCCAAGAACCTCGTCGGTCCGCTCATCGATCGCGGCGCCCGCGATGCCTTCGTCGCGACCGTGGCGCGCGCCAAGGCCGAGGGCGGCACCGTCCTCGCCGGCGGCAACGCGCGCGCGGGCGCGGGCTACTTCGTCGAGCCCACGCTGGTGCGTGCGCCGCAGCAGGGCGGCTTCGCGG
This sequence comes from Nannocystaceae bacterium, assembly GCA_019694555.1. Lineage (GTDB taxonomy): Bacteria > Myxococcota_A > Polyangia > Nannocystales > Nannocystaceae > Xiheibacterium. The sequence goes on from JAIBBS010000240.1 coordinate 4,949, forward strand.
TGATGGACGAGGAGACCTTCGCGCCGATCCTCTACATCAAGAGCTTCCCCGACGATCGCCTCGACCAGGCGATCGCGTGGCAGAACCAGGTCGAGCAGGGCTTGTCGTCGGCGCTGTTCAGCGACAGCGTGCGCGCGGTCGAGCGCTTCTGGAGCCCGCAGGGCAGCGACTGCGGGATCGCCAACATCAACCTCGGCACCTCGGGGGCGGAGATCGGCGGGGCCTTCGGCGGTGAGAAGGCCACGGGCGGCGGTCGCGAGGCCGGCTCGGACAGCTGGAAGGCGTACATGCGCCGCCAGAGCTGCACGATCAACGGCAGCGATGCGCTGCCGCTGGCCCAGGGCATCCGCTGGCAGTGACGCTTGCCGCGCTGCCGCCCGCCCCGTAAGCTGCAAGGTGGGCGGCGCTCGGATCGGTCAGCACCGAGGTCGACTCCGCGCGGGGTGCCGGAAGGGCTCCGCGCGCACACGGCGGGAACGCCGAACTCCTGGAGGAGCCCGTGCCGATCACCCAAGAACTGTTCGCCCTCGGTCAGGCGGCCCGTCGACTCAACGACGGCTCGGAGCAGCTCAACGCCCTGATCGCCCGCGTCGATGCGCTGCTGGGGCAGCTCATGATCGGGATGGACTATCTGCACCCGCGGCCGCTGTCGGAGTCGGTCAGCTACGACCGCGAGGGCAAGCGCACCATCGAGCTGGCGTACCTGGGCTACTGCCGCGTCGGCAAGGGCTACACGCTGGCGATCAAGACCGTGCGCGTGCACGAGTCGAAGCTCGCGATCGCGACCGAGACGCCCGGTGAATTCGTGACGCTGCTGCAGGCGCCGCGGCGGCTGCGGTACGCCGCGGTCGACGTGTTGCCCGAGCTGGTCGCGGGCCTGGCCCACCAGGTCGAAGAGGTCGCCGGTGCGATGGAGCGCCGCTGCGCCACCGCCGAGGCGTTGGTGCGACGGCTCGAGGCGATGGTCGGTTCGCCCGCGCAGCCGCAGGTGGTGCAGGAGGCGGCCGCGGCCGCGACCACGCACTCGCGCCCGACCGTGCCGTACATGATGGATCCCAGCGCCGCGCGCCGGCGCTGACAGGCCGCCCGCGGATGCTGACCGGCTCTCGTCGCGCGGGCGACCAGACGGTGAGAGGCCGCGCGACCCGCTCGGCCGTGCGCGGGCAGAGGACGCGCAGCATCCTCGCGATCGACCGAGCGCCGCGGTGCCGCCCACGCACTGGGCGGCGCGCGGTTGCGAGGCGCGGCCGCGCGTGCGACAAGCCTGACGGCCATGGCCAAGCAGGTCCTCGTCACCGCGGCGCTGCCCTACGCGAACGGCTCGATCCACCTGGGGCACCTGCTCGAGGCGATCCAGACCGACGTCTACGTCCGCGCGCGGCGGCTGATGGGCGACGACTGCGTGTTCATGTGGGCCGACGACACCCACGGCACGCCGATCGAGCTGCGCGCACGCCGTGAGGGCATCACGCCCGAGCAGCTGATCGCGCGCGCGTGGGACGAACACCGCCGCGACTACGGCGACTTCGACATCGGCTACGACATCTTCCACACCACGCACTCCGACGAGACCCGCGAGCACGCCGAGGCGATCTTCGCCGCGATGAAGGCCAAGGGCGACATCGTCTCGCGCGACGTCGAGCAGCTGTACTGCCCCAAGGACGCGATGTTCCTGCCCGACCGCTTCGTCAAGGGCAGCTGTCCGAAGTGCAAGTCGCCCGATCAGTACGGCGACAGCTGCGAGGTCTGCGGCAGCACCTACGCGCCGGTCGAGCTGGGCAACCCGCACTGTTCGATCTGCGGCACCGTGCCCGAGCTGCGCCGCTCCGAGCACCTGTTCGTGCCGCTGTCGCGCCACGAGGCGGTGCTGCGCGCGTGGCTGGCCGCGCCCGAGCAGGGCGGCCGCACCGAGCTGCAGCCGGCGGTGCGCAACTACGTGATGGAGTGGGTCGAAGGCGGCTTGCGCGACTGGGACATCTCGCGCGATCCGCCGTACTTCGGCTTCGCGATCCCGGGTCACCCGGGCAAGTTCTTCTACGTGTGGTTCGACGCGCCGGTCGGCTACATCGGCGCGACGCAGAAGTGGTGTCGCGACGTCGGCCGCGACTTCGCGTCGTACTGGCGCGACCCCGACCGCGCGCGCACCGAGCTGGTCCACGTCATCGGCAAGGACATCGTCTACTTCCACTGCCTGTTCTGGCCCGCGATGCTGCAGGCGGCCGGCTACACCACGCCCTCGCGCGTGCACGTGCACGGCTGGCTCACCGTCGGCGGCGAGAAGATGTCCAAGACCCGCGGCACCTTCGTGCTCGCGCGGACCTACCTCGATCACCTGCCGCCGGACTTCCTGCGCTACTACTTCGCGGCCAAGCTCGGCGCGACGCAGGAGGACATCGATCTCAACCTCGATGACTTCGTGCTGCGCTGCAACGCGGACCTGGTGAAGAAGGCCGCCAATCTCGCCAGCCGTTGCTGCAAGTTCGTGGCCTCGCGCCTGGGCGGGACGCTGGGCGCGCTGCCCGACGACGCGCAGACCCTGGTCGCCACCGCGCGCGCGCGGCTGGCCGAGGTCGGCGGGCACTACCTCGCGTTCGAGTCGGCCAAGGCGCTGCGACTGGCGATGCAGATCGCCGAGGACGCGAACCTGTACGTGACCGAGCAGGCGCCGTGGAAGCTGGGGCCCGACCAGGCCGAGCGCGCGCGTGCGGTCTGCAGCGTGGGCGTGTGGGCGACCGCGGTCATCGCCGCGATCCTCAAGCCGGTGCTGCCGCGCTGGGCCGCGGCGGTCGAGCGCATGCTGCGGTTGCCCGCGCCGCTGGACTTCGCCAACGGCGGCGCCGCGCTGCCGTCGGGTCACGTCATCGGCGACTACGAGACCCTGGCGGAGCCCATCGATCCGGCCAAGGTCGCCGCCATCGTCGAAGCCAGCAAGGAGAGCACGCCCGTGAGCACGTCCGCGCCCGCACCGACCCCCGCAGCGCCGCCCGAGCCGCTGCAGCCCGAGACCACCATCGACGACTTCGCCAAGGTCGATCTGCGCGTGGCCAAGGTGCTCACGGCCGCCAAGGTCGAGGGCGCCGACAAGCTGTTGTGCCTGCAGCTCGATCTCGGCCCGCTGGGTCAGCGCACGGTGTTCTCGGGCATCGCGAAGAGCTACGCGCCCGAGGCCCTGGTCGGCAAGCACGTGGTGGTCTACGCCAACCTCAAGCCCCGCAAGATGCGCTTCGGCACCTCCGAGGGGATGATCCTCGCCGCCGGTGCCAGCGATGACGCGGTCACGGTGCTCGAGCTCGACGGGCGCAGCGTGCCCGGTACGCGGATTTCCTGATCGGCGCGCGTGACGGCGGTCACCGGGGCCTCGTGTCGCGGTGCCGCCCGGCGGGCCGGCGTCGTATGCTGCTCGCATGGGTTGGCGATCGCCGGTGCTGGCGTGGGTGTGCGGCTCGATCGGCTGCGGCGCGACCGTGGAGGTCACGACCTCCGCGGACACGGGCAGCTCCACCAGCGCGGCCGAGGCCACCACGGCCAGCGGCACGGGCACGTCGGCCTCCGACACCACGGCCACGTCGAGCAGCAGCACGTCGAGCTCGACCTCGACGGAGACCACCGCGACCGTCGCGGGCGAGACCGGTCTCGACAGCTCGACCGACACGGCCAGCCTGTCGCACGGTGACATCGGTGAGCCCGATGTCGGCGTCGGCTGTGGCAACGGCGTGATCGAGCGCGTCGAGAGCTGCGATACCGACGACCTCGACGGCGCGACCTGCCAGGGCATGGGCTTCGTCGGCGGCGAGCTCGCGTGCGATCCGACCCGCTGCGTCTACGACACCTCCGGCTGCACGATGTGCGGCAATGCGATGGTCGACGACGCCGAGGAGTGCGACGCCGACGACCTCGACGGTGCGACCTGCGCGAGCCTCGGCCTGCAACCCGGGATGCTGGGCTGCACGGACGCGTGCATGTTCGACGTCTCGGGCTGCGACGGCTGCGGCGACGGCAACATCGATCCCGGCGAGCAGTGCGACGGCGAGAACCTGCAGGGCTTCAGCTGCATCTCGCTGGGGCTGCTCGGGGGCGAGCTGCTGTGCGACCCGCTCACGTGCACCTTCGACACGTCGATGTGCACGGCGGCAGCGGACCGGCCTCAGCCCGTGATCGCGACGCTGTAGTCCGCGTTCGCGTACACGTACACGTAGACCACGTCGCCCGAGGCGAAGCTCAGTCCCCCCTGCTGCAGTGGCACCACCACGGGCCCTGCGCCGGTCGACAGGCAGCACGGACCGCCGGGCTGGCACAGGAAGCTCCACGGGGCGTCGTCCCACGCGGCGTAGTCGCTGGCGGCACCGTCGAAGCTGACCTGCTCGGTGCCGTCGCCGACGGTGTAGACGAAGAACTGGTCCACGCCGCCGCCGCCGTCGTGGGCGACGCCGAGCTCGAGCACGCAGGGATCGTCGCCGTTGGTGCAGTCGTTGGTCGGACCGCCGCTGCTCGAGCCGGCCTCGGCGCTGGCGCTGCCGCTGCTCGAGCCGCCCGAGCTCGCGTCGCCGGAGCTGTCGCCGCCCGAGCTGTCGCCCGACGGATCGGTGTCGGTGGTCGCGGTGGTCGAGTCGGTGGTGGACGCGGTGGTCGATGCGGTGGTGGACGCGGTGGTCGAGTCGGTGGTGGACGCGGTGGTCGATGCGGTGGTGGACGCGGTGCTCGACGCCGTGCTGCTGCCGCCGTCGCTGCTCGACGCGCCGTCGTCGCCGCTGCCCCCGGGGTTGGTGCAGGCGGTGAGCGCGAGGACGAAGAGGGCACAGGGGGCGAGGTGCGGGCGGTGCATGGCAGGCCTTTCGGGGTTCGCCCGGGTCGATGCACGCCGGCGGCATCCGATTGCATCGCGCGCGCACGAGCGCGCCGTCGCGGTCGCAGCGGCCCGAAGGCGCCCGCAGCTGCGGCATGATGGGCCCGTGCGCAAGCCCGAGCACCGCTGGCAGACCACGCAGCACCGCGCCGTGCGCGAGCCGGCGTCCGGCCGCGCGGCCGGCGATGCGCGCACCGAGGTGCTGCGGCTGTCGTTCGACGACGGCCGCGAGCACACCGCGGTGCTCTCGCTCGCGCGGCAGCAGCTCGACCGCGCGGCGCTGCGCGACCCCGCGCTGCCGCAGGCGGTGATGGCCTGGCTCGCGGCCCGCGGTCAGCGATCGATCGCGCTGCACGACGAGCACGGCGCGGCGGTGCTGGTGCGGGACTTCACCCTCGACGAGCTCGGGGCCGACGTGCACGACGCGCGACGCGTGATCACGCTGGCGCCCTCCAACGCCGAGCTGGTCGACGCGCTGGGCGCCTTCGATCGCGTGATCGCGTGCGAGGACTCCTCGGACCACCCGCCCCAGGTCGCACGCTGTGAGCGGCTGGGGCCCGATCTCGGCCCCGACCTCGATCGCATCGCGGCGCTGCGTCCGGACCTGGTGGTCAGCTCGCTGACGGTGCCGGGCATGGAGCGCATCGTCACCGGCCTGCACGCGCGCGGCGTGCCGCAGCTGGTCTGTGCACCGCGCAGCCTCGCCGAGGTGCTCGCCGATCTGCAGCGGCTGGGCCGCGCGCTCTCGCTGCCCGAGGCGGCCGGCGCCGCGGCGGCGTCGCTGCGGCAGCAGCAGCAGGCGCTGTTGGCCGAGCGCCCGGCGGTGCCCAAGCGCGTCTACCTCGAGTGGTGGCCGCGGCCGATGTACACGCCCGGCCGCGCGTGCTTCAGCAACGAGCTCATCGCGCTCGCCGGCGGCGTGAACGTCTTCGGCGACCGCGAGGGGCAGAGCCTCGAGATCGACGCGGCCGAGCTGTGCGCCGCCGATCCCGACGCTTGCTTCGTGTCGTGGTGCGGTGTGGCCGAGGCCAAGCTCGACCCCGCCGGTCTGGGTGCGCGCGCGGGCCTGCAGCAGCTGCGCGCGGCCGTGCAGGGCCAGGTGTTCGCGCTCGACGAGCGCTTCTCGGGTCGGCCTGGCCCCCACATGCTCGAGGCCGCCCGACGCATGCGCGCGGCGCTGTGGCCCGGCTGACCCCCGTGGGCGCGCCGATTTCTTGCTGCCGCCGGGCGGCCGTGACAGCGTGCCGTCCCATGCGAGTCGAAGCGCTCGATGGCAACCTCGGACGGCAGATCGACGACGTCGTGACCGCACTGCGGACCTGCGTCGGATACCGCACGGTGTGGATCGACCCCTTCGGCACGCTGTGGCATGCCGAGCCCGAGGACGAGGAGCTCGAGGCGATGGGGCACCGCTACGTCGGGACCTTCTGTCGCCCGGCCGCCGACGATCTGCGCGACGCGCTGGTCGGCATCGCGTGGCCCAAGGTCGACTGTCTCAGCGTGCAGACGCGGACGCCCGCGTCGCCGCAGCTGGCGCTCGCGATGTGATCGCCCGCCGGCGCCGCAGCGGTGCCGCGAGCCACAGCCACCACGCGGCGCTCGCCGGACCGGGCGTGTCCGCGCCGCGACAGCCACAGCCGCCGGTGCTCGCGTCGCCCGCCGCCGCGCC
>JAIBBS010000241.1 GCA_019694555.1 Nannocystaceae bacterium
GTGGTGGCAGCGGCGGCGGTGGTGGCAGCGGCGGCGGTGGTGGCAGCGGCGGCGCCGGTGGCAGCGGCGGCGCCGGTGGCAGCGAGGGCGGCACCTCACCCGCGCCGGGCGGCGGCGAATCCGAGGCCGCCGAGGACGAGGCCGCGAAGAAGCTCGCCAACGAGTGGTTGGCCTACTTCGCCAAGGGCGACATCGATCGCACCGTGGCGCGCTCGAGCCTGCCGTTTTCCGCCGGCGACGCGGTCGCGGCCCGCACGCGCGACGAGCTGCGCGAGATCCTGCGCACGATGCAGGAGGAGTCGAAGGCGGCCGGCAAACCCAAGGCCGCGCGCATCCACACCGCCGCCGAGCTACGCAAGCTCTTCGGCAGCGTCCCCGCCGGCGTGCAAGAGGGCGACGCCAAGCTGTACGGCCTGACGAAGATCGGCAGCGACTACGTCATCCTCGTGCTCGAGAAGCGCTTCGGGAGCTGGCGGGTAGTGGGAGTCTCGCGCTAGCCGGCTGGAAGAACGCCCCGCGTTCTTCCACCCGGCTCCCGTGCCCGTGCCCGTGCCCGTGCCCGCCCCCGCCGTCACCCCGCCGGCGGCTGACACACCGACCCATTCTCGATCTGCGCATTCGTCCGATACGTGTTCAACAGCAACCACGACTTCGGCTCGACCGCCGGGATGGTCCCGTCCTCGCGCACGTTGGTCACGTGGTACGTGTGCTGATTCCAGATCCGCCGCGCCTGGATCCACCGATCCTCCGCATCGCGGATCACCTGCACGCTCGGCGCAGTCTGGTTGCCGTCCCAGTCGTTGCTCGACACGACCACGATCTCCGCCGAGCCATCGTTGTCGACGTCCGCCACCACCGGATACTCGATGAGCGTCTGCGAGCTGCGCGGCACCTGCAGCAGCGGCATGCCCTCGCCATCGAACACGAACAGGCGCGCCTCGTCGGCGTACATCGCCTCGGCATAGCCCGCGCCGAGGAAGTCGAACGCGGTGCCGGCGGCCCAGCCGCTGCCGTCTTGCACCGGCGCGGTCCACTGGATGTCGAGGTTGCGGTCGTAGACGCTGTAGCTCGCCGCCGAGCTGACCGCGAAGTCGGACTCACCGTCGCCGTCGAAGTCGTGCACCGTCGAGGGCCGGAACCACGCGCCCAGGCCGGCGTCGCCGGTGGGCTTCTGGTCGCGGTACTTCGCGGTGCCGTCGTGCTCGAGCACGGTGATGCCGTCGTCGTTGTTGACGATGATCTCGGGGTCGTCGTCGTCGTCGAGGTTCGCGATCTGCGGGTAGCCGGGCTTGATCGTGGTGTCGGCGTAGACCTGGCTGCCGTCGTGGTGGTACGCGGCCTGGCCCAGCACCAGCTCGAGATCGTCGTCGCCGTCGAGGTCCACCGCGACCGACGCGGTGTTGCGCTGCGCGAGGAACCACCCCGTCTGCGCCGGCGCCTGGAACACCAGCGTGCCGTCGGCGCGCAGCACGAAGCCGTCGGCGTAGACCTCGGGCGAGCCGTCGTTGTCGAAGTCCGCGATGCCCAGCGCGCCGCCTTGGTCCTGCGGCCACATCGGCTCGGTCTGCCACAGCACCGTGCCGTGGTTGTCGAACGCCACCACCGCGAGCTGGCCCAGCAGCGGCGCCCCGGTGGCGCTGACGATCTCGGCGACACCGTCGCCGTCGAGGTCGCCCAGCGCGGGCGTCACGAAGCTGTTCACGATGGTGCCGAACTGCTGCTGCTGCACGCCGGTGGCGCCGTCGAGGATCGTGATCGCGGCGCCCAGGCCCGAGGCCGCGGCGACGACGATGTCGGGCGTGTCGCACAGATCGATCTCGCCGTTGCCGTCGTCGTCGGTGAGGTTGGCGACCAACGGCGTCGAGATGACCGCGCCACCGTCCCAGCTCCACTGCACGTCGGGCTCGAACGAGTCCGGCGGTGCCTGCGTGCCGCACTCGCCGACCGCGTCCATGCCGTCGACGACCTTGCACGACGGCGGCGGGAAATCGGGGTCGAGGTCGGGCTGCAGCAGATCGAGCTTGGGCCCGGCCCCGTCGCTGCCGTCGGAGCTGTCGGCGCCCGTGGTCACCGTGGTCGAGGCCGACATCGAGCCGCCACCGCCGGTGCTGCTGCCGGTCGCGGACGTGTTCGTCGCGAACGGGTCGGTGTTGTCGGGCCCGCCGCAGGCGACCCCTGCCGCGAGAGTCAGCGTCCAGCGCACGCGTCGTCGCATCGCCATCTCATCCCCCGCGCAAGCGTGCCGCAAGGCGGTGCCGCGCGACGGCCGACGGTGCGTGAGGTTCCGGACTTCAGCCTGCGAACGCGCGCGCTTCGAGCTCGGCCGCGGTGAACTCCGGTGGCCGCGCGCGAGGAATCCCGGCGTCGTCGCCACCGCCGCGCACCAGCTCCGCCGCAAGGCGTGCGAACACGGTCTGGTACGCCGGCAGGGTCCACTTGCCGAAGTGGGTGCTGGCGCCCTCGTAGTCCTGCAGCTCGTACTCCTGCGGCGTGGTCACGTAGCCGGCGTACGCGTTGGCGTAGCCGGCCAGCACGACCTCGCGCACGCCGATGGCCTCGAGCGCCGCGGCCACGGTGCGGCACAGCCGACGGCCGGCGACGGTGGTGAACTCGTGCGGTACCGCCACCAGCGCGAGCTCGCCGATCACCGCGAGGTGGATCGGCAGCACCTGCGGCGTCCACGGCTTGGGCGAGGGGCTCGCGTCACCCAGCGCGCGGAACATCGCCAGCGCACCGCGGGCGCGCCCCCGCAGCGGCAGCGCCGGCAGGCGATCGAGCCGTCGCAGGCCCAGCAGCCGCGCGCGCCCGCTCTCGACCCACGTGACCTTCTCGGCCTGCGCGCGCGCGCGCTCGGGATCGTCGCCGGCGTCGGCGCGGCGCAGCAGCGGTCGTGCACGCGCGATCCACTTCTGCAGCCCGCGCACGCCGCGAGGCAGACCCGGGCCCTCCTCGGTGCCGAAGAACATCGCCATGCCGATCTCCGCGGGGCCGGTGTGCAGATCGGTGCGGCCGCCGCAGAACGCGGGATCGATCGCGACGCGCGACATGTCGACGAACGCGTGCGCGACCCGCAGGCCGGGGCCCAGCGGCGCGCGGGTGGCCGCGCGCGCGAGCACCTCGAGCGCGAGCTGGGCCTGCAGGCCGCCGTTGTGCCGCGCGCTGGCATCGTCGTCGGCGAACTCGCCGCGGACCCACGGTCGGCCCGGGTGACGGCGCCGGTTGGGCGTCACGTCGCCCGCGGCGCCCTGTGCGAACGCAGCGATCGGCGCGGCGGTGCCGTGGCCGCGCAGCGCGTCCTCGACGGTGGCCGCGGCGTAGCCCTTGTTGTCGAAGTGCAGCGCGAGATTGTCGCTGTGCACGCTGGTGCAGTGCACCGCGAACCAGTTGATCGAGCCCAGGTGTTCGCCGTCGTCGCGATCGATCCGCAGCAGCCGCAGCTTGCGATCGATCGCCAGGTGAGCCTCGGCCTCGGTCACGGGCGTGACCTCGGGGTTGCGGTTGTACGAGGTGATGGCGCGGTTCCACGCCAGCTCGACGTCGGGCGCGAACTCGCCGACGTCGAAGCCCAGCCGTGCCGGGGCCATGCCCGACGCCGCGCGCACGATCGCGGTGACGATGCCGTCGGCGAGGCCGTCGAGCACGTACTGCGAGAAGCCGGGGATCGTGACGTTGTAGAAGGCGTAGTGCGTGAAGCCGCCGGGGCCCGAGTGGGTGTGCGTGGCCAGCAGCATCACGCGCTCGAGCGACAGGCCCAACCCGGGATGCTGCGCCGCCAGCCGGCTCACCACTGCCTCGCGCAGCGCCAGCGAGATGAACGCGAGCTCGCAGCACACGATCGCGAGGCGCTCGCCGCTGGCGACGTCTTGCAGCACGAACGCGCGCGCCGACAGCGACGTGGCCGCGCGCTCGACGTAGTTGTGCAGCATGCCCCAGCCCATCATGCCGACGCCGGGACGCCACACCGTGATGTCCGCGCGACCGACCCCGGCGCGCCAGCGCGGGCCGCGTGGCGCCGCGTGGGAGTCCGCGCCGAGCGTGTCGGAGTTCACCATCTGCCCCATCGTGGCGGCAGCGTAGCAGGTGCCCGGCGCGAGCACAGCGCGGGTATGCTCGCCGGCCATGACCCCTGCAGCTCTGCCCGATCGCGCGCGCGTGGTCGTCATCGGTGGCGGCATCATCGGTTGCTCGGTCGCGTACCACCTCGCCAAGGCCGGCTGGACCGACGTGGTCCTGCTCGAACGCGACCGCCTGACCTCGGGCACCACCTGGCACGCCGCCGGGCTGATCGTGACGTACGGCTCGACCTCGGAGACCTCGACCGAGATGCGCAAGTACACGCGCGATCTGTACGCGCGGCTCGAGGCCGAGACCGAGGTCGCGACCGGCTTCAAGCCGGTCGGCTTCATCGAGCTGGCGACCTCGCGCGATCGGCTCGAGGAGTTCCGCCGCGTGTCCGCGTTCAATCGCCACTGCGGCGTCGACGTGCACGAGCTCTCGCCGCGCGAGGTCGCCGATCGCTTCCCGCTCGCGCGCACCGACGACGTGCTGGCGGGCTTCTACGTGCCCGGAGACGGCCGCGCCAACCCGGTCGACGTCACGATGTCGCTGGCCCGCGGCGCACGCATGCACGGTGCGACCCTGCTCGAGAACGTCGCGGTGCAGCGTGTGCTGCACCGCCGCGGCCGCGTCACCGGCGTGCGCACGGCGCTGGGCGACATCGAGGCCGAGTACGTCGTCAACTGCGCCGGCATGTGGGCGCGGCAGCTGGGCGAGCGCGACGGCGTGAGCATCCCGCTGCAGTCGGCCGAGCACTACTACCTCATCACCGAGGCCATCGCGGGGCTGTCGTCGGACTGGCCGGTGATCGAAGACCCCGCGTCGTACGGCTACTTCCGCGAGGAGGTCGGCGGCCTGATGATCGGGCTGTTCGAGCCGGTGTGCGCGCCCTGGCGGGTCGAGGGCGTGCCCGAGGACTTCTCGTTCGGCGACCTCGCGCCCGACTGGGAGCGCATGGCGCCGTACCTCGAGACCGCGATGCGCCGGGTCCCGATCGCGCTCGACACCGGCGTGAAGAAGTTCTTCTGCGGCCCCGAGAGCTTCACGCCCGATCTGCGGCCGATCGTCGGCGAGGCGCCGGAGCTGCGCAACTACTTCGTCGCGGCGGGGCTCAACTCGATCGGCATCATCACCGGTGGTGGACTCGGTCGCGTGCTCGCGCACTGGATCATGCACGGGCGTCCCGACGTCGACGTCACCGGCATGAACATCGATCGCCTGCAGCGCTACCAGTGCAACCCCGAGTACCGGCGCACGCGCACGGTCGAGTCGCTGGGCATGGTCTACCAGTGCCACTATCCCACGCGCACGATGCAGACCGCGCGCGATGCCAAGCGCTCGGCGCTGCACGATCGCCTGGCCGCGGCCGGGGCCTACTTCCGCGACGTCAGCGGCTGGGAGGGCGCGGACTGGTACGCGCCGCCGGGCGGCACCACCGCGGTGACCGAGTACTCGTGGGGCCGGCAGCACTGGTTTCCGTACTGGCAGGCCGAGCACGAGGCCGCGCGCAACGACGTCATCCTCATGGACATGTCGTTCATGGCCAAGTTCCTGGTCCAGGGCCGGGACGCCGGACGCATGCTCGATCGGATCTCGGCCAACGCGGTCGACGGCGACTGCGGCGTCATCACCTACACGCAGTGGCTCGACGAGGGCGGCACGGTCGAGGCCGACCTGACCGTGACCAAGCTCGACGACGAGCGCTTCTGGGTCGTCGCGTCGGACACCGCGCATCGTCACGTCGAGACGTGGATGCGGCGCCACTTCGGCGACGCGCACGCGTTCGTCACCGACGTGACCTCGGGCTTCGCACAGATCAACGTGCAGGGCCCGCGCTCGCGCGCGCTGCTGCAGTCGCTGACCCACGCGGATCTGTCGAACGAGGCCTTTGCGTTCCGCACCGCGCGCGAGATCGATCTGGGCTTCGCGCGGGTGCTGTGCGTGCGCATCACGTACCTGGGCGAGCTGGGCTACGAGCTGTACGTACCGACCGAGCAGGCGGTGCACGTGTACGAACGGCTGCTGGCCGCAGGCGGCGCGTTCGGCCTGCGCCACGCGGGCCTCAAGGCGCTGGCGAGCCTGCGCATGGAGAAGGGCTACCGCGACTGGGGCCACGACATCGACAACACCGACAGCGTGCTCGAGGTCGGGTTGGGCTTCGCGGTCGATCTGAAGAAGCCCGGCGGCTTCATCGGTCGCGACGCGGTGCTGGCCAAGAAGGCCGCGGGGCCGCTGCCGCGGCGGCTGGTGCAGGTGCGCCTGCTCGAGCCCGAGCCGCTGCTGTACCACGCCGAGATCGTGCACCGCGACGGCGTCGAGGTCGGCTACGTGCGCGCCGCGTCGTACGGCTTCTCGCTGGGCGGCGCGGTCGGGCTCGCGATGGTCGACGGCCGCGGTGCGCCGATCGATCAGGCGTGGATCGATGCCGGCCGCTGGGAGGTCGACGTCGCGGGCACCAAGGTGCCCGCGGTCGCGTCGCTGCGGCCGATGTTCGATCCCGGCAACCTGCGCATCAAGGGCTGAACGACGGAGACCGTCGGCCGTGGCGCCGGCTCAGCCGGCGCGCACGATCGCGAGGTTGAACTCGGCCGTGCCCAGCGCGCCGTACAGCCGCACCCACAGCGGCAGGTACATCTCGGTGCCGCGGGCCTGGCCGATGTCGCCCAGATCGATCACGGTGCGCCAACCGAAGCCGTCGCGCAGCAGCGCGGTGACCTCGGCCTTGGCCGCGGCGTCGTTGCCGGCCACGAACATGACGTGCTCGCCCGGCAGCCGCGCGGCGTCGACCATCACGCTGCAGGTGACGGTGTTGAGGCTCTTGACCACGCGCGCGGAGGGGAACGCGCGCTGGATCTGCTCGCCGAGCGAGTCGTCGTTGCAGATCGACAGCCGCGGCGGGAAGCCCTTGCTGAAGTCGAGCGGGTTGGTCACGTCGATGACGACCTTGCCGGCGAGGTTGGCCGCGCCGGCGGCGTGCAGTGCCTCGAGCGTGCCGGCGCCCGCGGTGCACACGAACACGATCTCACCGAACGCGGCCGCGTCGGCGAAGCTGCCGGCGCGCGCGCGCGGGCCGTGGCTTTGCGCGAACGCGGCCGCCTTCTCGTTGGTGGCCGCGCGCGCGCCCATGGTGACGTCGTGGCCGAGTGCGACGAGCTTGCCGCCGATGGTGTTGCCGACCATGCCAGTGCCGAGGATGCCGATCTTCATGTCTGGGTTGCTCCGGGTTGACGACTGCAGGCTAGGACCGCGCCGCGGGCTTGACCAGGCGCGCCCGGGCATCCCATCATCAACCTCAGGTTGACGATGCTCTCCGAGCGCTTCTCCGGGGTCCAGCCGCTGGTCGCGGTGGTGGACGGCGGCAGCTTCCGCGCCGCGGCGGCGCAGCTGGGCGTGTCGACCGCGGCGGTGAGCAAAGCCGTGGCCAAGCTCGAGCGCGAGCTCGGCGTGCGCCTGCTCGAGCGCAGCTCGCGACGGCTGGGGCTCACGCGCGAGGGCGCGGTCTACCTCGAGCACTGTCGCCGCGCGCTCGCGGCCATGGCCGACGGCCGCGAGGCGGTGGCGCCGGCGCGCACCAGCGCGCGCGGCGAGGTACGGCTCACCGTGCCCTTCATCGCCGCGCGGCGCGTGGTCGCGGCGATGCCACGGCTGCTCGAGCGACACGCGGGCCTGTCGATCCGGCTGCAGGTCACCGATCGCTGGCTCGATCCCATCGCGCAGACCGACGTCGCGGTGCGCATCGGCGAGCTGCCCGACTCGCGGCTGGTCGCGCGGCGGCTGCGGAGCACCCGCTGGGTCACGCTGGCGTCGCCGGAGTACCTCGCGCGGCGCGGCGTGCCGCGGACGATCGCGGCGCTGGCCGAGCACGAGTGCCTGCGCTTCCTCGCGCCCGATGGCAAGCCGCGGCGATGGAGCTTCGCGCACGGCGGCGAGACCATCGCGGTCGCGGTGCAGGGACAGCTGGTCGTGGATCAGGGCGAGCTGCTGCTCGCCGGCGCGACCGCGGGCCTGGGCATCTGCCAGGTGCTCGACTTCATGCTCGAGCCGCGCGCCGCCGGTGGCCTGCTGGAGCTGCTGCCCGAGCACGCCGCGGCGGGCCCGCCGGTGCACGCGCTCGGGGCCGCGGGCACGATGCGCAGCGCCGCGGTCAAGCCGGTGCTGGCGATGCTCGCGGCCGCGCTGGCGTGACCGCGACGCTTCTTGCGAGACTCGCAGCTGATGCTCCGAGCCTGGGCCCTCGCACCGGTCTTGGCGGCGCTGCTGCTGCCGCGCGCGGCCGCGGCCGCGCCGTGCGACGGCGTGGTCGTGACCGTGGACAACGACGATCGCGGCTCGGGCTACTCGGAGGAGCAGCCCGAGAACTTCCAGAGCCATGACGTCGATGCGTGCGCGGGCACGTATCGCTATCTCAGCCAGTACGTCGGCGACGGCTCGACCGACGGCAAGGCCATCTGGACGCCGACGATCACCGTCGACGGCACGTACCAGGTGACCACGAGCTTCCGCGCGTCGGCCAACCGCACCGACGACGCCGACTACGTGCTCGTCGGCGACGACGGCAGCGAGCACACCGTCGTGGTCGATCAGCGCGGCGACGGCTGCATGCAGGTCGAGCTCGGCGAGATCTGGTGCGTGGTCGGGGGCAGCTGTCGCGTCGTGCTCGACGGCACCGACGACAACAAGAGCGACGCGGCCGACCAGACCACCTTCACGCTGGTCGACTGCGAGCCGCCGCCGCCGTCACCGTGCGATCCGATCGCCGCGGCCGGCTTCGAGGTCTGCGCCAGCGCGCCGATGCACTGCGAAGGCGTCTTCAGCGGCGGCGAGGGCTGCGTGGCGCTGTGTGCTGCTGCAGGCATGGACTGCGTCGCGCGCTACGGCGGCGAGCCGGGCTGCTCGCAGGAGGCCACGATGATCCCCTGCGACGAGGTCAACGATCACCAGAGCGACTACTGCGTCTGCGAAGGCGGACCGGCCGGCAGCAGCAGCGGCGGCGCTGGCACCCAAGGCGACGACGCGTCGGGCGGCGCCGTCGACGGCAGCAGCAGCGGCGGCGGCGAGGGTGGGGCGAGCACGGGCGCAGCGCTACCCGAGACCAGCAGCGGCGGCGCGATCGCGGGCAGCAGCGACGGCGGCAGCGCGGGCGTGCTGCCCGGCGGAACCAGCCGCGGCGCCGGCCCGGGCTGCGCATGCGACCACGGCCGCGGCGACGACAGCGGCGCGCTGCTCGTGCTGCTCTCGCTGCTCGCGTGTCCGCGACGCTCGCGTCGCGCCGGCGGGTGGAGGATAGGGGACTCGAACCCCTGACACCCGGCTTGCAAAGCCGGTGCTCTACCAACTGAGCTAATCCCCCGCGGGCCGGCCACGGCCTCGGGGGCCCGTGGTCGCGGCTCGTTCGTGGGCGTGGGGGGATTTGAACACCCGACCTCTGCCTTATCAGGGCAGCGCTCTAACCAACTGAGCTACACGCCCGCGTGTGCCCCGCTCGCGACCTTGCGGGGCGAGCGGGACCGCGTATGTACCGGCTGCCCGCGGCGGCGTCAAGCCGGGCCGCGTCCGGCCGAGGGCGGTGCCGGCCGGCTGCGTCGGCGCGCCCGGCCCGCGTCACTGCGGCGGTGCGCCGTCGCCCGCGTCCTCGTCGGCGGCGCCTCGGCGCGCGGCCTTGCGCTTGCGCTTGCCCTTGCGTTGGCCGTCGAGCGCGCCCTCTTGCCGCGCGTGGCGGACCAGCGAGCGGATGTACGCGACGATCGCGTCGTCGGCGGGCATCAGGTGGTGGTGGTACGGCGGCTTGGCGCCGGGGGCCCAGCGCACGAACAGCACCAGCGGCTGACCTTGCAGCGCGCCGGGTAGATCGTCTTCGCCGTCGATGCGCAGCAGCTGCTGCGCGCGGGTGCCCTTGGGCAAGCTGCCGTAGAGCACCTCGCCGAGCTCGACGTCGAGGTACTGCGCCTTGCGGCCCTGGTAGCGGCCGCGGCCCCACACCTGATCCACGGTCACCAGGATCACCAGATCCGCGTGGCCCAGGCGCGCGCCGAAGAGCCGCTGATCGAGCACGTCGTGCGGCGCGCGACCCCGCAGCTCGAGCCCCGCCGCGGTGTAGTCGTCGTCGAACGCGACCGCGTAGCGCTCCTCCCACGCCGGCGCGTCGTCGGGCGGCGTCAGCTCGCCGCGGTTCGACTTCGACTTGCAGCCGCCGGCCGCGCCCAGCAGCAGCGCGCCCGCGAGCATCGCGATGGCCGCGAAGGACCGCCTCCGGACGCGCGCCACGGACCCCGATGCGTGCGCACGGCTGCCGCCAGTCACCGCGAGCGCAAGGCTAGTCGTCGGCGCGATCGGTGTCCACTCGCTTTGCACGGTGCCCCCTCGACGCGCCGCCGTCCGATCGGGTCGATGGTCGCGGCGGGGCCGATCCGTGATCGCATCGCGCGGCCCGGGCCGTGGGCGCCGCTGCGCCGTCGTCGCCTGGCGCCACGAGGGGCTGCCGGCTTGGCGGCCTGCCCCGCTTCGGGTACACCCCCCGCGGAAGGCCGATCCCATGAACCCCAAGCGCTCCCTCGTCGCATCGCTCGCTGTCGTGCTGATCCCCGTGGCCTGCATGGGGGAGGCGAAACAGGGTGATCCGCCGGTGAAGGCCGCGGCCAAGGACGTCAAGCCCGCGAAGGCCGCGGCGAAGGGCGACGCGAAGGACGCGAAGGCGGACGCGAAGGCGGACGCGAAGGCCGACGCGAAGGCGGACGCGAAGGCCGACGCGAAGGCCGACCAGCCGGCGCCCAAGGACGGCGAGAGCGGACGCAGCTTCTCCAAGGGCCAGGCGCCGCCGATCGGCATGACGCCCGAGGAGGTCCGTGCCTACGCCGAGGCGCAAGGCGATCCGCGCAAGGGCGTGTTCACGCTCGAGGACGCGCTCGCCGGCGACCCCGCGCTCGCGCAGGGCAAGCCCGGCAAGCTCACCGCGATCTTCGACACGACCATGGGCAAGTTCGAGTGCGAGCTGTTCGAGGACAAGGCGCCCGGCACGGTCGCCAACTTCGTCGGGCTCGCGCGCGGCGTCCGCGAGTCGTACGACAAGAAGAGCGATGCGTGGGCGGGGAAGAAGTTCTACGACGGCGTGCTGTTCCACCGCGTGATCAAGGGCTTCATGATCCAGACCGGCGATCCCACCGGCAGCGGCAGCGGCGGGCCCGGGTTCGTGATCGTCGACGAGCTCGACAAGTCGCTGCGGCACGACAAGCCGGGGCTGCTGTCGATGGCCAACCGCGGCAAGAACACCGGCAGCAGCCAGTTCTTCGTGACCACGGTGCCCACGCCGCACCTCGATGGCAAGCATGCGATCTTCGGCAAGTGCGATCCGAAGGTGCC
>JAIBBS010000043.1 GCA_019694555.1 Nannocystaceae bacterium
GGCGATCCACGCCTCGTCGACGCCGTCTTCCGCGGGGCCGTCGAGGCTCGCGATCAGCTGCAAGGCAACGCTGGCGCGCTCCGCCGGCGGAAGCCGGAGCGCGTCATCGAGGACGCTCTTCGCGGAGAACATGAGCCAATGCTAGCGCATCGGCACTCGACGCGCTGGCCGCGGTCGCGTCCAGCTCTGCTGAGGTGCAGTCGCGACGCCTCCGATGGGCCTCCGCGGCGCGCCTGCGGACAACCCGTCGAGACTCGGCCGACTCTCGCCTCAACCGCGGCGCGGCGGCTACCTCGCAACCTGGCGACTCGACCCGCCGTCGACGCAACGGCCGGACAGTTCTGGAACTCGAGGTTCTGCGCCGGGTTCCCGGGTTCGGCGAACTCCACCGACAAGCGGTGGGTGTGTTCGCCGGCCGGTGGCGTATCGATGAAGCCGGCGGCAGCGCATGGGATCGCCACACCGAACTCGTTCAGGCCTCCGCCGCCGTCGAAGTGTGACAGTCCGGGTAAACTGATCCAGTCGAGTTCGGCGGAACTGATCCACGCCCGGTTCGGCAGAACTGATCCACGCCAGTTCGGCAGAACTGATCCACGCCAGTTCGGCAGAACTGATCCACCGAGCCCCGGAGTGAACTGACGCCCGGCACTGCACATCCGGGCGGTGTGCCAGCCGCGACGAACACGCCGTCACGCGCAAGCACCTGCCCCGCGCACCCGCGATCACCGTTCAAACGCCCCGAAGTCATACCCCCCGCCCTGCGGCCGCGCGCGGCCGTCGAAGTCCGTCGCCACCTCGATCGCCGCCGCCGTGTCCACGCACGCCGCATCCGCGGCAGGTCGCCACGGATCCTCCGCGTCCTGTCCGAACGTGATCGACCCCGCCCGCGCGTCGGCGTCGGTGCCACCGATGATCGTCGCCTCGCCGTCGGCGTAGAAGTTGCCCGCGACCACCGGCGATGCGCCGGCTTCGATCTCGACCTCGGCGACGGTCAGCAGATCGCACTCCGTGTCGTCGCACGTGCCGGCGCCGTCTTGCAGCAGCAGGTTTCCGCGCACGTCGATGCCCGCCGCCGTCGCGGCCGCGCCGACGCGCAGACCCTGCCGACCGTTCGCGGCGATGGTGTTCGCCCACAGCCGCGCGACACCCAGCTGCGTGCCAGCGGCGCCGTCGACCGACACGCCGATGTGCGCGTTGCCGGTGATGACGTTGTTGGCGATGTCCACGTCGCCGATGCTGGCGCCGTCGCCGGCCGAGCCCAGCGAGATGCCACTGCCGGCGCGCGAGCCGGCGACGAGGTTGGCCTCCACCCGCACCGTGCCGATCGTCGCGCCCGGGTTCGCATCGTAGATCTGGATCACGTTCTCCTGCGCCGACGTCAGCGCGTTGTGCAGCAGCGCGACCGCGTCCGCGGGCGAGCGCACCGCGACGCAGTGACCGTTGCCGTCGGCGGCGGTCGTGCCCGCGACCGCGCACGCGTTGGCGCCGAACAGCACCTGCTGCGCTGCGATCGTCACCGCCTCGAAGCCCACGACCCCGCCGAAGCGACACCCCATCACCGTGACCGCGCGCGCATCCGCAGAGCCCAGGTGCAGCTCCTTGCCCGAGGTGAAGTCGAGGCCCGAGATCGTGATGCCCTGCGCCTCCACGATGAACGGCCGCGACACGTCGATCAGACGCACGGTCTCGCCGGGCGCGCCGCGGATGACCTTGGGTGCGTCGGCCGTGCCGGAGTGGCCGAGCGCGTCGCGGATCCAGATCTCGCCCTCGTCGTGATCGCCAGCGCTCAGCAGCACCATGTCGCCGGGCTGCATCACCTCGGTGACCACGTGCAGGATCGTCGCGCACGGCGCGGCCTCGTCGCAGGCCGCAGCATCGTCGCCGCCTTGCGCGACGAAGTAGACCGCGTGCGGCCCCGCGGTGAAGTGCGCGTCGTCGTTGCTGTCGCCGCCTGCGGTGTGCACCACGACCGCGCCGCCTTGGACCTGCGATCCCGGCTGCACCACGATCGTCTCGGCACCCGACGCCGCGGGCTCGCCCCACGCGAGCACGCGCGCGACCTCGACGCCGCCGATCGTCACGCTGCCCGGTGCGTCGCCGAAGCCATGACCGAAGATCGTAATCGGCACGCCGAGATCGTCGGGGCCGCCCACGGTGGCGCCGCGCACGACGTCGACGAACCACACCACCGGCGCGTCCGCGTCGCCCTCGCCACCGGTGCTCGCGGAATCGCTGCCCTCACCGCCGCCGCTGCCGCTGGGTTCGTTGCCGATCAGCAGCGGTGCCGGCGTGCAGGCGAGCACGCCGAGCGCGGTGGCGACGAGCGCCGCGCGCGTCATCGCAGCTTGCAGACCTCGCGCACGCGACTCGACAGCGGCGAGCGCGGTTGCTGCTCGAGCCACGTCTGCGCACGCGTGGTCGCGTCCGCCCGGCCCGCGCGGCAGTCGAGGATCACCGCGATCGCGCGCCGCTCGGGGCCGAGGATGCCGTCGGGGAATTCGCGTGCGTGTTGCTTGATCCACCGGCGTGCGGTCGCGTCGTCGCCCGAGCCCAGTGCGTCCCACGCCTTGGCCACCAGCTCGCGCTCGCGCACCAGCGCGTCGATGGGCGTGGGCTTGGACTTCGGGGTCGGCTTGCTCGACCTGCGCGCGGGCGACTCGGGCTCGGGCTCGCGCTCGAGCTCGGACGGCGGCGGCTCGGCCGGCACCGGCGCGACCACGGGTGCGCGCGGACGCGGCGGCTCGCTCGGCACGGCCTGTCCGCCGGCGGGCTCGCGGGTGTCCTGATCGATCGCCTCGTCGCGATCGCGATCCTGCGCGTCCACGCCGGCGAGCAAGCGCGGCAGCGCTGCGATCGCCCACACCAACAACGCCGCGGCCGCGAGCGCCACGCCCACGCGCAGCGGCCAATTCGCCGCGGGCACCACCGTCGCCGGCGCGGCCGACAGCCGCTGCCACATACGTGCCGCCGCATCGTCGCTGGGTCCCGACGCGCGCGCGTAGCCGGCCACCAACGCCGCGACGTCGCCACGCAGCGCCGCGGGTTCGCCGACCCCCGTGCCAGGCTCGTCCGCGCCCGGCGTCATGCGGAGCCTCCGGTCTTGCGCGCGTCGACGAACTGCTCGAGTCGTCGCCGCGCCAGTCGCAGCCGCGAGTACGCGACGTTGAGGTTCACGTCGAGCAGGCCCGCGGCCTCGGGCCCCGACAGCCCTTCGATGTCGCACAGCTCGAACACCGCGCGCTGATCCGGATCGAGCCCCGCGAGGAAGGCCTCGAGGAGCTCGACCGCCTCACCGCGCAGCGCCGACTCCTCCGGGCTCGGCGCGCCACCGGGCACCGGCGCGAGCGAGGCCCGCCGCGTCGCGCGTTGCTGCCGTCGTCGCGCGTTGCTGGCGACGTTGCGCGCGACCCCGAACAACCACGTCGTCGGCGCGACCCGGGCGTCGCGCCGCGCGAGGGTGTCGCGCGCGATGAGGAACACGTCGTGGACCAGGTCTTCCAAGGCCTCCTCGGGGGTGCCGAAGCGTCGCAGGGTGCGCCACACGAACGCGACGTGACGGCGATACAGCTCCTCGAGCGACTCGGTCGGTGCGCTCGATTCCACCATTGAGTGTACACCGGGGGCCCGAGCCGTCATGGCCACCGCACGATCACGCCCAGGCTCCCGCGCGCGCTCGCCACGGGCACGCGGAACGCGATCCCCGAGGGATCGGTGGCGAACGCCGGTCGCACCCACGGCACCAGCGCCTCGACCTCGACACCCAGCCCCAGCCGCGGCACCACCCACACCACCGCGCCCGCGCCCACGCTCGCGTGGCCCCACGGCGCCGCACGTCGGCGGGGCTGCAGCGCGCCGGTGCCCTGCGCGACGATCTGGCCGCCGTGCGCACCGACGCACAGCGGCACCGCGACGCGGCGACGCGCGACCGCGAACACGCAACCGCGCGGCCCCAGCGTCCACGCGCTCGCGCGGGCGCCCACGGCAGGATTGCTCTGCGAATCCAACCCGCGCGGCAACCACGCCTGCGCATCGAGCAGCAGCGCCACGCGCCCCAGCACGACGCCGCCGCCCAGCCGCAACACCGCAGCCGCACGCGGCATGACGGCGAAGCCGACCCCGGCCGATGCCCCGATCAGGCCCTGCACGCGGCGCTTGGCCGGCGCGGGCGTCGATGCCGGCGCGATCGTGAGCTCGGCCGGCGCAGGCTCGACCGGCGCAGGCGGATCGATGGACTCGACCGGCTCGGGGACCGGCACCGGCGCGCCACCGAAGCGGGGATCGATCGCCATCGCGATCAGCAGCAGCGCCGCGTCGGTGACGGCATCACACGACGTCGCGGCGAAGCTCCGCTCGCTGGGCCCGCGACCGTCGTCGAGGTAGATCCGCGCCTCCCAGTGCGGTCCGCGTTGCAGCACGTCGACGCTGATCCGCGTGCGCCCGATCGCCGCCACCGCCTCGGGCGAGAGCATCGCGCCCAACCGCTCGCTGACCTCGTGCGCATCGGGGCAGCCCGGCGCAGCCCGCCAGTCGAGGTCGGACGACGCGAGCGCGAGCAGCCACGGGGCGAGCATCGGCAATCGACGTCGGCCAGCATACCAGCGCGGCGTCGAGCCTGGCGCGAGCGAGCGCGGTGCGGGTCGATGCGCGGAAAAAACTTCGAACGTGGTCGTGACGGACGCGACCTGCCGCGAACACCCACCGCCGATGCTGCCCCGCCCTCGTCTCGCACTGCCCACGTCGGCGCTCGCATGGACCGTCTTCGCGTTGGCTCCCGACGCACGCGCCGACTGTCCCGACGCTGCGTACTACGTCGCGCCCGACGGTGACGACGCGAACCCCGGCACGCAGGACGCACCGTGGGCGACGATCAACTACGCGATCACGGCCACGGGCGCCGGCGACTGCGTTCTGGTCCGCGGCGGCGACTACGAAGAAGGCGGCGAGATCTGGGTACGCGAGGGCCAAGGCGGCAGCGCCGAGGCGCGCTGGTCGCTGGAGGCCTATCCCGGCGAGACGCCCGTGCTGCACACGCGGCTGATCCTGCAAGGCGATCACATCCGCGCGCGCGGCCTGACCATGGCCTCGGGCGCGTCGATCATCTCGTGGTACCCGGCCACCGACCTCGAGATCCTCGAGAACCACTTCGACGGCGCGTACACCTACGCCGCGATCCAGATCGCGGGCTCCGACATCCTGGTCGAGGGCAACGTCATCGCGCTGAGCAACCAGGGCAACACCCAGGATCACGGCATCTACGTGTTGCACGGCAGCGGCAAGGTCGTCCGCAACAACACGATCTCGAACACGCCGGGCTACGGCATCCACATCTACGACGAGGACAAGTACGACTGGCCCGGCGACATCAGCGACGTGCTCATCGAGGGCAACGTCATCCGCGACAACCTCCAGCGCGCCGCCGTCATCGTCGCGACCTCGGGCGTGACGGTGCAAGGTGTCACCATCCGGCGCAACCTCGTGCACGGCTGCGCCGGCGGCGTGGTGCTGCGTTCGGGCGCGGTCTCGGGCGTCGACATCCTGCACAACACGATGCTCGACGTCGGCTTCGGCCTCTCGCTCGAAGAGGGCCCGGGGCCCAGCGACGTCGCGGTGCACAACAACGTGTTCTGGAACCTCGCCGGCGACGGTGTGACGGTCGGCGCGGGCGCGCCCACGGTCGAGAGCAACACCTGGGGCCCGGGTCAGCCGAGCACGCCCGACACCGCGCCGAGCTTCGCCGACCCGCTGCTCGACATGGACGACCGGCTCACCGAGGGCAGCCCTGCGATCGATGCCGGCATCGATCTCGGCGAGGCGTTCGAGGGCGCGGCGCCGGATCACGGCGCGTGCGAGTTCGGCGTCGATGCGTGCCCCGGCGTCGACGGCCCCGTCGGTGGCGACGGCGGCAGCTCGGGCGGCAGCGACGGCGACGGCAGCGGTGACAGTGGCACCGCGAGCGACGGCGGGGGCAGCAGTGGCGGCGACGGCAGCAGCGACACCGACGCGCCGGGCAGCTCGGGCGACGCCGCGACGGCCAGCGTGGGCGACGGCGCGAGCGCGGGCGAGGCCAGCAGCGGCGGTGCGGCGGCAGACGAAGCGAACGACGCCGGCTGCGGCTGCCAACAGCAACGCCGCGCGAGCGCGCCGTGGTGGCTCGCGATCGTGGTCGTGGCCGCACGACGTCGACGCGCGTCGCGACGACTCGCCGTGCTCGGTGTCGCGGGGCTCAGCGCATGCTCGGTCGACGCCGACGGCAACGCGACCACGTGGTCCGGCGACGAGCACGGCGGTACCGCGACCGCGACCACGGGCAGCAGCGACGGCGGCGGTGCCGTCGACGGCAGCGACGCCGACACCGGCGGCGACGGCAGCGACACGGGCAGCAGCGATGGCGGCAGCAGCGACGGTGGCGGCGACACCGACGGTGGCGGCGTGGCCCCGGGCGCGCCGGCGATCCTCTTCGTCGACGTCGACGCCGGGCCCAACGTCGGTGGCCCCGGCGATCTCGGCGCCCCGATCGCGCTGTTCGGCAAGGGCTTCGGCAGCGAACGCGGCGACGCGACCGTCACGATCGGCGGTGTCGAGGTCGCGTCGTACATGGTCTGGGGCTCGGGCAACGCCAACAACGCGACGCTCGACAAGATCGTGATCCAGCCCGGCGCCGCGGTGACCGGCGGCGCCATCGTCGTACACACCGCCGCCGGTGACAGCAACGACGATCACGCCTTCACCGTCCACGACGGCGCGGTCTACTACGTCGCGGCCGACGGCAGCGACGGCGGTGACTGCAGCGAGGCCGCCCCCTGCGCGACGATCCTGTACGCCGTGACCGCGCGCATGACCGCCGGCGACACGGTGTTGGTGCGCGGTGGCGATCACCCCGAGTCGGAGATCTGGATCCGCGGCGACATGGGCCACTCCGGCGCGGCCGGTGCCAACAAGGTGATCCGCAGCTACCCCGGCGAGGAGGTCCGACTCACCAACGGCGATCGACCGTTCATCGTCGACGCCGACTACATCACGATCTCGGGGTTCCACTTCGAGGCCGGCAAGTCCATCGGCCTGGGCAACGAGTCGTCGGTGGGCAACCGTGCCTTCGACAACAGCTTCGCCGGCGAGGTCG
This sequence comes from Nannocystaceae bacterium, assembly GCA_019694555.1. Classification (GTDB taxonomy): domain Bacteria; phylum Myxococcota_A; class Polyangia; order Nannocystales; family Nannocystaceae; genus Xiheibacterium. The sequence continues at coordinate 7,121 of JAIBBS010000043.1, forward strand.
CGTGGGACGCGATCGGCACCCACGGGGACGACGTCGTGGTCGCCGGCAACTGGTGCGATCTGACCGGTGGCAGCGTCGGCACGCAGTCGCACTGCTACTACGTCTCGCACGGCACCGGCATCGCGCTGTTGCACAACTACGCCGCCGGTGCACCGGGCTACGGCATCCACGTCTACGACCAGAAGCGCGCCGACCCGGACATCCAGCGCGTCATCGCGGACGTGTGGATCGAGGGCAACCTCCTGACCGGATCCCCCGAGCGCTCGGGCATGATCATCGCGATCGACGACGAGGGCGGCTACGGCAACCGCATCGAAGACGTGACCATCCGCAACAACGTCTTCTTCGGCAACAACCACGCCGGCATGGTGATCGGTGGCAGTGCGCCGGTCGAGGGCGTGACCATCCATCACAACACCTTCTGGCGCAACGGTCGCGAGGGCTTCTATGTCGGCGGCGACGCGGTCGCCGGCGTCGACGTGCGCAACAACCTGTTCTTCCAGGACGCCAACGACGTGTGTCTCGCGAACTGTTCGTGGTTCGAGCTCGCGCACTGGTGGGTCGAGCACGGCACCGACGTGGTCGTCGAGGGCAACTTCTACGACGGCATGGCGCCGACGATGCTCGGCCTGCAGGACCCCGGCGTGGTCGCGGGCACCGCGGAGCTCGTCGACCCCACCGCGCTCGATTTCACGCTCGCGGTGGGCAGCGCGGCGATCGACGCGGCCGCGGCGCTACAGGCCGTCGCACGCGATCGCTTCGGTGTGGCGCGGCCGCAAGGTGGCGCCGCGGACTTCGGCGCGCACGAGGCCGCCGGCGGCAGCTGAGGCCTGGCGCGGCCGCGCCGCGGCCTGAGACCGGCATCATCGATCGCAAGCGCGCGGGCCGGGCTCGTTGATCGCGACCGGCCCGCGCTGCTACGTTGATGAGCGATGGGCTCACGATGGCGCGTGCGCGTGCTGGTGCTGCTCGTCGCCGTCGCGCACACCGCCTGCGGCCGACGCGAGTTCCTGTGCGGCAGCGATGGCGACTGCGCGGGCGCGGGCGCGGGCGCCACGTGCCAGGCCGACGGCTGGTGCAGCGTCGCGGACGTCGGCTGCGCGTCGGGCCAGCGCTACACCGACTACAGCGGCGGCGGTCTCGCGGGCACGTGCGTCGCCGGCGGCAGCAGCAGCTCGGGCGAGCTCGGCACCTCGAGCGCGACCTCCGAGGGCAGCGCGACCGCCTCGACCACGCTGTCGTCGTCCACGACCACGGACGGTGAGTCGAGCTCCAGCGGCACCACCGACGCCAGCGTGAGCACCACGATCACGAGCACGACCGACACCCAGCCGGTCTGCGGCAACGGCGTGATCGAGGGCGACGAAGCCTGCGACGCCGCCAGCAACTGCAACCCGAACTGCACGCTGTTCGCCTGCGGCGACGGCTATTTCCAGCCCGAGCTCGAGGAGTGCGAGCCGGGCACGCCCTCGGTGAACTCGTGCGCAGCCTTCGGCCTCGAGGGCGCGGAGGCCATGTGCGGCGACGGCTGCGTGCAGGACGTGTCGAGCTGCGGTCCGTGCACCGACGGCTGCGGCGCGATGTCGGCGTGCGCGAGCACGGAGCAGTGCGCCCCTCCCGAGGAATGCGTCTTCCGCGACGACGGCCACGTCCGCGGCACCTGCCTGCTGCCGTGCGACGATCCTTCGTGCGAGGGCGCGATCTGCTTGCCCAACCACGAACGCTGCGCGCCACCGTGCGACACCAGCAAGCAGTGCCTCGGAGGTCGCAGCTGCCAGGCCGTCGACGGCGAGATGGTCTGCGTCTGGTGACGGCGGCACCGCGCGCGCGCTGCGGGACGGGCAGCACGTCCGCGTGGCCGACCTCGTGATCGCGCTCGAGCTGCAGGGCTCGTCGCAACGCGCGGCATCGCAGTCACATGCAATCGTCCAACCGCGACGGTGACGTCGCGAGGGCCGTAGCCCGCGCGCGCGACGACGTGCCATGTCACGCGGCATGGCCCGTGCAGTGGTGTCGATGCGGGCGACAGGAAGATCGCTCGATTGGAACGATCGTCCGAGGTCGTGGACGAAAGATGGAGTGGAGCGATGACGAAGCAAGTCTCGATGTTGGTGGGTGCGTGGTTGGTGGCGATGATGGCCTGCGATCCCCAGGGGGACGACGACGTGGACTCGGCCGGCAGCGACGCCGAGCTGGACTCGGCCGGTGCTGGCGGTGGCAAGGTCGGGCCGAACGATCTCGAAGGCCAGCCCTGCGATTCCTCGATGGACGATGCGCGCAGCTGCGGTCGCGACGAGGGCACGCAGTACTGCCAATACCTCACCGAGAAGCCCACGTGGGGTCCCTGCGTGGCCGACCCGGAGTGCGAGCCGTCCCAGGTGCGGACGTGCGAGGACGAGGGCTCCACTGGCTACGACGACTCGAACGGCGAGCAGGGCATGCAGTACTGCGGCCTGGGACCGAGCGGCATTCCCGAGTGGAGCGACTGCGAGTCGGGCGACACGAGTACGCCGCTGGTGATCGTCCCGCCCGGTCAGCGCATCGAGCTCGACCACGCCGCGGCCGCGAGCTTCGAGCTCGGCAACACCTGCCTCGGCAGCGACTGGCCCGCCGCGCAGACGCCGTGGCTCGCGCTCGATCGCGACGGCAACGGCCAGATCGACGGCGGTCACGAGCTGTTCGGGTCCGCGGTCGTGCTCGGCGACGGTTCGCGCGCACGCAACGGTTTCCTCGCGCTGGCGGAGCTGGATCGCGACCGCAACGGTCGCATCGACGCCGCCGATCCGGACTTCGCGCGGCTGCGCCTGTGGCACGACCTCGATGGCGATCGCCGCAGCAGCGAGGGTGAGCTCGCGTTGCTCTCGACGCTGGGTCTGACGAGCGTACCGCTGGCGTTCCAGTCCGCGCACGCGTGCGACGACCGCGGCAACTGCGGTGTCGAGCGGGCCTGGACCACGCTCGCCGACGGTGGCCGCGCGGAGATCGTGGATCTCCACCTCGCGTGTCAGTGAGGCCCGGCGGCGCCGCTCCGCGCGACGAGCGTCCGTCCGCACCTGCGGACGGGCGCTCAGCCTTGCGGCGTGGGCTCGCGATGCCCCGGCGGGCAGGGATCGTGCTCGCGCACGACCTCACCGCGCGGCACGATCCCCTCCTTGTCGTGGCGCGAGTACTCGTTCACGAACACCGAGCGCCCGACCAGCGCACCTTTGCGATCGTAGACGTAGCGAAACGAGGTGTACACGATGCTGGTCGGATCGGTCTGCACCGACAGCACGGTGTAGCGGCCGACGGTGCCCAGTCGCACCGTCGCGATCTGCTTGCACTGCTGCTCGATCTCCTTCTGCAGCTCCGTGCACGGCACCGCGTTGCAATCGAGCGCGCGCGCGGTCGTGTCCTCGCCCTGCGTCGGCGGCGGTGCGAACTGGGTCGTGCCACCGGTGGTGGGTGTGGTCGTGGTGGTGGTGGCGCCTGCGGGGCGACACGCCACCAGCGCCGCGAACGCGAGCACCGCCGCGCGCGTCATCGCGGCCTCGTGAACGCAGCCGCACGGCGCGGGCGCGTGTCGTGCTCCTCGAGCGGACCATCGTCGATGCGCACGGACCAGTACTTCTCGGTGCCGCCCTGCGAGCTGGGCTCGCATCGCAGCTCCACCTCGATGCGTGCACCGACGGCGACGTGGCGGGGCTCGTGCAGCGGGAAGATCATGCGGCCCCAGTGCGTGAGCGGGGCGCCCGGTGCGGTGGTGAGCACGGCGCCGCCACCCATGTCGGCGTCGAACCAGGTCGCGATCGCGGACAGCTCGCCCTCGCGCGCGACCGTGAACGACAGCCGCGCGGCGAAGACGTCGTCGGCCTCCTCGCGGCTGCAGCGGTAGGCATCGTGACGCCACAGCACCTGCGCCGGCGCGAGCATGTCCTCCTCGGTCACGGCCCACTGCACCAGATCGGTCTCGTTGGCGGTCGCATCCGCGATCACCGAGAGGTCGACGCCGTGCGGACGCGAGCGCCAGTGCTGCTGCGCGTCGTCGAACTCGACGATCCACATCGGCGCGGCCATGGCCGTGACCGCGGCCGGCACCACGCGGCCGCCCGGCGCGAGGAAGCGATCGCGTGCGATGAGCAGCGGCGCGAGCATGTTCTCGTCCACGCCCAGGCCGCCCATCCACTCGGACACGATCACGTCGACCTTGCCGGGCAGATCGATCTCCTCGAGGTCGTCCTGGATCACCGTGATGCGATCGGCGAAGCCGTTGCGCTCGATCACGCGGCGCGCGACCGCGGCGATGTCGGTGCGCTCGACCGCATACACGCGGCTGGCCCCGGCCTGCGCCGCGAACACGCTGAGGATGCCGGTACCGGCACCCATGTCGAGCACGACGTCACCCGGCCGCACCGCGCGGACCAGCGCCTCGCGATAGGCCTCGTTGCGAACCGAGTCCGCGAGCATCCATCGATGCACACCGACCTGTGCGTAGCCTTCCGCCATGATGCGAACCACTCCCTCGATCGTGGACGACGATCGCCGCGGATGATGCCACAGCTGCCGCGCGCGCGTCGGCTCACGGACCCACGTAGCGCGCGCGCGGTCGCAGGATGAAGCCAGCGGCGCGCTGCTCCAGCGCGTGCGCGATCCACCCCGCGGTTCGACCCAGCGCGAACAGGCCGGTCGCGGTGCCCGGCGGCAGTCCGCACGCGATCGTGATCGCGACCAGGCCGGCGTCGAGGTTGGGCGCGTCGCGGCCGCGCTCGGCCATGGCGCGCAACAGCGACTCCAACGTGAGCCAGCGTTGCGAGCGCGGCGCCATCGCGCGCGCACACGCGAGCAGCGGCGGCACGCGCGGATCGCCGGCGGGATAGATCGGGTGGCCGAAGCCGGGGATCCGCTCGCCCAGCCGCAGCCGCTCGCGCACCAGCGCGGGCACGCGCGAAGGCGCACCGGCGCGTTCGAGCAGCTGCTCGAGCAGTCGCGAGGCCGCGCCGTGACGCGGACCGCTCATCACGTGCAGACCCGCGGCGACGCTCGCGGCCAGGTCCGCGCCGGTCGAGGCCGCGACGCGCACGCCGAAGGCCGAGGCGTTGAGCTCGTGGTCGGCGCTGACGACCAACGCGAGCTCGATCGCGGCGCGCTTGCGCGGATGCTCGGCGCAGCCGAGCGCCCAGGCACAGCGCTCGGCCACCGTCGGCGTCGAGCCGCGTCCACGCGAGGGCACTGGCGGCCACGCGAGCGCCATCGCGAGCGTGGCCACCAGCGCGCGCGCGCCTGCGATCGCGTCGTCCTCGAGCGCCGCGCCGTGGGCCAGGCCGATCCACGACGCCACCCACGCCAGCCGCGGGATCGCGGCGCCGGGCGCCTGCAGCACCGCACGCAGTCGCGACCACGGCAGCGGCAACGCCGTCCACGGCTGCACGCGTGCCGGCAGCGCGCCGGACCACAGCAGCTCGGCCACGCGCTCGAAGCCGACGCCGTCGGCGACCAGCCGCGACAACGCATGACCGCGGTAGCGGATGTCGCCCTCACCCAACGCCGTGATCGCCGAGTCGAGCACCGGCTCGCCGAAGCGCAACGCCGCCGCTGCGACCGCACCGTGGCCCGCACGCGCCCGCTTGCGCACGAGCAAGCGATCGATGTCGTCGGGATCGTACAGATGCCGGCGACCGTGGGGACCGGGGCGACTGCGCACGAGCCCGCGTGCGGCGTAGGCGTAGAGCGTGCGCACGTCGACGCCGAGGCGCGCGGCGGCCGTGCGCGCGTCGAGCAGCGAACGTTGATCGTCGATTCCACGTTGATCAACCATGCAAGCGGGATTAGACCAGATCGCGAGGGGCCCGACGGCGTCCGCATTCGCGGCCCGCGGCCGAACGCTCGAGATGGAACCCACCGATGTGCATGCCGAGGGGCTCGACCGCGTGGTCGTGGCCCGCACTGCAATCTCCATGGTCGACGGCGAGGCTGGCCGGCTGGTGCTGGCCGGGCGCGCGGTCGAAGACCTCGCCGGCGTCCGCTTCGAGGCGATCGTGTCGCGGCTGTGGCGGGCGGCCGCGGGGCCGCGGCCGGACCCGCACGCCATCGTGCCCGCGGGCCTCGACGAGACCTCGCTGCGCACGGCGCTGGGCGCCGCACGGCGGCGCGCGGCCACGCGGCTGGGCGACGGCGGCGCATGGCTGCAACTGCCGGTGGCGATGGACGCGGTGCGCGGTGCGGTCGCGTTGCTGCACGACGACACACCCGCGCTCGATGTCGTGGCGACGGTCGCGGTCGCGACCGCGTGGTGGATCGCGGCGCGGCGCGGCGTCGCGTTGCCACCGCCCGACGGCGCGCGCGATCACGCCAGCGACCTGCTGCGCATGATCACGGGTGAGGCCGCGCCCGCGCCCGCGGCTGCGCTGGCGCGCTACCTCGTGACGGTGAGCGATCACGGCATGAACGCGTCGACCTTCGCCGCGCGCGTGGTCACCTCGACCGGCGCCGATCCAGTCTCCGCCGTGGTCGCGGCCCTGGGCGCCCTCAAGGGCCCGCTGCACGGCGGCGCACCCGGCCCCGTGCTCGACATGCTCGACGCCGTCGGCGAGCCCGCACGCGCACACGCGTGGCTGCAGGCCCAGCTCGACGCCGGCCACCGCATCATGGGCATGGGCCATCGCATCTACCGCGTCCGCGATCCACGGGCCGCCGCGCTCGAGCAGGCCATCACGAGCCTCGAGCCCGGCGCCGGCGCATCCCGCGGCGGCGCCGCGCGGCTGGCCCTCGCACGCGCGGTCGAGCGCGAGGCCACCGCGCTGCTGGCCGCGAGACACCCCGAACGCCCGCTGGCCGCCAACGTCGAGTTCTACACCGCCGTGTTGCTCGACGCGCTCGAGCTCCCGCGCGAGGCCTTCACCGCGATCTTCGCCTGCGGCCGCGTCGCAGGCTGGCTCGCGCACGTGGAGGAGCAACGCCGCTGCGGCCGGCTTGTGCGGCCGCAATCGCAGTACGTGGGCGACTGACGCGCGCGAGCGAGGCTCACGCCGCGCGGCGACGCACGCGCTCTCCGTGCGCGCACGTGCATCGATCGTCGAGCCGCAGTCGCGACGCGTCCTTCACTCGTGCTCCCCGACGCGCCGCTGCCTCCGACGATAGACTTCCCGCCGCAGCCCAGCAGCACGATCGCGACCGCGACTCCCGCCACGGTCGCTGCATCGCGGCGCCGCGTGCCCGCGACGCTGCTGCGGTGCATCGCCACGATGCGCGAACACTGCAGCAACGCGCCCGAATCCTGCCGATCGCATTCCACGACGGATGCTGCTGACCGCGACGCCTCGATCACATCGTCCCGCGGGATGCATCCGTCTCCCATCCCCGTGCACACTAGCACGTGAGCTCGCGCCGCCACTGCACTCGCGTCGGGCGGCCCGGGCACCACCGCTGCCGCTGCGATGTCCGCCGCCGCCCGGCGCGAGCGAGGCTCACGCCGCGCGGCGACGCACGCCCGTGCGCACGCGCGTGAGCAGATCGAGCGCAGCCACGCGATAGGCCTCGGCCATGGTCGGGAAGTTGAAGACGCCCTCGACCAGCTCGCGCACGCGGCCGCCGCTGCGCAGCAGCAACAGTCCCAGGTGCACGAGCTCGGTCGCGCCCTCGCCGACGATGCCGACGCCCAGCAGACGCTCGCCGTCGGCGTCGGCGACGAGCTTGAGGAAGCCGTCGGGCTCGCCCGCGATGTGCCCGCGCGCGATGCCGGCGAAGTCGGCGCGGCCGACGGTGATCTCACCATGGCGCTCGCGGGCGGATCGCTCGGTCTCACCGACTGCCGCGAGCTCGGGGATCGTGAAGATGCCCATCGGCACCAGGCTCGGCGCGTCGCCGGTGTCGTGCCCGAGCGCGTGCATCACCGCGCGGCGGCCCTGCTCCATCGAGTACGACGCCAGCGATGGCGGACCGATGACGTCACCCACGGCGTAGATGTGCGGCACCGCGGTGCGACCGTCGACGTCGACGGGGATGCGACCGTGGGTGTCGACCGCGATGCCGGCGGCGGACAGTCCCAGGCTCGCGGTGTTGGGCACGCGGCCCAGCGCGACCATGACCTTCTCGCTGGTGATCGCCTCGCCACCGTCGGTGACGGTGGTGACCGCGGCGAGCCCGTCGGGCTCGAGGCCGCGGACCTTGCGATCGCCGAGGTACACGCCACCGGCGGCCTCGAACGCGCGCAGGAAGCCCTCGGACAGCTCGGGATCGAGGAACGCGAGCGGTCGCGGTGCGCGATCGATGATGGTCACGAGCACGCCCAGGCTGGCGAAGATCGCGGCGTACTCGCACGCGATGATGCCGCCACCGATGATCACCAGCGAGTGCGGCAGGTACTCGAGCCCGAGCACCGAGTCGCTGTCGAGCACGAGGTCGTGATCGACCGGCGTCTCGGGTGGGTTGCGCGGGCGCGAGCCGGTCGCGACCACGATGTGCTTGGCCGTCAGCCGCCGCGCCGCGCCGCTGGGGCTGCGGATCTCGAGCTCGTGCGGCGACACGAAGCGCGCGTTGCCGTGGATGCGATCGACGCCGGCGACCGCGAGCTCGTCGCGGATGCTGCCGACGTGGCGCGCGATGACCTGATCGAGCTGGCCGCGAACGTGCGAGAAGCGGACCTCGGACGGCAGCACCAGGCCGAAGCGCTCGGCCTGGCGGAAGAACCGCGACAGCTGCACCGCGGCCTCGCGCAGGGTCTTGCTGGGAATCGTGCCGCGGTGCACACACGCGCCACCGGGCTGCGCGTCGCGCTCGACCACCGCAACCTTCGCGCCGGCCCCGGCGGCGCACAGCGCCGCCTTCTGGCCACCGGGGCCGGCACCAATGACAATCCAATCGTAGTGGTCGCTCATGCCATCGACTCCACGGTGGCGGCGATGGTCGATGCCATCGCGACGATCGTCTCGAGCTCTTCGGGATACAGGTTCAGCGCGGTCACGTCGTCGGCCGCGGCCGCCTGACCGCGCGCGAGCGCGGCGGCGATGCGCGCGGTGCAGACGTGATCGAGGTACTTGGGATCGGGCACGTCCGCGATCGCGGCGCGCACCGGCGCGGTCAGCTGCCACGCGTCACACAGCAGCAGCCCCGCGGTGCGACCGTGCCGCGCCAGCGCGGCCTCGACCGCGGCGGCATCGCTGGCGACGCGCGAGCGCGACAGCACGCGCAGGATCACCGGCACGCCGACCTCGCGCAGCAGGCCACACAGGAACGCGGAGTCGACCGCCTGTCGCCGCAGCCGTGCGATCTCCTTGGCAAACAGCGCGGTCGCGAGCGCGTCGCGCCACCACGCCTGCATGTGCTGCTCGAAGCCGCCGTGATCGACCAGCGCGCTGCGCATCGCCGCGGTGGTGGCGAGCGTGGCGACCTCGAGCAGTCCCAGGCGCAGCACCGCCTGCCGCGCGGACACGATCTCGACGGTGCTGCCGAACATCGCGGAGTTGGCCGCGCGCAGCACCGTGGCACACAACGCGGGATCCTTCTCGATCGCGCGCGCGACCTCGGCCGCGCCGCGCTTGGGGTCACGCGCGGCGATCATCACCTCGTGCGCGACCTTGGGTAGCACCGGCAGGTCGACCGCACCGGCCGCGAGCGCGGCCTCGACGGCTTCGAGCGGACCTGCGGCGCGGGCGCGGGAATCGGACGACGTCGCGGCCGTGCTCACGGCAGCCTGCATCGTCCCCGCGCCGCGCGAGCGAAAGTGCCAGATCGGTCCGGATCAGCGGGTGCCGAGCCACAGCCCTCGCACGAGCGCGTCGCGACGCAGCTCGACGTCGCGCAGCCCCGCGTCCGCGAACGCCTGCGCGATCTCGTCCTCGGTGGCGAGGAACATCTCGTGGGTCTCCACGAAGTGCTCGACGCCCTCGGTCGAGGCGACCAGGTGATGCATCGGCATCACCGAGATGCGACCGCGCACCTCGCTGCGGACCAGCCGTGCGACCTTGAGCTCGGGCCGATCGATGGCGAGGCTGCCGTGCACGGTCCACGGTCGCCAGGCCTCGGGCGTGAACCACGGCTCGATCGCGAGCACACCGCCGGGCGCGACGTGCTGCGCCATCGCGGCCACGCCGCGCCGCAGCTCCTCGAGCGACGCGACATACCCGATGGCGCTGAACAGGCACACCACCGCATCGAAGCTGCGCCCCAGCGACAGCTCGCGCAGGTCGGCGACGTGCAGCGGCACCTCGGGCAGCTTCTCGGCCGCCCGCGCGATCATCTGCGCCGAGGCGTCGGCGCCGTGCACCTCGAACCACTGCCGCAGCTGCGCGAGGTGGCCGCCCGTGCCGCAGCCCACATCGAGCAGCGTCCGCGCGCGCGGGCACCGCTGCAGCACCAGCGCGTGGACGCTCGCCGCCTCGGCGACGTAGTCCTTGTCGTCGTAGATGCCGTCGTAGAACGCCGCCGAGTCGCGGTAGGGCGTGGCCATGGCGCACGGTAGCGCATTGGCACGGCGGCGCGGATGGGTTCGCTGCTACGCTCGCAACCGGTGGACCGCGCGCCGTTCGTCACGATCCGATGCCCCGCGTGCGGCTCGACCGACGTCACCGCCCGCGGCTCGCAGCAGTACGGCTGTCGCCACTGCGGCAGCTCGTTTCTCTACACCGGTGCGCCGCAGCCTCCGCCGCCGCAGGCGCCGGTGGTCTTCCGCACGCGCACCAGCGGCAGCAACGCGGGCACCAAGATCGGCCTCGCCGTCGGCGGCGTCGCCGTCCTCGGTGCGCTCGCGTCGACGCTGATGCTCGCCTCCGCGCCCTCGGGCCACCACGCGAGCGTCGCGCGGATGGAGGTGGCCGAGGCGCCCAAGGCGATCATCGCGTCGTCCGAACCCACGCGAGCTGTGCCCGCGATCGCAGCGAACACACCGCAGCCCGCGATCGCGGCGACGCCCTCGACGCCCGAGCCCACGCCCGCGCCCGAGGTCGAGCCGACACCCGCCGCGACCCCGCTCGTGCTCGCCGACTACCAGCGGCTGCGCGGCTGCAGCTGCGCGGGCAACCCCAGCGTCGATCTGTACGCGCGCGCGACCGGTCGCAGTACCACCATCACCGGCGCCGGCGTCCGGACCACGCGCAACCTCGAGTTCGTGCTCGCGCGCGGCCAGGACGCGCCGTGGCTGTTGCCCGCGACCGAGCAGAGCGCACCCGCGTCGGGCTACGAGGTCGACACCGTCGCGATCGCGATCGGCTGCCGCGACGATCTCGTCGTCGTCGCCGCCGGCGCGGCGATCAGCGCGTGGTCGCTGACCAGCCGCACGCTCGCGTGGACCGCCGCGCTGCCGGGCACATTCGGCCGCTTCGAGGGCCAGGGCTCCGAGCTCGAGCTCGACTGCGAGCGGTTGCGGCTGGGCAAGGATCGCGTCGAGCTGCGCACCACCGGCGGTCGCGTGCGCGTGTCGCTGCGCGACGGCAGCAGCGGCTGATCAGCGCCCCGGCAGCGGGAACCACAGCGCCAGCTCGAGGCCGCTGTGCAGCTCGAGCCCGCCCATGCGCTGGGCCAGCGCGCGCGTGCCGTCGGGCTTCGCGACGCCGATCTCGATCGTGCGCGCGCCGTGATCGGGCACGAACGAACCCGCCAGCTCGACGTGCACGCCCAGCCGCAACGGCAGCCCGGCACGACCCACGCGCAGACGCAACCCCGGCGACACCCGCACCAGCGCACCCAGCAGCGGACGACGTCGCGCGGCCTCGACTCCGATCTGCAGCGGCGCGGCGCCACCGTGACGTCGCAACGCCCACGGCTCGAGCGTCATCGCACCGGCGAGCACGAGCTCACCGGCGCGGAAGCGAAAGCCCCAGCCGCCGCCGAGCTCGAGCCGCACCCGCACCAGCGACAGCGCGTCGTGCCTTCGGCCACCCACGCGCACGCCGAAGCTGCCCAGCGCACCGTCACGGCGCCGCAGATCGAGGCCGATGCGCCCGTGTCCGGCTGCGAGCGCGTCGGCGCCCGCGCGCGGGGCCAGGCCCGTCACCACGCCGGCGTCCGCGACCACGCCCAGCTCGTGCGCGGGCGGTGGCACGGGGCGCGACGACGGCGGTGGTGGGAGCGGACGCGGCGGCTCCGGCGACGGCGCGGTCACGGTTTGCTGCGGCGGCGGCTCGGGCTGCGGCACCGACGTGCGATCCGGCTCGACCTCACCGCCCTCGATCGCGAACGTCAGGCTCGCGAGCGCGCCAGCGATCGCGCGCGCGCGATCGGACTGCTCGACCTCGATGCGACGGTCGTAGGCCTCGCCCTCGCCGGTGATGAACGACAGGCTCACGCTGCCGTCGTCGCGAAGCGTGATCGCGGCCCAGTCGTAGCGCGTGGGTCGGGGCGCGTCCGCATCGACCAGCGGGCGCAGCGGCAGGCGCAGCGCGATCGCATCGCGCAGCTCCGCCTGCGACAGCCCCTGCAGCTGCATCACGATCGGCCGCGTGCGGCGATCGTCGGCGTCCGACACCGGGGCAGCCGCGCTCGACGGCGGCGACGCGGCGGCCGGCGCGGTGCTCGTCAGCGCCAGCGCCAACAGGGCAGTCTCAAGGATCGGCGACACACTCACCGTCCTCGCAGCGCTGCGAGGGATGACACGCGCGGTTGCAGGCGCCGCAGTGCAGCGGATCGGAGGCAACGTCGGTGCAGGCCTTGTCGCAGCGGTCGGGGAAGCCACCGCAGTCGTCGGGCTGGCACTCGCCGCCACCGCACGGCTGACCGTCACAGCCGCGGTGGCACTCGCCGCAGTTGCCCTCGTCGGTCGCGAGGTCGACGCACTTGCCGTTGCAGTCGACGAAGCCCGCGCGGCACTGGCACGAGCCGGCCACGCACACCGCCTCGTCGTCGCACGACTGCTCGCACGCGCGCACGCACTCGCCGGCGTCGCAGATCTCGTCGCTGTCGCACCAACGGCGGCACGCGCCGCAGTTGGCGGGATCGCTGGCGAGCTCGACGCAGAGCCCGTCGCAGACCTCGCTCGCGTCGCAGGCCGGCACGCAGGTCGCGTCTTCGCACTGTTCGTCCGCCGCGCAGGCGCGGCCACAACCGCCGCAGTGATCGCGGTCGGCGGTCAGATCGACGCACAGCGCCCCGCACAACACCTCGGCACCGTCGCAACCGTCGTCGCCCTCGAGCGGCACGGTGTACTGCAGCACGCACGCGCTCGCGCACGCCGCCGAGATCACAGCGACCAGCGAGATCAGGGGGCGGACGGGACGTCGGTCCATCGGTGGGCCTCGCGGGCATGACTGCCCGCGGGATGGGCACTCAGATACTCGCTCCAGCACGCGCGCGTGTCCGCGTCGCCCTCGGTCTGTCGACACAGGCCTGCGCGCGCGTCTTCGGCGTAGCGACCGCGGGGGAACTGCCGCAGGTAGGCGCGCCAGTGCGGGACCGGTCCGCGAACGCCATCGCGCTGACGCGCGAGCGCGAACAGATCGCCCCACGCCAGCTCGGCGCGCTGCGAACGACCGGCGCGCGCGATGATGCGCCGCAGTCGCTGCTCGGCCACGTCGAGCTCACCTGCGCGCCACGCCGCCTCGGCCTGCGCCGCGAGCTCGTCGAGCGTCGGCGCGGCGCGCTTGATCGGCGAGCGCGACTCCGACGTGGCCTCGCCCGTGGTGCCTTCGGGCGCGGACGGCGGCGTCGGCTCGAGCCGCGGCGGCGCGGCGCGGCGCGGCGCGGCATCGTGCGACGGCGCGCCTTCGCTGGCCTGCCACGCGTCGGTCGCCTCGCCGCGCTGCAGCGTCTGCATCGCAGACGACGCGTCGTTGTCTGCATCACGCTGCATCCAACGCGGCGTGAGCGTGGCGAGCGTCGCGACCAGTCCGGCTGCCAGCAACGCGAGGCCGACGCCCAGCGCCACCCGCGGCCGCGTGCGTCGCGGCGGCGGCGGGATCTCGGCCATGCCGCGCTCTTGCAGGCCGCGCTCGATCGCACCGCGCAGCGCACCGGCGAACGCGGCGACACCGGCGTCCTCGTCGTGCTCCCGCGCGAGCGCACGGCGCTCCGCCAGCGGGATGATCTCGTCCTCGAGCTTCGCCGACCACGATGCCGGCACCGCGTCGGCATCGATCGCGCGGGCACGCGCGAGCACGTCGGCGGCGTCGGGCACCGCGGCCGCGCCTGCGATCTCGCGATCGAGCCGCTGCGCGAGCGCGTCGCAGAATCGACGCAGCTCCCGATCGGGCGCGTCGCTCATCGCGGGGCCTCCGGTTCCAACCAACCCAGTCGCTCGAGCTCGGCGCGGATCATCGCGCGCGCACGGCTCGCACGCACGCGCGCGTTGCCGACGCTGATCGACAGGCGCTCGGCGACCTCGGCCGCCGCGAGCCCTTGCACATCCGAGAGCAGGAATGCCTCGCGCAGCTGCGCGGGCACGCGCTCGAGCACCGCACGCAGCACCTGTGCGCGACGATCCTGCAGGTGCGCGTCCTCGGGATCGTCGGGGCCGCCGTGTCCGAGCGGCGGCGCGATCTCGGCGAGGCGATCGTACGCACGCGCGCGGCGACTCTGCGAGCGCCAGTGGTGCCGCACGAGGTTGTGCGCGATGCCACGCAGCCACGTGATGACGCTCGCGCGCCGGTCGTAGCGGCGCAGGCTGGTGAGCGCCGCCGCGAAGGTCTCCTGCACCAGCTCCTCCGCGCCCGGGCCGCCGCCGGTCAGGTACGCGACGTCGCGGAAGATGCGGTCGAAGTGCCGCTGGTACAGCCGCACCCACGCGCGCTCGTCCCCGCCGAGCGCGCGCTCGACCAGCACGTCGTCGCTCGCGCCGTCCGGCTCGGGTGCCGGCGCGTCCACGGCGCGCGGGAACGGCAGGGGGCTGCGAGTCTCTTCCACGCGGTTGCTGATGGTGCCCGATGGCGACGATTCGTTACACGTCGCCGTGCGCTGTAACGCCCGGCCGGACGCGGGCACTTGGGGGCCGTGACGAAGCCACGCATCGCCCTGCTCACCTGCCTCGCCCTTGCCGCCGCCTGCGATCGCCAGTCGGCCGGCCCGACCCCGACCGAGCGCATCGCCCAGGCCATCGAGGGTGCGCAGACCAGCCTCGCGGAGGCCATCGCGGCCGCCGAGGCCGACGGCGGCGGCACCGCGATCGAGGCGAAGCTCGAGCCCGAGGACGGCGACGATCGCTACCGCGTCGAGCTGGTCGGCGCGCAGGGTCAGCGCCGCATCGAGCTGGACCCGCTCGATGGCAGCATCGTGCGCTCGCGCGAGTCGAGCTCGGGCAACGCCGAGCGCAACGCCGCGGCCGCCGAGTTCGCGCAGGATGCCGACTGGTCGGCCCTGCTCGCCAGCGCCGAGGCCGCGGTCTCGGGCGTCGCGTTCGAGATCGAGGTCGACGTCGACGACGGCGTGTACGAGGTGGACGTCCTCGCCGACGACGGCGTGTGGGAGATCGAGCTCGACGCACAGGGCACCGTGCTCGACTCGGAGCACGACGACGACTTCGACGATCACGGCGGTGACGACGACGACGACGACGACGACGACGACGACGACGCGGACACCGACGACGACCACCACGGCGGCGACACCGACGACGACGACGCGGACACCGACGACGACCACGGCGGCGACACCGACGACGACGACGCGGACACCGACGACGACCACCACGGTGGCGACACCGAGGGCGACGACGCGGACACCGACGGCTGATCGCGCCGCGGTCGCGTAACGCCGGCGCGCGTGCGGGCACTTCGGGCCCGGAGGTCCCGATGCATCGCCGCGCGCCGCTTCGCCTCGCGCTCACCAGCGCCTGCCTGCTCTTCGCTTGTGGTTCCGACCCGCCGGGGGCCGGGGACTCGAGCAGCTCCGGCGACACCGGCATCGGTGGCAGCCTCGACACGAGTGCCACCGGAACCGTGACGGTCGCATCGAGCGACGACGGCAGCACCGGCTCGTGCCTCGCCGCCGGCCAGTCCTGCGCCGCTGCCAGCGAGTGCTGCGGCGGCAGCTGCAGCGACGCGGGCGTGTGCGAGGGCGGCGGCGGCAGCTGCCTCGATCTGGGCCTCGAATGCACCGACGACGCACAGTGCTGCTCGGCGCGCTGCGCCGGCGCGGTCTGTGTCGAACCCGGCATGTGCGAGCCGCCGGGCACGCCGTGCACCGACGAGACTCCGTGCTGCTCGGGTCGCTGCGAGCCGGAGCTCGGCGGCGGCGACGTCGTGTGCCTCAACTACTGCGCCGCCGATGGTGTCGCCTGCACGCAGGCGCTCGACTGCTGCTCACTCGCCTGTCACGGCGACGTGTGCGGCGGTGAACTGTGCCTGGTCGAGGGCGAGGACTGCGACACCAACCAAGACTGCTGCTCCAACCTCTGCGGCAACGACGGCCGCTGCGAGGTCGATCTCGCGCCCGGCTGCCGACCCACCGGTGAGAGCTGCACCAGCGGCGGCCCGACCGAGTGCTGCTCGATGAACTGCAACGAGGACACCGGGCGCTGCGACTTCGGTGAGGACACCTGCAAGGGTCAAGGCGGCGCCTGCGAGGTCGACGACGACTGCTGCGGCGGCGCCTGCGATCCCGCGACGATGACGTGCGTGCCCGCCTGCGCGCCGCAAGGACAGCCCTGCGCGCTGCCGTCGGACTGCTGCAGCAACACCTGCACCGACGACGTGTGCGTGCCCCCCGGAGGCGACTGCACGCCCTCGGGCGAGGCCTGCGTCACCGGCGACGACTGCTGCAGCGTGTTCTGTTTCGCCGGCTTCTGCACCCCGCCGCCCGACATCCCGTGAACGCGAGACACCGCCGCGCCGGCCCCCGAAGGGGTCGAGCGCGGCGGCGCCATGTCGATCAGCCGCAGTCGTTGGCGTTCACGCAGGCGATGTCCTCGAGGAACGCGACGTCGCAGCAGACGTCGCCGCCGTTGCACTCGTCGCACGGGCACATGTTGCAGGCCGGCAGCGTGTAGTCGCGGCAATCACCGTTGATGCACACCTGGTCGACGTTGCAGTCGTTGCCGCACTCACCGCAGTTGAGCGGGTCGGTGTCGACGTCGGTGCAGCTGTCGCCGCACTGGTCCGGGAAGCCATCGCAGTCGGGCTGGCAGTTGCCGGCGCCGCAGGGATCGCCCATGCAGTCGACGAAGCAGTCGCCGCAGTTGCCCGGATCGTTGGCCAGGTTCACGCAGGTGTCGCCACACAGCGTGAAGCCCGGTGCACACTCGCAGTCGCCGGCGTTGCACAGCCCCTGCGGCCCGCAGTCGTTGTTGCACGCACCACAGTTGTTGGGGTCGTTCTGCAGGTCGGCGCAGCCGTTGCCGCACGGTTCGAGGTTCGCGGGGCAGTCGCACACGCCGGCCGTGCAGGTCCCGTCGCCGCAGTCGGTGTCGCAGTCGCCGCAGTGGTTGGGGTCGTTCTGCAGATCGAAACAGCCCTGACCGCAGGCATCGAGGCCGGGCCCGCACTCGCAGTTGCCGGCCTGGCACACCTGATCGGCCGAGCAGACGCCGCCGCAGCTGCCACAGTGCAGCGGATCGATCGAGACATCCGGGCAGTCGCTGCCGCACTGCACCGTCCCGTCCGGGCACGCGTCGAGGCAGACCCCGCCGCCGCAGACCTGACCCTCGGCGCAGGGGTTGTCGCAGGCGCCACAGTGCTGCGCATCCGAGTCGGTGCTGACGCACTCGAGCCCGCACATGGTGGTCCCGACCGGGCACCCGGGCACACAGTTGCCGGCGACGCAGTTCTCGTCGGCGTCACAGCTGTTCTCGCAGCTGCCACAGTGATCGTGATCCTGCGACACATCGATGCAGGACTGGCCGCACTGCACCAGCCCGCGAGCGCATGTATCCGCGCAGCCACCGAGGCTGCAGACCTGTGGTTCCACGCAGGCCTCGCCGCACCCACCACAATTGTCGGGATCGATCTGCGGGTCGATGCAGCCGCCGCCGCAATCGATCTGGCCCGCGACCGCGCAGTCACCTCCGCCGCCGCTGCTCGACGAACCGGCCATCGTCGTCGCGTCGCTGGCGACACCGCTGCTCGAGCTGTCGGCGCCGGACGCCGAATTGCCGGTCGCCGACACGCTCGCACTGGCACTCATGGTCGCATCGGTGGCGGTCGCGGAACCGCTCGTCCCCGAGCTGCTGCTGTCGGTGCCTGCGGTGCCCCCGGCTTCTCCGGGGTCACCGCACGCGCCCAGCCACACCATCGACGAAAGCACCCCCATCCATCGCACACTGCGACGTTTCGTCATGCGCAAGCCCTCCGGGCCATGGTTCGGCCCGACGACCCCGTTGCCGATGCGATGGCGGCGTTACGCGGCGCGCGAAGATTTGGCGGACATGCACGCAGGGGCGCGGACTCGACTCAACCACCCGAGAACATCGCGACATACGGTCGCGGATCGAAGTACAGGCGCATCGAGACGATGCGACCGCCCTGGACCTTGAACCACTCCGCGACCTCGGTGGTGCCGATCGCCGGCACCGCCGTGATCAACTGATAGCGCAGGCACACCTCGTCACCGCGCTCGAGTTCACCCAGCAGCTCGACCGAGCGGATGATCGGCTGCAGCTTCGCGAGCTCGGCCAGCAGCGGCTCGGCGCGATCGAAGCGATCGATCGGCCCCTGGAAATCGACGCTGGGCGACAGGCGCTCCGCTGCGAGATCGAGCTTCCCGGTCGTCCAGGCGTCGTGGTAGGCGCGCACGATCTCGCGCGCGCTGGGGCCGAACAGCGGTCCGCGGTCGCGACCCTCGGCGGCGTCGCGCAGCCGATGCATGAGCGCGCCCCAGGTGGTGTTGCACAGCGGCAGTCCGCCGTCGCCGCTGGCCCAGCCGATGTGACCGAAGCGCAGCAACGTGCCGTCGCCGTCGGGCTGCAGCTCGGCGACGATCTTGGTGTCGACCCACTCGCGCGGACTCTTGGGGTTGTCCACGCAGGTCCACGTCAGCGCGCGGGCGCGGTCGTGGCGGTCGACGCGAAAGTGCATCATCACGCTGTCGCCGTCGAAGCCGAAGCGCAGCACCGCGCCGGGCTCGGGGGTCGCGACGGTGCTGGCGGTCCACCAGCGACGCAGGCCCGACTCGGTGGTGAGGAGATCGAACACGCGCTCGGGCGGCGCGGCGATGCGGATCTGGTGGCGGCTGGCGTACTCGGTCATGGCGTCTCCTTCTGGCTTCAATTCGCGTCGTCGAATCCGCGCAACAGCGTGCGGATCCCCTGTGCGAAATCCTCGGGGCTGCCGTGCTGGGGCAGGCCGCGGACGATCTCCGCGCCGCTGCGCAGCCGCTCGATGTCGACGCGCAGACGATCCTCGCGCACGACCGGCAGGCGTGCGAACGGCGGCGCCGCGGGATCGACGATGCCGCCCGCGATCGCCAGCGGCAGCACCCGCCGGCAGCGACAGGCGTTGGCGGGATCCGCCAGGCCGCAGCGCCCGGCGAAGAACGCATCCATCTCGGCGCGCGCGCGTGACAGCCGCTTGCGATACGCCGCCGGCGTGATCTCGAGGATGGCGGCGGCCTCGTCGCCCGCGAGCTCCAAGATCTCGCCCAGGATGTACGCGACGCGGTGCGGGCGGTCGAGGCACAGCAGCATGCCCTGGACGCAGACCTGTTTGGCTTCGTCGATCAAGGCGGCGTGCTCGGGCGCCAGCGTCATGCCGGCCGAGGCCGCGACCGCGGCGTCGAGCGACTCGCCCAGATCGTCGAAGTTCGACTCGCGGCGCCGCAGCGCGATCTTGGTGTTGATCAACGCGTGCACCGCAAGCCGGTGCACCCACGTGCCGAACGACGACTCGCCGCGGAAGGAGCCCAGCTTGGTGACCATGCGCACCAGGATCTCCTGCGAGGCATCCCGCGCATCCTCGGCGGTGCCGAGCATGCGCAGCGCGAGGTGGAACACGCGGTCCTGCATCGCGCGCACGACCTCGGCGAGCGCGTCGCGGTCGCCCGCCTGCGCGCGCGCGACCATGGCTTCGATGGATTTCGGCTGGTTCACGAGGGCCCCCCGGGTCGTCGACGCGACCCTGCGCGCCAGCCTACGGCACCGTCGCGGCGCGGGTCCGCCCCCGCGCGACCGCGGCAGCCCAGGGCTTCGGACGGTCGCACAGCGGCGGCGTCGGGGTTCATGGCTGCTTCGACAGCGCAGCCATCCGCCGTGTGACCGACCGCCGCCGGCGTCACGAAACCGCCGGCCGTCCTGTCCGAGCGACGCTCGCTCGCTCGAACGACGGCTCGAGGCGCAGCCGACGAGCCTTCGCTAGCGCGCCGCCTGCGACGGCGGGACCGCGGTCGGCCGCGGCTGCCGCGTCGGCGGCTCGGCGAAGGCATGCGGCGCGAACAAGACCGCGGCTTCGTGATTGCGCACCCACGGTGCGTCGCCCTCGTCGAGCGCGACGGTCTCCGTCAGCACGCCGTGTTCGTAGTCGTAGTGCTGGTCGATGCGGTAGGTGTCGAACGGCGCCGCGCGGGGTACGTCTGCATGCAGGCGCAGCGCGGCGGTGCGGAAGTCGGGGTCGGCGTGGCCGTCGCCGCGCCCGAGACTGGAGGCGATCGCGACCGGCACGACGTCACCGGCGACGCCGCCGAGGTCGAGCCGGAAGTACATCGTCTGTTCGCGCGGCCCTGCGCTGCCGTCGTAGTCGGGATGGCGACGGCGCAGGTGCTTCACGGACTCCCAGTGATCGGCGTAGCGGCGCTGCTCGACGGTGAACTCGTAGTCGAAGCTCGGCGCACGCTGCCATGTGCCGTCGACGAGGCGCTCGGTCTGCCCGCGGCCGACCCACACGAGCGTCAGCTCGGGCTGCGGCGGCGCGCCCGCTTCGGTGGGCAGCACGCCCGCATCGGCGCCGTGGCAGCCGGCGAGCATGATCAGCGCGAGGGTCGCAAGCGTGGAGGTGCAGACGGTCATGGCACCAGCATGACCCTCTCCCCCGTTGTGACCACGCCCACGAAGGACAACGCGACGTTGTAGAATCGACAACACCGATGAACCTCAACCATCTGGCCCTGGTCGTGGCGGTGGCCGAGCACGGCAGCTTGCGGCGGGCCGCCGAGGCCGTGGGCACCGACGCGGGCAACCTCAGCCGCGCGATCCGTGCGTGCGAGCGCGACCTCGGCGTGGCGCTGTTCACCCGCGCCGCGCGACGCGTGACGCCGACCGCCGCGGGTGCAGCCTTCGTGGCCTCGATCGGCGCGCCGTTGGCGAACCTCGCCAGCGCGGCGGCACGGCTGCACGATCGTGCGGACGAGCCCCGCGGGCTCGTCACACTCACGGCCCCGCCCGATCTCGGACCCAGCGTGATCGCGCCCATCCTCGGCGAGTTCCGTCGCGCGCACCCCGAGGTCCGCGTGCGCCTGGTGCTCGACGTCGCGCTGGTCCGAGTGGGCACCGATGCCGATCTCGCGGTGCGTGCGGGACCCGGCGGTCCCGGCCGCCTGCGCGCGCGCCGACTCGGTGACGTGCGCGCGGGCTTCTTCGCCGCACCGAAGTACCTCGCGCGTCGCGGCGTGCCGGCCAGCGTCGCCGAGTTGCCGGCCCACGACGGCCTGTGGCCCGCACGTCCGCGCCGGCGCAGCTTCGCCGACGCGGCCCATCCGCCGCCGCCGACGATCGACTGCGACGACTTCGCGACCTTGCTCGCGCTGGCCAAGGCCGGTGCGGGCATCGCCGTGTTGCCGCTGCACCTCGCCGCCGTCGAGCTCGGCGACGGTGGCCTGGTGCGGGTGCTGCCGCAGCTCACCCTGCCGGGCGCGCCGCTGCGGCTGGTGACCGCGCCCGAGCGTCCGCTCCCGCCGCGCGTCGCAGCGCTGCGTGACTTCCTGATCGCCCGTGTGCCCGCGCGGCTGGGCAGCTGAGCGTCACTTGAGCAGTCGGCCGGCGCGCGAGCGCGCCGCGTCCGCGAACAGGCGCGCCGCGAACGGCAGGTCGTGCACGAGGTAGCGCTTCGCCAGTCGCTTGGGTTCCTGCGTGAGCCGGTGGACCCACTCCATGCCGATGTCCTGCACCCACTCGGGTGCGCGCTGCACCTGGCCGGAGATGAAGCCCAGGCTGATGCCGACGCCGATGAACCACGTCGCGGGGAAGCGATCGCGCAGCCCGCGGGCGACGTACTCCTGCTTGGGTGAGCCGAAGGCGACGTAGACGATGTCGGGCGCGCAGGCCTCGAGCTCGCGCGCGATCGCGTCGAGCTGTTCGTCGGTCGCCGGCAGCGACACGCGTGGGCTCGACAGCCCGCACACGCGCGTGCCGCGGTAGCGCTGCTCGAGCACGGCCTTGGCGCCCTCGGCCGCGCCGGCGTCGCCGCCCAGCAGGTACAGCGAGCGGCCCTCGTCGGCGGCACGCTCGGCGATGAGCCACGACAGCGTCGAGCCGGCGATGCGCACCGGCAGCGGATCGCCCTGCAGCTTGCTCGCCCACACCAGCGGCATGCCGTCGGCGACGCGCAGGTCGGCGGCGCCGTACAGCGCGCGCATCTCGGGATCGAGCGCGTAGCGTCGCAGGATGTCGAGGTTCGCGGTCACGATCCAGCCGCCGCGGCCGGCGTGCAGGCCACCGAACATCTCGTCGAGCAAGGACTCGTAGTCGAGCACGTCCAGCGACATGCCCATGAGATCGATCGTGCGCGGGACGTCGTTCATCGTCATCTCGTCAACGGCTGGCGCGCGAGGTCGTGTCGCGCTCCCAGACCTTCTCCATGCGCTTGCGCAGCTTCTCCTGCGCGCGCAGCTTGGCCAGGAACATGACCCCGAGGTAGACGGGCGCGTGCGGCCACAGCCGGGGCGTGCGCGCGAGGATCTGCAGCGTGCGCCCGGCGCTGGTGTTGCCGTGCGCCTGCAGCTCGGGGAACTTCTGCCGCAGCTCGTACTGCCCGGCACGGGCGCGCGTGTTGATCAGCAGCACGCCCGAGATCGTGCGCGGGGGATGGATCGTGAAGCTCGCCTTGGGCGTGGCGCGACGCTCGTGCGGCGCTGCGATCAAGCGCGCGAACTCGTCGTCGGCGATGACATCGGGGAAACGATCGAAGCGCTCGCGGCCGCGCCGCGAGAACGCGTACACGCCCGAGCCGATCATGTTCTCGCGGAAGTACGGCAGGCTGGTCCAGACCTTGTAGAACGAGCGCACCAGCGGCGAGCGGTCCTCGAACGCGACGATGGCCTGCGGCGCCGCGACCACGATCGGCGAGTCGTCGCCCAGCAGCGCTGCGACCTCGCGGATCGCCCGCGCGTCGAGCTGCACGTCGGCGTCGACGTAGAAGCGCGGGAAGCCGGTGACGTGATCGTCGCCGAGGTTGAGCGCGCCGATCTTCGAGCCCACCGGCGTCTCGACCACCTTGACCCGCGGTTCGAACTTGCGCGCGCGCGCGGCGGTGTCGTCCTTGCAGCCGTTGCAGACCACGACGATCTCGAACTCGCCGGGCTTCGCGTCGGCGAGGATCGCCGAGAGGCAGCGCTCGATGACCTCGCCCTCGTTGTAGGCCGGGATCACGATCGCGATCGGACCGGAGGGCGACGGCGGCGTGGACACGGCGCGATGATGCCCCAGCGGGCCGGCGGCGCGCGAGGGCCCGCCCGCGGACGCGGCGCGGCGGCGCGGCGGGGCGCGCCCGCGCAACCGCGCGACTGCGCCCGCGCGCTCAACCCACCGGCGTGAAGTCCTGGCAGGCCGAGTCGACCACCATCAGCGCGCTCTGGAACGCGGCCTCGAGATCGCCCTGGCACAGGTCCCACCACACGCCGCGATCGGCCGCGACGAAGATGTTCGAGACCTCGCGCAGCATCGCGGCCTCGTCGGCGCTGCCGTAGGGACCGTCGCAGCTGCTGTCGCCGCCGATGCCGAGGAACACGACGTTGTCGATGCTGCCCTTGGCCGCGATGATGGTGTCCGCGATCTCCTGCGCGCTGCGCTGCGGCACCGGTTGCTCGTCCTCGTCGGTGATCGCCACGATGAACAGCACCGCATCGTCGCGGACGAAGCCGGCGTTGGGACCGTTCGCCGCGGGCGCGCTCACGACGTCGGCGGCGGTGTTGGCCGGCTGCTCGTCGTCGTTGTCGCCCGAGCACTCGTCGGCCTGGCCCATGTAGCCGTCGGGGGTCAGCTGCGTCACGCACTCGTACTCGGTCAGCAGCGCCGGCGAGCTCGAGGACATGAAGTTCTTGCCGGTCGAATAGCCGCAGCCGCCGCCGGCGCCGGTGTCGTGGAGGAACGGCGGCGCATTGCAGGCATCGATCACACCGAGCTGGAAGTCGTCGAGCCCGTTGTTGATGTCCAGCAGCGTCTGCGGGAACGAGTCGAACACCGGACCGGCGAGCGCCTCGATCTCCTCCTGCATGCTGCTCGAATTGTCGATCGCGATGACGACGTCGACGAGCTTGCAACCGACCTTGGGCCCGCCATCGTCGGCGCCGCTGCTGGCCTCGCCGCCGCCGACGTCGAACTTCATGCCACCGGCGGTGAGGCTGCCCTCGCCGACGGTGAGGCTGACCGCCGAGCTGCCCGCGTCGTCGTCGGGATCCTCGGGCGGGCTCTCGCTGGGACAGCCGCTCGCGCACGGCACCAGGATCGCGAGCGCCGCCGCCGTCGCGACCGCGCGCGCATGGACTCGATGCATCATCGTGCTGGAAGTATTGCGCGGCGCGACGACGATCGCCAACGCGTGGCCGACGATGAACCGCGCGACGGCGCGACGCGGCGAGGCCGGCGCCGCGACTGCATCCGCCACTACCGAAACGACGCCGCGAGCGCTGCGAGTGCGGCGAAGTCCGTGCGCCGGCACGCGCGAAAACCCGCGGCGCGGATCAGCGCTGCCGCAGCCCGACGAGCTTCACCGCGGCCATCGCCAGCGCGAGCACGGCGACCAGCACCGCGAGCGCGAGCCCACGATGCACTGCATAGGCGCCGATCACCGCCACCGTCGCGCCCAGCAACCACCACCGATCACGCTGCGCCAACGCGCGCATCACCTGCGTGCCCGCGAAGCCCAGCGCCGCGAAGCCCAGCAGCCACGGCACACTCGCCAGCGCAGCCGGCGGCAGCCCGTCGCCCAGGCCCGACGCGAGCAGCGTGATCCACCCGGCGTCTTCGAAGCGCTCGAGCACCGGCACCGCCGCGAGGCCGACGCCGAACCACCGCGCAGCGGCGTCGCGCTCGCGCGCGAGCATGCGATCGGCGAGCGGCTGCGCGGCCGTCACGGCCGCTCGTGCTCGTGCGCGACCGACTCGCGCACCGCGTCGGCCAGCCGCGCGGTCTCGGTCGGCGTGTAGTGGTGCTTGCGCACCGCCTCGCGGCCCTTCGCGGCCATCGCCTCGAGCTGCGCCGGCGCGGCCGCGAGCACCTCCGCGATCGCATCGGTGATCGCGGGCTTGCTGCCGGCGGGGATCAGCCAGCCGTTCTCGCGGTGCACGACCAGCTCGGGGATCCCGGCGATGTACGTGGTCAGCACCGGGCGACCGAGTGCGAACGCCTCCATGATCACCATCGGCAGGCCCTCGGCGAAGCTCGGCAGCACCAGCGCACGCGCGGCGAGGATCTCGCGGCGCACCTGCTCGCCGCTGATCCAACCGGTGATGCGCAGCCGCTCGCCGAGCCCGCGGGCCGCGGCGATGCGCTCGATCTCCGCCCGCATCTCGCCGTCGCCGGCGAGCACGAGCGTCGCGTCGAGCCCGCGATCGATCGCGTCGGCGAAGGCCTCGACCAGCAGCAGCTGACCCTTCTGCGGCGACAGCCGGCCCACGCACACCAGCGTGCGACTGGTGGGATCGATGGGCTGGGCCTCGCGGAAGAACTCGTCGCCGACGGTGCAGTGCACCACGCGGATCTTGTCCCAGTGCTCGTGCGAGACCCAGCGCCGCAGCTGCGCCGCGCAGTAGTTCGTGATGGCGACCACGAACGCCGAGTCTTCGATCTTGGGGCCGAGCTTGAGGCCGATCGGCGCGTCGAGCTCGTCGGGGCCGTGGACGGTGAACGAATACGGCGGCCCACCCATCGCACGGGTGATCTGCGCGACCGCGGTGGGGTTGGTGCCGAAGTGCACGTGCACGTGCTCGATGCCGCGACGCTCGAGCTCGTCGCGCAGCATCATCGCCTCCAGCAGGTACGCGGCATGGACCGGCAGGCCGCGCTGGCTCTTGCGGCCCAGCTGCACCGCCTTGCGTGCGCCGGCCAGCGTCTCGCGCGGGTGCAGCAGCGCGCGCTTGGCCAGCACCGCCAACCACCTCGCCTTGCTCTGCGACAGCAGGCGGAAGGTCTTGCCGTCCTCGCGCGCGTCGTCCTCGTCGACGATCTTGTACGGCGTGTGCCGGATCGCGAAGCGGGCGACCTCGCCGACCTGACGCTCCAGCTCCACCAGCTCGCGGCGGATGAACGTGTGGCTCACCGAGGGGTAGGTCGTCGTCAGGTACGCGATGCGCAAGAGGGCCTCGTTCGCGGCGGCATCATGCCCCGCACACGCCGAGCTTGGGAAGTGTGCTATCACGCGGTCGTGACGGCACCAGGTCGCAGCGGGCCATCGGCATCCATGCGCGCGTGCGTGCGCCTGCTCGCTTGCGCGCTCGTCTGCGCCGCCTGCGGCGAGAAGACACCCGCGGGTGCAGCGGAGCTGCCCGAGCGCCTGCGCGGCGCGTTCGGCCAGAACGAGACCCAGGCGCACATGCCCACGGTCGGTCTGCAGGTCGATGCCACGACCTTGAAGCTGGGCGAGCTCACCGTGACGATCACGGCGGGTCACGCGACCGGACCGGAGGACTACCAGGTCGGCCACGCCGAGGTCGCGTGGGAGAAGGCCAAGGGCGGCAAGCCGCCGCCGCCGTGCAAGGGCACGATCTCGCGACAGGGCGACACCCTGCTGGTGAAGCTGACGCGCGAGGGTACCGAGGACGCGTGCGAGTCGGTGCTCGCCGGCGAGTGGAAGGCGTGGCAGCTGCTCACGGCGGTGCCCGAGTCGCATCGCGGCACCTACGGCGGCGACGCGCGCAGCAGCGACGCGAACGTCGGGTTGCGCATCGACGCGACCGGCATCGGCTTCACCGACGGCGGGCCGCGCGTCACCATCGGCGAGCTGGTGCAGTCGAGCAACAAGCCCGACACGCTGATCGTGCGCAAGGCCAAGTTCGACGACGTCGACTGCACCGGTCAGATCATCAAGGAGGGCGAGACGCTGAAGCTGCAGCTCAAGCCCGCCGAGGGCGCGCCCGAGGGCGCGCAGTGCCCTCACGGCTCCGGCACGCGCTGGACCGTCGATGCCAAGCACCTGCCCACCGGCACGCTCGACAACGGCGCCGTCACCCTCCGCGTGAAGGACGGCCGCATCGTGCTCGAGGACAAGCAGGGTCTGCGTTGCGAGCAGGACATCCTGCGCACGTCCGCGCGCAGCGTGACCGAGAGCGCGTACGACGGCATCCCGTTCCCCGGCGGGCACGTGCTGGTGCTGGCCCCGGCCGCGCCGGTCGCCGGCGTCGACGGCTGCAAGAAGCGCCTGCTCACGGTCGCACCGACGATCTGCCGTCAGCTGGGCGAGGGCGAAGAGGAGTGCGACGGCGAGGCCGCGGCGCAGCTCGTCGCCAACGTCGAGCCGTCCTGTCCGACCGCGATCGCGGTCGGCGAGGGCATGCGCGGCGAGCACAAGGCCGCGCTGTTGCCCGCGTCGGCCGTGCTGCTGACGTGCTTCGACATGACCGGCGCGTTCGCGGCCAAGTGAGCCCGGCGCGGCGTCCGTCGATGGAGAGGAAGCTCCCCGTGCCCAGCCAAGCCGGCCACGGGACCCCTCACCTTCCGGTCGCTCCGCGACGAGAGCCTGTCAGCATCCGCGGACAGGCTCTCACTCGCCGGCGTCGACCGAGAACACCCGCGTGAGCTCGTCGCCCTCGTAGCGATGCGCGGTGTCGATGTCGCTCAGGGTCGTGACCGTGCGGTCGCCTCCGAGCTCGCGCACCTCGATGCGCTCGACGCGGGCCTCGCGTCCGCGCAGCACGATCGACTCGACCAGCTCGGTCGCCGGCGACGTGATCGGACGCAGCGCCAGCACCCACGCGCGCGGCTCGCCGTCGGCGCCGCCGGAGAAGCCCACCGCCCAGGTCGCCTCGATGCGCGCGACGTCGCCGGCGAGCACGTGCAACACCGAGTGCACGAACAGCGCGACCACGGGGTTGCTCGCGAGGTCGACCTCGTCGTGCCCGAACGCATCGGCGAAGCGCAGCCGGCCGCCGGCGACCACCGTGCGCGCGCGCGCCGGCTTGCGCTGGTGTTTGGCCAGCCGATCGGGCGGGGCGAAATGCATCGTGCCCTCGGAGACGAGCGGCGCGGCCAGCAGCGCAATGTGCTGCTCCTCGCGATAGCGGGCGTGCACGCCCGGCACTGCGCGCAACGCCGCCAGCAACTCGTCGCGCGTGATCGTGGCCGCGGCCGGCACCACCGCTGCGGCGGGCTCCGCGGGGACCGGTTCGGTCGCCGGGGCCAGCCCCAACGCACACGCAATCGCGGACAGCATCGCTCGCATGGGGCCCGGTGCGTGGCAGCGTAGCAAGAAAGGCCGCTCGCGCGAGCACGCGGGCGCGCCGGCTCCTGGTAGCATTCGGTCGCCCGATGAGCCTGCCGCCCTGGACGCCGAACTTCGACTTCTACTTCGCGCAGATGCGCGGGGCGCCGGCGGTCATCGCCCTCGATCTCGCGGCCGCCGAGCACGCGCCGGTCGAGGGCCACGGCCGCCGACTGTCGCTGCGTGTGCCCATGAAGGAAGCGCGACCCGACGGGCTGCGCAGCCGCGAGGAGTTCGACGCGCTGTCCGCACTCGAGGATCGCCTGGCCGAGGCGCTGGGCTACACCGTCGACGGCTGGATGATCGGGCGCGTGGTCTACCGCGGCAACACCGACCTCTTCTTCTACCTGCCGACCGCCGACGAAGAGGACGAGGACGAGCGCATCGACAGCATCATCGAGACCGCCCGCGGCGACTACGAGATCTCGCGCTCGATCGACGAAGACACCGGCTGGGGCTTCTACTTCGATTTCCTGTGGCCCGACCGCGCCGCGATGCAGAGCATGGGCAATCGCCGGGTGCTGATGCAGCTTTCGGAGGCGGGTGACGATCCCACGCGCGAGCGCGTGATCGATCACTTCGCGTTCTTCGAGGACGCCAAGACCTGCAAGCGCATCGCCGGCGAGCTCCGCGAGCACGGCTTCGACGTCGACGAACCGACCGAGCGCGACGACGGCTCGTGGGCGCTGCAGTTCCACCGCAACGACGCGCTCGCCAACGGCCGCATCGACGACGTGACCGCCGAGATCCTCGCCATCATCGGCGAGGACGACGGCGCCTACGACGGCTGGGGCTGCCCGGTGCAACAGCTGAATTGATCCGCCGCTGCGGTACACTGGCGAGCGCGTGGAGACCACGACGCTGCGCCGCGGGCTGCCCACGGTGACCGACCCGGACGCGCGACGCGGCGGCACGCTCGACGTCGCGCTGGTGCTCACGCACGCGTGCAACCTCGCGTGCGCGTACTGCTACACCGGCGAGAAGAAGCGCGTACGCATGTCGACCGACGTCGCGCGGCGCGGGTTGTCGGCCGCGCTGTCGACCGCGGCTGCCGCGGGCGCGCGCCTGCAGCTGAGCTTCTTCGGCGGTGAGCCGCTGCTCGAGCACGAGCTACTGCTCGCGATCGCGGCCGAGGCCCGCGCGCGCAGCCAGGCCGAGGGCATCGCGCTGGTGCAGCAGGTCACCACCAACGGCACACTGCTGACCGAAGCGCTGGTCGAGCAGCTCGCGACGCATGCGGTGCACGTCGCGATCAGCCTCGACGGCGGTCCGGCGCAGCACGACGCGCTGCGGCCGTTGGCCGGCGGCGGCGCGAGCTGGCCCGCGAGCCATCGCGGGCTGGAACTGTTGCTCGCGCGACGCGAGCGCACGCCGTTCGACGTGATCGCCGTGGTCGATCCGCGCACCGTCGACGCGCTGGGCGACGGCGTGCGCGCGCTGCTCGACGAGGGCGTCGACGCGCTCACGCTCAACATCAACGTCGGCTCGCCGTGGTCCGAGTCCGAGCTCGAGCGACTCGAGCGGCAGCTCGAGCTGATCGCGGCGCTGCAGCTGGCGTGGCTGCGACGGGGTCGCTGGGTGCGGATCCAACCCTTCGAGGCAGCGCTGCGATCGATCGCCAGCTCGGGCCGCGTCGAGCCCAGCTCGTGCAGCGCCGGCGTCCGGCGGCTGGCCATCGCACCCTCGGGTCGGATCTACGGCTGCGCGCGCGCGGTCGGAGAGGACACCGGCGCGCGCGCGCTGGGTCACCTCGACGAGGGCCTGCCGGCCCCGCGCGCGCTGGGCCCGGGCTGTGCCTGCGCCAGCGCGGAGGAGTCCGGCGACCCCACGGTCGCGGGCCCGGCCCAGCTGCGGCATGATCGCATCGTCGCGCAGGTCGCCGCTCGCCTCGCCGCGCGCCTCGCTGCCGAGTACGAGCTCATCCACATCGTCGAACGAGGAGCCGCACCATGAGATTTCGCGCCACCATCGTCCACGTCGCCGTCGCTTCGCTGCCGCTGCTCGCGTGCGACAAGGGCAACGACGCGAGCAAGACCACGGCGAAGGCCGACCCGGGCAAGAGCGAGTCGACGCAGAAGGCGGATCCGAAGACCGACGCGAAGACCGACGCGAAGACCGACGCGAAGGAGACCAAGACCGACGCGAAGCCGGAGACCAAGCCCGAGGTCGAGGTGAAGCCGCCGATCGTGATCCAGAAGCCCGAGGACATCCCGATCGCGCTCGCGGGCGCGCCGGTGCCGTACACGCCACCGCCACCGCCGCCGCCGAAGGCGGACGACAAGCCACCGTCGTCCCCCACGCCCGCGCCCGCACCGGCGGCGCCGAGCAGCGCCGCACCGGCAGCCGCGGCTGCGGCTGCGCCCGCGCCGACCAAGCCCGTCGCGATCGCACTGGCGCACAACCACGCGCCCGGCGAGCCGTGCACGCCGCTGTCACGTGAAGAGGTCGAGCGCGCGCTCGCGGACCTGCAGCGCTGACGCGACCGCGCGCGAGCGTCACGCCAGTCGCTTGCGCAGGCGCTCCGCCGCGAGCTCGACGAAGGCGCGCACCTTGGCCGTGCGTGCGGCCACCGCCGGACAGACCACGTGCACCGGCAACGCCGGCGGCTCGAACTTCGTCAGCAGCGCCACCAGCTCGCCGCGCGCGAGGTGGTCGACGACCTGATACGACAGCGCGCAGGTGATGCCGACACCGTCGACCGCGGAGCGAATCGCGGCTTCGGGCACGTTGACGCTGAGCACCGGATCGATCTTGACGCGCTTGCTCCGTCCGCCGACTCCGCCGCCGAAGTTCCACGAGCCGTGGGGCGTGATCGCGGTGGAGGCGATGCAGCGGTGCGCGGCGAGGTCCGCGGGTGCGCGCGGCCGCCCGCGACCCGCGAGGTACGACGGGCTCGCGACCACCACCCGACGCACGCGACCGATCGCGGTCGCGAGCAAGGCCGAGTCCGGCAGGTGGCCCACGCGCACCGCCGCGTCGATGCCCTCCTCGACCAGGCTCACCACGCGGTCGTGCAGCATCAGGCGCGCGCGCAGCAGCGGATGTACCGCGAGCAACGCGTCGACCACCGGGCGCACGTGCAATGCACCGAGCGCGACCGGTGCCGTGACCGTCAGCAGCCCCTGCGGCTGCGTGCTCGCGGCGTCGCCCCCGTGTTCGGCCTCGTCGAGATCGGCGAGCACGCGGCGGGCGACCGCGAGGTAGCGCTCGCCCGCCTCGGTCAGCCGCAGCGAGCGCGTGGTCCGACGCAGCAGCGGCGTGCCGACGCGTTCGTCGAGCATGTCGATCGCGCGGGTGATCGACGCCGACGAGCGCCGCAGGGCCTGCGCCGCGGCCGAGAGGCTGCCGCGGTCCACGGCGAGCACGAACGCGCGGAGGGCATCGAGGCGATCCATGATTCTTTCATCTCATGCAAGACAGACCTGCGACAAGCAGCCATTTTCTTCAGCTGGGATCGGATCCACAACTGCTCCTGCGGTGACGACGACTGTCGCGTCGCCGCCAGGAGCATCATGAGCCGCATCCCCGCCATCCATCCCGAGACCGCCTCTGCCACCGTCGCGCCGCTGCTGGAGGGCGTGCGCAAGGGGCTCGGCGTCACGCCCAACCTGTTCCGCGTCGCGGCGCAGTCGCCCGCCGCACTGCAGGCGATGGTGTCGTTCTTCGGCGCCGTCGCGCAGGGCAGCTTCGATGCCCGCACCCGCGAGGCGATCGCGCTCGCAGTCTCCGAGGCCAACGCGTGCGACTACTGCCTGTCGGCCCACACCGCGCTGGGCAAGGGCGCCGGCCTCGACGAGCGCGCGATCGCGGATGCCCGCGTCGCGACCTCGGACGATCGCCGTCGCGCGGCGCTGTTGCGGCTCGCGCGGGCCACGGTCGATCACCGCGGTCGCGTCGGCGGTGCGCTCGACGAGGCCCGACGCGAGGGCCTGTCCGACGCCGACGTGGTCGAGGCGGTCGCCAACGTCGCGCTGACGATCTTCACCAACTACCTCAACGAGCTCGCGGGCACGGACATCGACTTTCCCGTGGTCCGGCACCACCCGCGCTGAGCCCCAGACCGCGAGGGCTCCGCGTCCGTCGGCGAACGCCGGCGGGCGCGGGGCGCCGACGTCACCGCGGACGATCGCGGCCCGTCACGCGCTCGGATGCGGCGTGAGCTCGACGATCGCGCCGGCGTCGCGCAGGCCCGCGGCGAGTTGCTGCGCCATCGCCTCGGGCAACACCTGCGCGATCACACACGGCACGCGCCCGAGCATCGCGACCGCGTCGGCGTGGCGGCCATCGACCTCGAACAGCGCGATCGACAGCCGGCGGACGATCTCCTCGGGCGCGGGCCCACTCGCGCGCAGCCACACGTCGAACAGTCCCCGCGCCACGGCCGGGCGACTGGGTCGGAACAGCCCCGCGGGATCGTCGTCGCGCCAGGCTTCGATCACACGGCTGCCCATGCTCGCGCCGCAGCGGCGGGCGATCTCCGCCAACGCCGCGGCGCCCGCCACCGGATCGCGCCAGCTCGCCGCGATGGTCAGCGGCGCGACGATGAAGTGATCACTGGTGGTCCACGACGGCGCGTGTCCGGGCGCCCGCAGCGTCACCAGCGGACCGTCCTCGGCGAACGCCGCGTCGAGCACGGCCGCGCGACCGTGCGCGATCGACTCGGGCGTGCGCCCCTGCCATGGCCACCACAGCTCGTGCAGCCACACCAGGGGCGCGTGCGAGTGCACGAGCTCGGTGTCGACCCGACCGCCACGCAGGAAGAAGAACTCGCCGAACACCCGCGGCATCGTGACGGTGTAGTCGACGAACAGCAGCAGCTGCGACCCGACCGCGCCGACCGTGGGCGTCGAGCCATAGTGCGGCCACGCGTCGTCGCGAACGTCGCCCGGCAACGCGCGCAGGCCCAGCGACTCGGCCCATCGCCGCAGCGGCGACGGCGGCGGCGCGTCCTCGTCCTTCACCCACGCCTCGTGCTCGGCGATCACGGCTGCGAGCTCGGCCGCGGCCGCGGCCGCATCCGCCTCGGTGGGGAAGCTACCGACGATGGTGTAGCTGCCGCTGTTGTTGCTCGCGAAGGCGCGCCACAGCTCGATCTTCATGGTCGCACCTGCGCGCGATCGCCCTCGCCCGCACCGTCTCGGCCGGCCACGCTCATCGGCCGCTCTCGGGGGGCATGAAGGTGCAGGTCACTCCCAGCACGTGTGCCAGTCCTGCGGTCTCCACGATGGCGAAGGTGCACGACGTCACGCCGCTCTTGCCGCGGGCCTTCGCGTTCACGTACACCAGCGCGGGGTCGCTGAACGCGTCGCGCATCTCGGGCAGCACCGCCACCGGCGGCACGACGCGCGCCGCGTCCGGGTCGAGCCCGCGGCCGGAGACGTCGTCGACGAGGCACTCGAAGCGCGCGAGCAACGTCGCGGCGTCGCGCGCCTCGCCGCGACAGCGCTCGGCCAGGCCCGGCGAGCCGGCTGGCGGCGGGAAGACGGTGAACGGCGCCTTGATCAGCCTGCGCAGCGCACAGGTATCGCGCGCGGCGATCGCTGCGAAGAACGCCGGTGGGACCTCCGTCGCGACGAGCTGCGGACGGTACGTGCACGACGCGTCGAGCCCCAGCGCTGCGGCGTGGTCCACGGGCTCGGACGACGACGAGACCGGCCCACGCACGCTGAACTTGTCGGCCTTCGACTTCGGGGCCGTGGCCGTGGCACCACCGTCGGCCTTGCTCGCCGGTGGCGAGGCTTCGGTCTGCGCGGGCTCGGCCTTCGCGGGTGCCGGCGCGGCCGGGGCCGGATCGGCGGGGGTCCTGCATCCCGTCGCCAGGGTCAGCAGGCCGAGCACGCCGCCGATGCGACACGTGGAGACGATGGCGCGAGCGCGCCGCGGTTCGAGCATCATGGGTTCACCTCATCGCATCGGCGCCGCAGCGCCGTCACGGACACGTCGAGTCCGGCGAGCCCGAAATCGTCACGGCGCGCGCAGCCCGGTCGCGAGGTCGCGACCGCCATCGCCGCCGCGCGCGCGCGCCACAGCGCGAGCAGCTCGGTCGCGTCGGCGAATGCGACCGCGTCCTCGTGGAAACTGCATGGCGCGAGCCGACGATCCGCGGTGACGACCACGAACTCGCGGCCCGCACCGCAATCCGCCGGCGGCCGTAGCCGCGGCACCGCAGCCATCCGCGAGCCCCAGCAGACGTCGAGCTTGATCGTCACGCGCCCGCGCAGGACGTCCGCGAGTGCGTGCACCCGCTGGGCCAGCGCGCGTGCGAGCTCGCCGGCGACATGCAGCGCCGCGTCGAAGCCGTTGTACGCAAGCAGCAGCACGTCGGTGCAACCCAGCGCCGCCAGCTCGAGCACGCGGGTCTCGAGCTCGGGCAACAGCGCCGGCGTCACCAACACGTTGGCGCCGAAACGGGCTTGCTGCTCGCACAGCCGCGCGAGCGTCGGTCGCCACGGCACGTCGTCGTAGATCGACACGCGGATCTGGCCGTAGCGCGGTCGACCGTCGGCGTGGTGCCACGCGCGCAACCGCGTGCGATCGAGCAACAGGCCATTGGTGGTGAGGCTGACCGACAGCGGCGTCTCGTCGTACAGCCGCAACAGCAGCCGATCGAAACCCGCGAACGTCAGCGGCTCGCCGCCGCCGAACGCGACCTCCAGCAGCCCGGCGGCGGCGAGCTGCGAGAGCAACACGAACGCCGAGTCCTCGGTCCACGTGCTCGCGGTGGCGAGATCGCGCGAGCAGAAGCTGCAACGCAGGTTGCAGTGATTCGTGATCGCGAACTGCACCACCTGCGGCGCGCACTGCCGCAGCGCCCGCGTCGACGCGTCCTCGCAGCGCACGCACAATCCGCTTTCGCGATCGAACAGCATCAACGCGCCGTCGAGCGCGAAGCGACGCAACCCCGCGAACGCGGCCGGTACTGCGATCGTGGCGGTATCCTCCGCGGGCTGCACGCGGGCGGGACCCTATCACGCGAGGGCGTGCGCCCGCGCAGGCCCGGCGTGCACGGATGCGGAAGGGGCCGCAAGCTTCGCGCGTCGCCGTGCCCTCGTGACGCCGTTCGATGCCGATGCCACGACGCCACGCAGCCATAGATTGCGAGACCACCATGACTCGACTGCACGCCGTCTCTCCGCTGCTGCTCGCGATCGCCACGGCCTGTGGTGGCGACGACGGCGGAACCTCCGCCGCCGACACCACCGCCGCCGCCAGCTCGAGCGGCACCGCGACGAGCACCGACACCACCAGCGCGACCGGCACCGACAGCACGTCCACCGGTGGATCGTCGTCGAGCGGACCGGGCACCACCACCGACGCGACCGGCAGCTCGAGCGGCGGGTCCAGCACCACCGCCGCGGATTCGTCGTCGAGCGGGGGCTCGGGCAGCACCTCGGGCGGACTCGAGTCGCTGGTCGTGATCAACGAGCTGTCCTCGGCCAACGACGGCGTGCTCGGGGCCGACCCGATCGAGGTGTTCAACGCCGGCGATTTCGAGGTCGATCTGTCGGGCTGGATCATGACCGACGATCTGACCGCGCCGACCGATCCCTACGATCCATCGCTCGACGACGAGGAGTTCGTGTTCCCCGACG
Source organism: Nannocystaceae bacterium (assembly GCA_019694555.1). Lineage (GTDB taxonomy): Bacteria > Myxococcota_A > Polyangia > Nannocystales > Nannocystaceae > Xiheibacterium. Next base: position 43,164 of record JAIBBS010000043.1, read on the forward strand.
GCACCCTGCTCGACGCCGGCGCCTACGTCGTGATCGTCCGCGGCGTCGTGCCGAGCGGTCACCCCTTCGGCCTCGCCGGCGAGGGCGACACCGTCAGCCTCATCGATCCCGCGCTCACCGTGATGGACTTCGTCGCCTACGGCGCCGACGAGGCCGCGGTCTCCTACTGCCGCATGCCCGACGGGCCCGACGGCACGTGGCAGCCCGCGTGCACCGCGAGCTTCGGCGAGAGCAACGGCTGATCGCCGCTCACCCGCCGAGCTTGCCCTCGATCTCCGCGATGCGCGTCTGCAGGCGGTCGATCAGCGCCGCGTCGCCCTTGCTCTGCGCGAGCGCGAACGCCTGGCGTGCGACCGCGAGGGCCTTGTCGGGCTTGCCCGAGGCCAGCAGCGCGACCGCGAGGATCTCGAGCGCACCGGGATCCTTGCCGCCGGTCAGCCGCACCGCACGCTCGGCGGCGTCGGCGGCCTTGAGCGCGCCCGCGGTGCCCTCGTCGGAGGTGCGCAGCAGCACCGCGGCCATGCCCTGCAGCGCCGGCACCGAGTTCTCGTCGCGTTCGAGCACCGCACGGAAAGCCCCGAGCGCGTCGGCGTCCTTGCCCTGCGCCGCATAGACGCGCGCGAGGTTCTCGCGGAACAGCGAGCGCGTCGGCACCAGCTCGACCGCGCGCGACAGCGCTGCTTCCGCGTCCGCGAGCTTGCCCGCGAGCTCGTAGCTGATGCCGAGGTTGTTCCACGTCTCGCTCGCGTCGGGCTCGAGCTCGACAGCGCGGCGCAGCTGCGCGATCGACTCCTCGTAGCGCTTCTGGCGTCGTCGCAGGTTGCCCAGGGTCAGGTGCGCGCGCGCGTCGTCGGGCAGCTTCGCGACCGCCTGCTCGAGCTCGGTGCCGGCCTCGTCGAGCCGCCCCAGCGACATCAGCACGATCGCGAGCTCGACCCGCGTCGCGTGACGGTCGGGCGCTGCGGCCAGGCCCTCACGGTAGTGCTTCACTGCGTCCTCGGGCCGCGCGCGGCGGGCCTCCAGCGCCGCCATCGCGACCAACGCGGTCGCATCACCGGGCTTGTCCGCGAGCACGCGACGGAAGTGCGCGATCTGGCGATCGAGCCACCCGTTCATGAAGTTCTGATCCAGCGTCACCAGATCCGCCGGATCCGCGGGCTCGATCTCGAGGATGAGCTCGGCCATCTCGTCGGTCGACTGCGAACCGAAGCCCACGCGCACCGGCGGCGAGCTGGGGTTGTGCGGGTTGTCGGCCGAGTTGTCGTAGGAGAAGTCCATCTTCAGCACCGTGCCGGCCGGCAGATGGATCGGCTCGGCGAAGCGGTACTGGTCCTGCCAGTCGAAGTTCCAGTCGTCGATGCGCACGAGCCACTTCTTGCTGCCGTCGGGCAGCTCGGCCCAGCCCTGCAGCTGCTTGCCGAGGTAGTGCGCGTGCGGGTAGACGCTGATGACGTAGGTCTCGACCGGCAGCGTGTAGCGATCGGTGATGTGCACGTCCTTGGCACCCGGCGCCAGATCGATGTCGGTGGTCGCGAGCTCCATCGCGAGCGCGCGTCGGGTCGCGGGCCGGTCGCTGAGGTGCAAGCCGATCTTGGCCTTGACCGTCTCGGGCTTGCCGCTGGGCCGCATGTGGATCTGCAGCACGAGATCGTTGCCGGCCTCGAGCCGGAACGCGCGCGCGACCTGTCCGGGATCGACGGCCTTGCCCGGGGTCCAACCGACGAAGCGCCCGTCGGGCATCAGCGCACCCGCGAAGTCCATGCCGTCGAAGCCGGGCGCGGGATCCTCGGCGTCGCGTTGCGCCGACGCGCCGGTCTTGTCGACGCGCATCACCATGTGGTGCACGACCTTGGGATTGCCGGGCACGAGCTCGACCGACTTGATCCAACCCTCGGCCTGCGGCGGCACGCGGATCACGAAGTTGCGATACAGATCGCGACCGTCGGCGGGCACCTCGAAGGCCTCGTTCATCTCGAGCACGACGTCGGGCGTGCCGCCGCGCCAGCCGCTCGCCGCCGCCGGCGGTGGCGGCAACGCGTCGGCGGGCCCCTCGAGCCGACCGCCTTCGACCCACGCAGCGATCGTGTCGAGCTCGCCGGCCGTCAGCCGTCGCTCGCCGGCGTAGCGCACCAGGCCCTGCGCGGGCAGCCACGGCGGCATGTAGCGACTCTGCGTGACCTCGACGATCTGCGACGCGTGATCGCGCACGTCGTCGTAGTCGAGCAGCGTGAACGGACCCGGCCCGCCCTCGTAGTGACAGGCCGAGCACGCACGGAACACGATCGGCGCGACGTCTTGCGTGAACGTCGGCGGCCCGGTGCGCGCCGGCGGCGTCGACTCGACCGCCGGCGCTGGGGCCTCCGCACCGCCGCAGCCCAGCACCGCGAGCCCCAGTGCAGCGCAGCACCGCCGCAGGCTCATGCGCGATCGTCCTCGACCCGCGCCTGTTCGCGCACGTCGCGGGCCCACCGCTCGAACGCGTCCGCGCTGATCGACTCGGCCGCGAGCGGATCCTGGGTCGCCATCGCGGCGAGCACCTCGCGGAGGCGATCGCGCGCACGGGTGATGCGACTGCGCACGGTGTTGTGGCTGATCTCGAGCACGTCGGCGATCTCGACGTCGGTGAGATCCTCCCAGTAGAACAGCTCGAGCACCACTTGGTGCGCCAGGCTCAGCTGGCGCAGCGCCGCGAGCACGAGCCGCTGCTGCGCACGGTGGCCCAGCAGGCTCGACGGCGAGGGCTGCAGCGCCTCGGCGGTGACGTCGTCGAGGTCGAGCGCCGCATCGCGCTTGGCGGTGCGGATGTACTCGCGCAGCACGTTGCGCGCGAAGCCGAGGATGAACGCGCGCAGCGTCGCGCGGCCCTCGAACGGCGTGCGCGAGACCTGCACCCGCGCGAGCGTGGTCTGGGTGAGATCGTCGCAGGCCTCGCTGGCCTTGTTGACGAAGAACCGCCGCACGGCGCCGTGGTGACGGCGCACCAGCTCGAGCCATGCCGCGGCGTCGCCATCGAGGTGGCGGCGCCACAGGCGATCGTCGGTATCGCGGTCCAAACCGCACAGGAGGGTATCACCGTGGGACGGACCACGCGCGGCAGGCCCACGGGCAGCCGCGCGTCGCGCTACCCTGGCCGCCGTGGCCCACGCGGGTCCGCGCGGCGGGCACGGATCGAAACCGCCGCGGCGAACACTCACCGGTCGAGACGTCCACCCTTGCCCCGACGCGCGCACGATCCCGAGGCCCACGACGTCGACGCGCTCGTCGCCGCGGCAGCCCCCGCGGATCCACTGGGCGAAGCACTCGGGTTGGCCAAGGCCTTGGCGCGCTTCGGCGAGGGCGAGGGCACGGTGCGCGTGGGTGCCTACGAGGTGCTCGAGCGGCGCGGCGCCGGCGGCCACGGCGTGGTCTATCGCGCGCGCCAACCCAGCGTCGGCGGTCGTGCGGTCGCGTTGAAGCTGCTGCATCCCACGCTCGTGCGTCGCGGCGGCGAGCTCGAGCGGCTGCGGCACGAAGCGGCCACGTTGGCGCGGCTCGATCATCCCAACGTCGTCACGGTGCACGACGTGCTCGACACGCCCTATGGCGCGGCGATGGTGATGGAGTACGTCGACGGCGAGTCGCTGGGTCAGTGGCAGGCGCGTGCGCAGCCCGACTGGCGCGAGCTGGTCGACGCGTACGCGCAACTCGCCGAGGCGCTCGCGGCGGCACACGCGGTGGGAATCCTCCACCTCGACGTCAAGCCCAGCAACGCGATGCGCTGCAGCGACGGCCGCGTGCGCGTGCTCGACTTCGGCATCGCGGGCGGGCCCGGAGCGGGCGGCGACGGGTCGCGCGACGACGTCGATCACGACCATGCCGCGGGTGGGTGGACGCTGGGCTACGCGCCGCCCGAACAGATCGCCCGCCGCCCGGTCGACGCGCGCGCAGATCAGTTCGCGTTCTGTGCGGCGCTGTGGGAGGCGCTCTACGGCGTGCTGCCGTTCGCGCCGCGCGAGATCCGGGCGCTCGCCGACGGTGCCGTGGACCTGCGTCCGCACCCCGGCAACCTCCGCGGTCCGCGGGCGATCGCGAAGGCGCTGCGGCGCGGACTCTCGGCGATGCCGGGCGATCGATGGCCCGACTTGGGCGCGCTCGTGGCGGTGCTGCGGCGCGCACCGTGGCGACGGCGGCCCGGCGCGTGGGGCCTCGCCGGCGTCGCACTCGCGGGCGTACCGCTGACGCTGCTGCGACTCGCCGCCGACGACGGCGCCTGCGACGATCCGCGGCGTGCGCTCGCGCGGGTGTGGAACGACGACGTGCGCGCGCAGACCGATGCCGCGCTCGCCCGCGTCACGCCGCAGCGCGACGGCACCCTGCGCGACACACTGACCGGCGCGATCGCGTCGCACGCCGACGCGTGGGTCGCCGCGACCGACGCGATGTGTCGCGGCGCGATCGCACAGGGCGCCATGGGCGGCACGATGCAGCTCGAGCAGGCCGCGTGCCTGTCGCGTCAGCTCGATCAGCTCGACGGCTTCGTGCAGGTGTTGGCCGAGGCGACGCCCGAGACCGTCGCGCACGCGCCCGAGCTGCTGGCGGAGCTGGGCACACCGGGCGATTGCGTCGCGCCGACGCCACCCGAGGGCACGGCCGTGGTCGACGCGGAGTTGCTGGCGGAGATCGATCGCGGCCGCATGCTGCTGGCCGCGGGGCGCATCGGCGAGGCGCTCGGCATCGCCGATCGCGGGGTCGTGCGCGCGCAGCAGCGGCGTGAGCCCCAGGCCATCGCGGAGGCGCGGATGCTGCGGGGCATGGCGCTGTCGCAGTCGGGTCGCGTCGATCTGGCGCGCGACGAGCTGCTCGCCGCGGTCGCCGACGCCGTCGCGCTGGGCCGCGATCGCGCGGCCGCCGAGGGATGGCGTCGGCTGGCGTGGTTCGCCGCCGATCAGCTGCAGGACCCGCAGCGCGCGTTGGAGTGGATCCGCATGAGCGCGGCGCTGCTCGATCGCCTGGGCCGACCGCCGCGGCTGGTCGCGGAGCACTACGACGCGCTGGGCCGCATCGAGATGATGCGCGGCGACGCGGCCGCGGCGGCGCAGGCCCACGAGACCGCCCTGGGCGCGCTCGAGCAGGCGCTGCCCCCGGGCGATCTGCGCTTCGCGACGACGCTGACGGGACTGGCGCACGCGCGTGCGCAGCTGCAGCTGTTCGACGACGCGGCACGGCTGTACGAGCGCGCGTTGGCGCTGCTGGTCGCGGGCGTGGGCCACGAGCATCCGCGGGTCGCGGATCTGTTGCTCTCGCGCGGGTTGCTGGCGAAAGACCGCGGTGACGTCGACGCGGCGGCGCGGGACTTCGCGGACGCGCAGGCCGTGCTCGAGTCGTGCTGCGGCGACGATGCGCCGGGGCTGTCCGCGATCCTGACGGCACGCGCGGAGCTCATGACGGCACCGACGCAGCTCGACGAGGGCGAGCGCCTGGCCGAGCGCGCGTGGGAGCTGCAGCAGCGCTACCTGCCGCGCGGTCACAGCGATCGCGGCGGTGCGTTGGGCGTGCTGGTCAACCTCGCAGTCGTGCGCGGCGATCCGGCGCGCGCGCTCGCGGCCAACCTGCGCCTGGCCGAGGAGCTGCGGACGCACGAGGGCGCCGACGAGTCGGTGGCCACGATCGAGAACAACATCGGCTGGTACCTGTGCCGGCTGGGCCGCTGCGCCGAGGCGCGCATGCACCACGAGCGCGTGCTCGCGATGGAGGGGCTGTCCGAGGCGCTGCGCGTGCAGGCCGAGCGCGGCGTCGGCGAGACCGAGCTCGCCGCCGGCGAGTTCGCTCGCGCGAGCGCGCGGCTCGAGCCGGTGCTGCAGCGCGCGCTGCAGCTGCCCGAGCCCGACCCCGGCCTGGTGGCCGAGATCCGCTGGCAGCTGGCGGCCGCGCTGGCGGGCCAGGGCCGCGATCCCGAGCGGGTCCGCAGTCTTGCCCGCGCCGCGCAGGCGCACTACCGCGAAGCGCCCGACGAGTTCGCGGAGGCAGGAATCGATCGGCTGCTGCGCGACACCCCACAGACGAACGACAGCGTTCACCCCTGACGACGAGAACGACATGGCGACGACGACCATCCACTACGTGAGCGGCTCTCCCGCGACCACGGTCCTGAGCGGCTCGACCGCGACGCTGACCCTGGTGACGAGCGCCGGGTACCAATACAACAACCGCAACGTGAAGAAGGTCGTCTACGCGCTCGCCGGAAGCGGGAGCGGCACGCTGACCGTGAACCTTCCCGCGAACGTGACCAGGCAGGAGGTCGACATCGCCTTCAAGGCGGGCGACGCCTCGTGCAGCGCGGGCTGGACCGCCGCGAGCGCGGGCACCAGCGAGACGCTGACCTTCACCCCCACCAGCAGCACGGTGGCGATGCACGCGATGGTCGTCGGCGGTGGCCGCTCCGTCGACGTCGACGCCACGGCTTGAGCTCTGGGAACACGACCATGACCGACATCACCTTCACGATCACGTACGACGACAACACTCCGACCGCGACGGTCCAGCAGCCGCACACCTCGCCGCTGCCGCTGTCGTTCGACGGCAACGCGAGCGACACCCACACGGGCTACCTGCACGCCGGCCACAGCGTCTCGCGGATCGACATCGACCTGCAGACCGCCGTGAACAAGGCCAGCGTCACCATCGCGCCGGTGACCGGCGCAACGCCGGCGCTGCACCGCGCCACGCCCAGGGTGCCGACGACCGCCACGACGGCCTCCGCGCTGCAGTGGTCCACCACCACCACGTCGACGGCTCAGCTCGAGCTGACCGCCGGCGTGGATCCGGTCGACCTCGACCTCACCGCCGGCAACCGCACGCCCAAGCCGGTGAAGATCCACATCACCCGGCCGCTGGCGCAGACCGTCGGCCCGCCGGTGGCACCGCCGCCGGGTCCCCGCAGCGGCACCGGACCCGGTCCCGCGACCCCCACGACGGCGCCGCGCAAGTTCGCCGTGGTCGTGGGCGTGAACGTCTACGCCAACGACGACGTCGGCCTCCTGCGCGGTGCGGTCGCCGACGCGACGTGGATGCACGACGAGCTGCACGCGCGCGGGTTCGAGTCGGCGCTGCTGCTCAACGCGGACGCCACGCGCTCGGCGATCGGGCTCGCGCTGGGTCAGGCATGCCGCGATGCCGGACCGAACGACCTCGTGGTGTTCTACTTCGCGGGCCACGGCACGTTCTTCCACACGCTCTCGGACGGTGTCGGCAACACCGCGATCGTGCGGCGCGAGGCCATCTGTCCCTACGACTTCGCGCCCGCCCACAGTGCGACCGCGATCAGCGACGCAGAGCTGCTCACTGCGATGTTCAAGTGCCGCGGCCGCGTGCTGCTCGTGCTCGACTCCTGCTTCGCGGGTGGCTTCGCCCACGAGCCCCCGCCGTCGCCGGGGCTGACGCCCCCGTTCCCGCACGCGGCCACGCGCTTCACGCCGAGCGTGATCGCGATCGGACGGCCGGTGCACGTGTCCACCTTCGCGGCGCCGTTTCCTCCGGCACTGCGACGCGCAGCGACCGTGTTCACGGCGTGCAAGAAGCACGAGCGCGCGGCCGAGGGCGAGTTCGACGAGGGCTTCCGCGGCGCCTTCACCAAGTTCCTGGGCGACTGCGTCGGCGGCGGTGCAGCGGTCGAGATCGACACGCTGCGCGACCAACTCGAGAAGACCCTCACGCACAACGGCTTCGAGCAGCACCCCGAGCTCGAGACCAAGGAACCGCACCGGCACTTCGCCGAGTGACGCGCGATGGCCCGCGCCCGCCTCGGCGGGCGCGGGCGGGCTCGATCGCGGGGCTGCGTGTCCGTGTCGCTGACGATCGCGCCTCGCCGTCGTGCTTGTCTTCGCGGCGACGCTTGCCGCCCTGATGCTCGGCGTCCTCGGCACTGATGGGTTGCCGGACGCACAGGGCGTTCAGCTGCGAGTTCCCGTGGCGAAGCCGCGGGAACTCGTCAGGTGCAACGG
>JAIBBS010000044.1 GCA_019694555.1 Nannocystaceae bacterium
GCGAGGATCGATCGGCGGATGTGCCGGGGCATTCGCGGACCCACGTTCCGCGACGCCGGCAGCGGTTTAACCCGACCCGCCGGTGCAATCGCACCGCGCCGGTGATCCGCAGCGCGGCGGCCGACTCTGCCGTGGGTGAGCGCGGGCTGCCGCGCGAAGGACCCACACCGTCATGACCATCGTCACCAAGCTCGTGTTCGCATCGCTTCTGGCCCTGTTCGGCGCCGCGTCGGACGACACCGCCGTGCCCGCCGTGCTCGCGGACGGAGCGGACGCCGTGCCGGCCTCCATCACCGGCAACTGCAAGACCGTCGAGCTGGAGTTCCAGAACGACAGCACCGGCCGCATCGACATCCCGCAGTCGGGTCATCGCATGCGCAACAAGGGCAGCGTCGAGGGCTGGAACAAGCTCACCCTGGGCGCCTCGAAGAACGGGATCAAGGCCGGCGAGAGCTGGTCGAACGTGCTGACGCTGTCGATCAAGTGTGTCGAGGACGCGGAGTTCGAGATCCACTGGTCCGACGGGGCCGGTGGCGATCACGTCAAGACGTTCACGTCCGTCGACATCACCGACAAGAAGGCGACGTTCAGCCTCAAGTGACGCGGAGCGACATCGCACGCGGGTGCAGCGCCCCGTCGCGCGGCGCCGTGCAGCACCCTTGCGCGGCGCGCCGTCCCAGGCCAACCTCGATCTCGAGATGGTCGCGCGCGCCCAGCCCGTGATCGAGCGCCTGCGTGCCGCGGGGATCCAGCCCTCCGCGCAGCGCGTCGCGGTCGCGAGCTACGTGCTCGCCACCGACGAGCACCCGTCGGCCGAGCGGGTGTGGACGGTGGTGAAGCGCACGTTGCCGGTGATCTCGCGGGCGACCGTCTACAACACGCTCAACCTGCTGGTGCGCCACGGGCTGCTGCACGAGCTGGTGCTGGCGCCGGGGCGCACCGTGTTCGACCCCAAGCTCGAGCGGCACCACCACTTCGTCGACGACGACACCGGCCGCATCATCGACGTGCCGTGGGACGCGATCGCGGTGGGCGAGCCGCGCGGACTGCCGGGGCTCGCGGTGCGCGAGTACCAGGTCGTGATGCGCGGTCGCCAGCGGACGGCTCGCGCGCGTCGCTGAGCCGCGCCATGCGCGGGTGTGGAGCCGCACGCAATTCGGTCGGCTTCGAGATCTAGACACTGTCTAAATCGAGCCTAAGCTCGGCGTCACCGAGGACCCCATGCTCACCATTGGCGACGCCCTGCCCGAGTTCCGCCTCCAGGCCGTGGTCGACCGCACGCCCGGTCGCGAGTTCACGACCCTGTCCAACGCCGATCTGCGCGAGCGCTGGCTCGTGCTGTTCTTCTGGCCCATGGACTTCACCTTCGTGTGCCCCACGGAGATCGCGGAGTTCGGTCGCCGCAACGCCGACTTCGCCAAGCGCGGCGCGACGGTGCTCGGCGCGTCGACCGACACGCACTACGTGCACCTGGCGTGGCGCGAACACCACCCCGAGCTGCGCGACCTGCCGCTGCCGATGCTGGCGGACACCAAGCGCGAGCTCTCGACCGCACTGGGCATCTTGCACCGCGAGGACGGCGTGCCGCTGCGCGCGACCTTCATCGTGGATCCGGGCGGCATCATCCGCCACGTCTCGGTCAACGACCTCTCGGTGGGGCGCAACGTCGACGAGACCCTGCGCATCCTCGACGCGCTGCAGACCGGCGAGTTGACGCCGTGCGGTTGGCGGCCCGGCGACAAGACGCTCTCGGGTTGACGCCCCACGGTGCGGCCGCGACCAGGGCCGCGTCACCAGCCCCGGCGCGAACCAGCGATTGCAGCGCGGGCGTCGGCGAACGATGATGGCCGGTGGCCGGCCTGTGGTGACCGCGGCGCCCCCCGACGAAACCAGCCTCGCCGACGCCACGCCGCGACCGGCGAGCTCGGCCGAGCTGCCGACCCTGGTCGAAGGCGAGGGCGGCAGCGACGACGGCAGCGGGCATCTGCGCAAGGGCACCGTGCTCGGCCGCTACGTCGTGCTCGAGCCGCTGGGCAGCGGCGGCATGGGTGTGGTCTACGCCGCGATCGATCCCCAGCTGGATCGTCGCGTCGCGCTCAAGCTGATGCACCGCAGCGGCAGCGGCGAGGCCGAGGAGTCGGCGCGGGTCCGCATCCTGCGCGAGGCCCAGGCGCTGGCGCGGCTGTCCCATCCCAACGTGGTCGCGATCCACGACGTCGGACGCTTCGGCGACACGCTCTTCATCGCGATGGAGTACGTCGCGGGCCGCACGCTGACGCAGCTGCTGGCCCAGGGTTCGCAGCCGTGGGCGCAGGTGCTGCCGCTGTTCGAGGCCGCGGCGCGGGGGCTCGCGGCGGCGCACCGTGCGGGTCTGGTCCACCGCGACTTCAAGCCCGACAACGTGATGATCGGCGACGACGGTCGCGTGCGCGTGATGGACTTCGGGCTCGCGCGCGCGGCCGCCGACACCGGACGGCGCGATCCCGACGACGACGACGACGACCGCGCGGCCGCGACCGCGGAGCTGTCGCTGGTCGATCGCCTGACCCAGACCGGCGCGCTGGTCGGCACGCCGGCGTACATGGCCCCGGAGGTGCTGGCCGGCGGGGTCGCCGACGCGCGCGCGGACCAGTACGCGCTGTGCGTGGCGCTGTACCGTGCGCTGTACGGCATCGCGCCGTATCGCGGCAGCTCGATCGCGAGTCTGCTCGCGGCCGCGAACGCCGGGCAACTCGAGCGCGCGCCCGCGACGATCTTCGTGCCGCGGTGGTTGCACGCGGCGGTGCGCCGCGGCCTGCAGCCCGACCCTGCGCTGCGCTTCGGCTCGATGGATGCACTGCTCGACGCGCTCGCGCACGGCCGCCGTCGACGTACGCGCGTGATCGTCGGCCTCGCCGCGGCGGGCATGCTCGGCGTCGGCATCACCGGCTGGATGTGGCCCGCGCGCGAGCGCTGCGGCGACGGTGGCGAGCGCGTCGCCGCGGTGTGGGGGCCCGAGCGCCGCGCCGCGACCGAGGCCGCGTTCGCGGCCTCGGGTCTCGCCGATGGTGAGGCGATCGCGGCGCGCGTGATCGGTCGACTCGACGCATGGGGCGAGGGGTGGCGCGCGTCCCACCGCGAGGCCTGCGAGGGCCACCGTGCGGGCCGGCAATCCGATGCGCTGCTCGATCTGCGCATGGTGTGCCTGTCGCGTCGGCTCGACGAGCTCGACGCGACCGCGGCCGTGCTCGTGGCGGCCGACCGCGAGGCCGTGCTCCACGCCGACGAGCTCGTCGCCGGGCTCGAGGCCGCCGCGCGCTGCGACGACGTCGAGCAGCTCCTCGCGCGAAACCTCGAGCCGCCGCCGTCGCAGCGCAGCCAGGTCGAGGCCGCGCGCACGCAGCTGGCCCGCGCACGCGCGATGCAACGCGCGGCGCAGTACGACGACGCGCGCGCCGTGCTCGAGGCGCTGGTGCCGGAGGTCGAGGCCGCCGGCTTCCGGCCGCTGAGCGCCGAGCTGGCCTTCGCCCGCGGCGAGCTACGCTACGACAGCGGCGACGCCGAGGCCGCCGCGAGCCTGCTCGAGCAGGCCACGTTCGAGGCCGAGGCCGGCAGCCACGACGAGCTCGCGGCGCGGGCGTGGACGCGACTGATGTTCGTGCAGGGCTATCGCCTGGCGAACCGCGCGGCTGCGGACGCGGCCGCGCGTCGGGCCGAGGCCGCGGTGCTGCGCACGTCGAGTCGGCCCGAGCTCATGGCCAACCTGCTGCACGATCGCGGCGCGGTGCGGATGGTGCGGGGCGAGTACGACGCGGCGCTGGCCGATCAACGCGAGGCGCTGCGCCTGCGGCTCGAGCTCGAGGGCCCCGCGAGCATCGACATCGCCAACGCCCACGAGGGCGTGGGCAACGCCTTGGTGCAGCTGGGTCGCTTCGACGAGGCCGTGATCGAGGAGCAACGCGCGTACGACATGCTGGTCGAGCTGTTGGGCCCGCGCCATCCGTTGGCTGCGAACGCGCTGGAGAACATCGGTGCGGCGCTGACCATGGCCGGGCGCGTGACCGAGGCGCGCGACCGCATGCTCGAAGCGTTGACGATCTTCGAGGCCACGCTGGGCCCGGAGCACCCGCACGTGGCGCAGGTCGTGTTCAACCTCGGCTGGATCCACGACGCGTCCGGCGATGCCGAGGCGGCGCTGGCGGCGTTCGAGCGCGCGCGTGCGATCGACGTGCCGCGGCTCGAGCCCGGCAATCCGCTGGTGGGGGAGTACGACGCATCGATCGGCGTGGCCGCGCTCAAGCTCGGTCGGCTCGAGCTCGCGCGCGAGCACCTCGAGCGCGCGCAGCGGATCTTCGAGGCCGCGCTGGGGCCGGAGCACAACCACGTCGCGCGCGTGCTCAACGACCAGGGCCTGATCGCGACCAAACAGCAGCGCCACGACGACGCGGTCGCGCTGCACGAGCGCGCGCTCGCGATCCGTCGCAAGGCGCTGCCGGCCGATCACCCCGAGATCGCCGACAGCCTCGAGAACCTCGCCCGCGCGCTGATGACGGCGGGGCGCCCGCGACTGGCGCAGCCGCTCGCGGTCGAGCTCGAGGCACTGACCGCGGCGCGCGACAGCAGCGACGAGTGGGCCGACGCCGTGTGCATCCTCGCGGAGATCGATCGCGCACTCGGTGCGCAGTCACGCGCGGTCGCAAGGGTCGACGCGGCAATCGCCGGGCGCGCAGGGCTCGATGCCGAGTCCCGCGCGGTGCTCGAGCGCTGCGCACGCCCGCAGTGATTTCGGCGCGCGCGGGCTGTCGCGCACGGTGGCGATCGGCGATGCTGGTGCCCGCCATGGGACACGTCGAAGACGGCAAGTGGGTGCGCGGCGAGGGCTTCCCGACCGATCGCAAGGGTGGGTACGCGCGGCCCGAGAGCAAGTTCCGCTGCAGCAGCGACGTCCCCGCCGACGCGGTCGTGGCGGGTCGCTTCCACCTGTACGCCGCCTACGCGTGCCCGTGGGCCCACCGCACCCTCATCGCGCGCGCGCTGGGCGGACTGCAGTCGGCGATGTCGGTCTCGATCGTGAACCCGTTCATGGGCGAGGACGGTTGGGACTTCTCACCCGCCGACGGCGTCGTCGCCGATCCGATCCACGGCGCCGCGCATCTGTGGGAGGTCTACGTCGCAGCACAGCCGGACTACACCGGTCGCGTGACCGTGCCGGTGCTGTGGGACCGCGAGCGCGGCACCATCGTGTGCAACGAGTCGCGCGAGATCCTGCGCATGTTCACGACCGTGTTCGCACCGCTGGGCACGCCGACGGTGCGGCTGTGCCCGCCCGAGCTGCAGCCGCAGATCGACGCGACCATCGACCGCAACTACCGCCCCATCAACAACGGGGTCTACCGCGCCGGCTTCGCGCGCACCCAGGCCGCCTACGACGAGGCTGTGCACGAGCTGTTCGCAGCACTCGACGCGTGGGAGCCGGTGCTGGCGCGGCAACGCTTCACCTGCGGCAACCAGCTGACCGAGGCCGACATCTGCCTGTTCACCACGTTGCTGCGCTTCGACGCCGTCTATCACGGTCACTTCAAGTGCAACCTGCGGCGGCTCGCGGACTACCCCAACCTCTGGGGCTTCGTGCGCGACGTGTACCAGACGCCGGGCGTGGCCGAGACCGTGCGCATGGACCACATCAAGGAGCACTACTACCGCAGCCACGCGCACATCAACCCCACGCGCATCGTGCCCGCGGGTCCGCTGCTCGATCTCGACGCACCGCACGGTCGCGAGCGGCTGGGTTGAGTCGGCGGCGCGCCGTCACTTGCGCTTGCGCGGTGGCGCGCTGACCTTGCGCAGCGGCGTGCTGTACTTGTAGACGTAGTGCTCGCGATCGCCGTGGGGCGGTCGGTGGTGCACTGCCATCACGGTCCAGACGTCGTCGTACTCCACGCCTTCCATGTCGAAGTCGTGCGAGATGATGCGCGCGCCCGGTCGCAGCTTCTCGAGCTGTGGGATCAACTTCACGTTGATCGACGGCAGCAGGTACAACGTCACGACCGTGGCCTCGGAGAGATCGACGTCGAAGATGTTGCGCCGCGCGACCGTCACGCGGTCGCCGACGCCGGCCTTCTCGATGTTCGCGCGCGCCTCCGCGATGCGCTCGGGGTCGAGGTCGTAGCCGCGGGCCTTCGCGCCGCGCTTGGCCGCCGCGACCAGCAGACGCCCGTCACCGCAGCCGAGATCGATGAGCAGATCGTCGGGCCCCACCGCCGCGGCCTCGAGCATTTTCTCGACCACGACCTCGGGCGTGGGCACGTACTCGATGTCGAGCGACCACGGCTCGTCGGGGCCGACCTCGGGTTCGGGCGCGGGCGCGGTGGGCATGGCAGCGGGCTTTGGTTTGGCGGCGGGCGCAGCAGCGGCCGGGGGTGTCGCCGCCGGCGTCGTCGCGGCCTGGGCGGTCGCGGGCGCGGGCGCGGTGTCGGCGGTCGCGGGCTGGCGACAGCCCGCGGCAACCACCGCGGTCACGAACAGGGATCGACGCAGCGCCGGCACTGCCGCAGCGTACGTCGCGGTGCGCCGCGCGGCAATCGTCGCAGCGCGCTCGCGTGCGCGCCCCGATCGCCTCGCCCGCGCGACGCTCAGGGGCGGCAGCAGACCGTCACCGGATCGACGCCGACCACGTCGCCGCTGATCTCACCGCCGCCGGCGTTGGCGTTGCACGAGCCCTGCGCCGTGATCGCGGCGGAGAACAGCGTGACCGAGTCGCCGTCGGAGCTGTTGAGCTGGAAGCACGGGTCGGTGCTCGCAAGCGTGATGTCGAAGAAGCCGACGCTGCAGATCTCGAGCGACAGCTCGCAGGCCTGGCCGCTGGGCGTGCAGTCGCAGTCACCGCACACGCGCGAGTCGAGCAGATCGGAGAAGTAGCTGGTGCCGTCGTCGAAGCCGGCGGGGCAGGCCTGGTCACCCTCGCGCCACACGCACACCGGTGCGACGTCGGGGTAGCACGTGCCGCCATCGCAGGCATCGCCCGCGGTCGCACCGCCACACGCCGACGCGGTCGTGCGCCACGACGGTGTCGCGGGCGTGTCGACGAACGACTCGTTGCACGACGCCTCGACCACCGCCGAGATGCACTCGTCCTGAGACGGCGGTTCGTCGCAGCTGCCGACGGGATCGAAGGCCTGGTCGAGGTTCTCGGCCCACAGCTGGCAGCCGACCATGCCGATGTTGCACGAGCAGCTGCACTGCGGCACGCCGGGCACGAGGCCCTGGAACAGCGCGTGATCGAGCG
This sequence comes from Nannocystaceae bacterium, assembly GCA_019694555.1. Lineage (GTDB taxonomy): Bacteria > Myxococcota_A > Polyangia > Nannocystales > Nannocystaceae > Xiheibacterium. The sequence goes on from JAIBBS010000044.1 coordinate 7,265, forward strand.
ACGGGAACGCGCCGCTGCAGCTGCCGTCACCGACCACGATCGGACCGTTCCATCCCTCGGGCACGTCGGGCACGCACAGCTGGCCGCTGGCGCAGCCATCACCGGCGGTCGCGTCGGTGTTCGTCGTCTGCGTGGCGGTCGGGTCGGTGCCCTGCGTGCCGCTGGCGTCGTCGCTGGTGTTGCTCGCCGATGTCGCCGAGCCGGCGGTCGCGCTCGCGCTGCCGCTGGCCGACGCGCTGCCGCTGGCCGATGCGCTGCCGCTGGCCGACGCGCTGCCCGAGGCCGAGTCCGTCGCGGTGCCGTCGGTGCCGCTGCCCGAGTCCTCGGCGCCACCGGGCGGATGGCTGGGGTCGAAGCACCCGGTCAGCGCGAGTGCGGTCATCACGAAGCAGGGGCCGAGTCGGTGTCGCACGCGATCTCGGTTGTACGTCACCGGGGCGGTCAGCGTCGAGCCGCGCTCACGGTGCCGGCGGCAACGGCGGCGTCGGCACCGCCGTCGCGAGCTCGGCACAGGTGCGCTCGAGCGCGTCCGCGAGGCCGCGCAGCTCGGTGCGCCGCGCTGCGACGACGGTGCGGTGGATCGTCCGCGCGAGCAGGTACGCGGCCACGATCCACAATGGCAGCAGCAGCGGGATCAGCCACGGGGCCCGCAGCGCTGCGATGCACACCGGCAGGATCCAGCCCAGACCCGCGGCCGACAGCCCGCCGACCAGGCCGCCGTAGAGTCCACCCGCGAGCGCGCCCGCGCGCTCCTCGACGCGCACGATGGTGTGACCACGCCGCGTCGACACGATGATGCGCACGTCACGGCCACCACCGTGCAGTCGATGGGAGGTCCACACCAGCTCCTTGCCGAGCTGTTGCACGCCGCCGTCGAGCTTCACGTGGCGGCGGATCTCCGCGACGACGTCCTCCCACGCGGCGGCGTCGAGCTGGCCCTCGATGCGGCGCTCGTCGACCCACGCGGTCGGGCCGAACAGGCCCTGCGCACCGCCGCCGACCGGCGCAGGGGTCGTGATCGCCGCGGGCGGGCGTGCGCGGATCTCCGCGGCCGCGCGCCGCACCAGCGCGACGTCGATGCCGGCCTCGCCCGCGACGCTCTCGAGCTCCGCGAGCGTCATCGAGCGACCCGCGGCTTGCGCCTCGGCGGCGCGCGCGAGGATGAGACCGACCTCGTCCTCGTTGAACCGTTCGCCCTCGTCGCGTCGATCGCTCATCGGCGGCGCGAGCCTAGCAGCGACCGGGTGCGAGCACGCGTGCCGCGGCGAGCCCCCGCGGGCGGCCCTCGGACGGCGCCGCGCACGGGGGTTGTCACGCGACGGGGCGGCGGCTAAGAAGGCGCGCCGGGTCGCCCGGGGGAGCGCGCCAATGTCCGTCGAATGTCCGTCCAGGCCCGCGACGCGCACGCGTGCGGTGCTCTCCGCCGCCGCCGCGCTCGTCGCGACCGTCGCGGTGCTCGCTGCACCGACGGTCGCCGAGTCGGCGCAGGTCCGCACGCGCGCGATCCTCAACGGCGACGCCGTGCCGGTCTCCTTCAACGACGGCGACAGCTTCCGCGTGCTGGCCGGCACCTACAGCGGCGCGCAGGCGCGACTGGCCGGCTTCAACACGCTCGAGTCGCACGGCCCGGTGCACCAGTGGGGCACGTGGACCGAAAAAGAGATGTTCGTGCTGGCCAAGATGGCGATGTACCACGGCCGCACGGGCGTGTGGCACTGCACCTCCGACGGCAAGACCGACACCTACGGTCGCATGCTGACGTGGTGCCCCGATCTGGCCGAGTCGCTGGTGCGCGCCGGTCTCGCGCACGTGATGAGCGTGGACGACTCGCCGGGCAAGCCCGAGCTGATCGAGGCCCAGCGCGAGGCCCAGGCCGCGCGGCGCGGGCTGTGGGCCCACGGCGTGCCGCCGTTCGTGCTGACCTCGCTGCACTCGGTCGAGGAGGACACCACCGGCGAGGGCACGTACAACCGCCTTGTCTCCACCGTCGACGGCCACTCGGTGAAGTGGAAGCACACCGATCGCTACGACGAGTGCCAGAAGGTCTGCCACATGATCTACGAGGCCGACGACGCCAAGGTCGACGCGCTGACCGAGGAGGTCGCCGCCGACGGCAAGGTCGCGCGCATCGTCGGCAAGCTCTCGCGCGAGGATCTCCGCCAGGCGGTGCTGGAGTTCGCGAAGTGGCGGCACGTCTCGCGCGCGATCGACAAGGATCGTCGGCTCGAGTTCGAGGCCTACCTGCAGCAGAAGGTCGACGGCGGCGCGCTGGGCAGCCAGCGCGGTGAGCCGGGCTCGTGCATGGTCCACGTGCCGTTCGAGCGTCGCTACGGCGGAGGACGGGCCTCGTGTTTGCGCTGAGCCGCCGCGCGGTGCGGCTCGCGTGTGCAGCGGCGCTGGGCGCCGTGGCGGCGCCGGCCTGCTACGAGGAGCCGCTGCTGCCGGTGTTCGGTTACGAGGCCGACGACCTGTCGTGCCAGGACGGTCACGACAACGACGCCGACGGCCTGCTCGACTGCGCCGACCCCGATTGCCTGGTCGAGTCGACGCTGTGCGGCGAGGTCGTGCCCGAGTTCCCCTCCGAGGGACCCGAGGACTCGCCGCTCGTGTGCCACGACTTCGTCGACAACGACGACGACGGCCAGTTCGACTGCGGCGATCCGGTCTGCCGCAGCGTGCCCGAGACCTGCTGCCTGCGCGAGAACACCGACGCGGCCTGCAGCGACGGCCTCGACAACGAGCAGAACGGCTTCGCCGACTGCGCCGACTTCGGCTGCCGCAACGGCATGTTCGTCACGGTCTGCCGCGAGGACGCGGACGCGACCTGCACCGACGGCAAGGACAACGACAGCGACGGCAGCCTCGATTGCGACGACGACGGCTGCGCGATGGTGGCGATGTGCCAGGGCCCCGAGGGACCCGAGGACACGCTGGCCGCGTGCAAGGACGGCAAGGACAACGATCGCAACGGCTACATCGACTGCCAGGACTTCTCGTGCTCGATGGCGGCCGATGCCGCGATCACCATGTACTGCGCGAGCCTGCCGATGGAGAACACGCTCGACGCGTGCAGCAACGGCAAGGACGACGACGGCAACGGCTACATCGACTGCAAGGACTTCTCCTGCACGATGAGCGCGGTGCAGGCGGTGCTCGACTACTGCGCGATGCAGCCCATGGAGACCTCGCTGGCGGCGTGCAGCAACGGCAAGGACGACGACGGCAACGGCTTCATCGATTGCCAGGACTTCTCCTGCACGAAGTCGACCGACCAGATGGTGCTGGCCTACTGCGCGACGGTGCTCGAGGTCACGCCCGAGGCCTGCTCGGACGGCGCCGACAACGATCACAACGGCTACATCGACTGCGCCGACTACTCGTGCGCGCACAGCGAAGATCCCGACGTGGCCCAGGTGTGCCAGGAGAGCATCGGCACCTCTGCGCAGTCGGTCGACATCAAGTGCACCGACGGCGTCGACAACGACGGCGACGGCTTCACCGACTGCGACGACTGGGACTGCAGCCACAACCCGCTTGGAACGAAATGCCCGACCCCGAGGGTGTGCGAGTGACACCCGCGAGATCCGAGAACCCGCCCGTGAAGCGCCCATCTTCGATCCTGTTGCTGTTGTGCCTGAGCTTCGGCGTGCTCGCGTCGGTCCTGCTGCCTGCCACCGCCGACGCGGCGGTGCTGGAGCTGACCGCGTGCGAGCCCGAGGAGGGCGCCGGTTCCGAGCCCGCGGCCGCGACGCGTGAGACCAACTGCAGCGACGGCAAGGACGACGACGGCGACACCGTCTACGACTGTGGCGACGCCGACTGCCAGGGCGAGGACGCCTGCCGCAAGGGCGGCGCCGAGAACGACGAGCAGCGCTGCCACGACTGGGTCGACAACGACGACGACGGCTTCACCGACTGCGATGACTTCGATTGCGGTTCGGTCGAGGTGTGCAAGGGCTCGTGGGATCGCGCCGGTGGCGGCGGCGGCGGTGCCGGCGGTGGTGGCGGTGGCGGTGACCCGGTCGTGGGCAAGGGCCAGACCGAGGCCGACCTCATCGGCAAGAACGGCGACGCCGACGGCGAGCGCGACAACGTCGTGTGTGCCGACGGCATCGACAACGATGCCGACGGTCGCACCGACTGCGACGACCTCGGCTGCAAGCTGTCGTCGGAGGTCACGGTGTGCCAGCCCGGCAGCAACTTCCGCCTCTCGGTGGTGGCCCGCGTCGCGCAGAGCTTCGACGTGCAGGAGAAGAAGTCGAACACCGAGTTCGACGTGCTGCAGCTGCGCGCGCTCGGCGAGATGCCGTTCATCCAGAACTCGTTCTTCCTGATCTCGGCGCGCCTGGAGAAGACCCCGCGTGTGGTCTTCGCGATGTTCCAGGTGCCGCTGGGCAAGAAGGGCCACTACTTCAACATCAACAGCGGCGGCGGAACCCTGTCGCTCGAGCTGATCCGCTCGGTCCACAAGCGCATGCTGTCGGACCCGGCCTACTACGTGTACAACGCGTTCGAGCAGGGCAACGGCGCCGCGATCGAGTTCGGCGGTCCGCTCGACAAGAAGAACAAGTACCTCTACCGCACGTTCCTGGGCGGTGGCAGCGGTCGCTTCGCCGGCAACATCGGCGGCACGTTCTTCCCCGACAACAACAACAACTACACCTTCTCCGCCGGCGCGCAGTTCTGGATGAACTTCGTCGGCTACTACAACCGCTGGGACACGCCGTTCATCTACACGCCCTCGCCCTTGGCGGTGGCGCTGGCGGTGGGCGGCAAGTACGACCAGCGCGCGCAGGAGCGCTACCCGGCCAGCAACGTGCAGTTCATCGTGCGCTGGCGCCGACTGCAGTTCTCGGCCGAGAACTACACGAAGCGCGAGCTCAACTTCAAGAACTGGCAGACCGCGTACAACGTGCAGCTGGGCGTGCTGGCGGTGTCCAAGCGCCTGATGCTGGCGGCGGACTTCGGGCAGTACCTCGCGACCAAGTTCGAGGATCCGCCGGCGGTGCTGGGCTACGATCTCAAGCGTCAGATCCAGGAGCTGCAGTACCGCGCCGCGGCGCACGTGTACCTGTGGCGCGACGTGCTGTTCTTGACCGCGATCTGGCGCGACCGACGGCTCGAGCCGTCGGCCGGGCAGAGCGGCATCCAGGTGATGCAGGACATGCGCCTGCTGCTCACCTATCGCTGGTAGCCGTCGGCGCGGGCGCGCCGATCCACGGCACGAAGAACCACCGCAGCCGCGGTGGCGCGGCGGGATCCTCGGGCAGGTGCAGCGACACCGCCCGGCCCACGCGCCAGCGCGGCGGCGCGTCGCTGCGGCACAGGCTCCACATCGCCTCGACGTGCTCGCGGGCGCCGCCGAGCTCGGCCGCGAGCGAGCCCAGCGCGCGCTGCTTGGCCGCGTCCTCGGGCACCAGCGCGATCGCGGTGCTGGACAGGCGCAGTGCCGGTGCTGCGTCGCTCTCGAGCGGCGTCGCGATCACGAAGCGACCGCTGCGCTCGGGCACACGCACCAGGCGGCCGAGCAGCTGCGCGGCGCGTCGCCACGGCTGCGACGGCACCACGCCGTCGATCGCGGCGGTGCGCTCGACCAACCAGTGCACGTGCACGCGCACCAGTGCCCCGCGCTGGGCCTCGAGCCGCAGCGCCCACGGTCGCGCGTGCGCACGCGGCGGTGCGCACCGTTGCAGGCGCGCACGCTCGTCGGCCGTGAGCACGAGCTGCAGGCGCGCGAGCGCGGCGGCGGGATCGTGATCGCGCAGGTCGACGAAGATCGACTGCCGCGCGGCGGTCCAGAACAGCCACGCGCCGAGGCTGTCGTGGGTGGGCAGCGGCAGCGGTGCCAGCCGCCCCGCGAGCGCCGCGGCGTCTTCGGCCGGCACCAGGCCCGCGAGCGCCTCGGGTCGCAGCGCACCGCCCAGGCGCACGCCCGCGCGCAGCCCCGCGGGGCCGGGCGCGGCGCCGGTGAGCTGCAGCGGCGCGCCGGCCTCGAGGCACGAACGCGCCGCGCCGCGCTCGCTCGCTCGTGCCAGCGCGCGCGCGAGCGCGTCGGCCTGCGCACCCATCCCTGCGAGCAGGGCGGCGCGCCACAGCCGACCGTGCAGGCTCACCCGCTCGGCAGCAGCACCAACGCCGTCGCGTTCGACGTCTGCCACGGTCCCTCGCTCGCTCCGGTCGCGCGATACTCGGTCACGCGGTAGCGGTAGCTTCGCACGGCGTCGTCCTTGATCGCGATGGCCCAGGTGAAGGTGCCGCTGTGGTCGTTGCGGATGAGCTCGGAGTGCTCCCAACGCACGTCGTTGCCAGGGTCGGTGTACTCGAGGTCGACCTTGACCGCGAGCAGGCCGCCGGCTGGCGGCGGCACCAGCCACGTCACCGTCACCGGGATCACATCGACCGCCTGCACGCCGAGGATCAGCCGATCACGGGTGCCGTCGGTCCAGTCGATGGTCCGGATGGCGCCGCTGGTCTCGATCAACGTGGCTTGGTACTGCCACGTGCGAGCGCTCGCGTCCTCCAGCCGCACCACCCACTCGAACAGCTGGGCGTGGCGGACCAGCTCGACCGGCTGCTCGACCACGCGGTTGCCGTGCTCGTAGCGCAGTCGCACTTGCACGCTCTGGAACTCGTGGTTGGGGTCGGCGAGGATGACCTGCACGCGCAAGGTGTTGCCGCGCGGCTCGTTGATGACGACGAGCTCCTGCGGTTGCCACTGCTGCTCGGGCAGCGCGACCTGGGCACCGTCCTTGTAGAAGATGGTGCCGGAGGTCTCGATCGGCGCGGCGGCGGCCCCCGCCTCGGGGCGGATCACCAGGCGCCGCGCGTTGCTCTCGGCGGTGAGCACGAGCGTCTGCCGGTGCGCGCCGTAGCCCATGACCACCTGCACGCGGTCGATCAGCTCGAAGTGCATGATGCCGGTGGCGACGTTGACCGTCAGCGCCGGCGTCACGTCGCGCGGGTGGATCACCAGGTTGCGCGCGTAGGAACGGATCCAGCCGTCCGCGTCGGCACCGGGGGCGCCGACGCTGGTGACCGCGCCGAGCGTGTCGCCCAGCGCGACGTCGTCGAGATAGTGGATCGTGACGCGGTACTCGTACCAGTAGGCGTAGGGCTCGCCCGGGGCCGACTTGTCGCGCTGCAGGTTGCGCACGAACGTGTCGGTGAGCTTGTCCGGGGTCAGGAACATCTCGCCGATTTCCTGGTAGCCGCCGTCGCCGCGCGGCGCGTAGCGGATCTGCACCTGCACGGCGTTGATGCCGTCTTGCTGCCACATCGCCGTGGTCGAGGCCGCGAGCTGCAGCCGGCGGAAGAACTCGAGCGCGCCGTCGGCCTCGAGGATGTAGCGCTTGCCGTCGCCCTCGAGCACCAGCTGGCCCTGGGGATGCTTCTGCACCTTGCGGGCCTTGCGGGTCGACAGCTCGTACTTCGCGACGATCTTCTCGGTTCGTTGGATCATCTCGAAGTTGATCTCGAAGCTCGCCTGCACCGCGGACGTGGAGTCGCGATCGGTCTGCGGCGTGGTCGTCGTGGTCGTCGTGGTGGGTGTGGTCGTTTGCTGACCCCGCGCGCGCGAGAGCCGACCGCGCAGCACCGTGCGGACGCCGGCCTTGGTGCCGGTGATCTGCGTGACGCGGTGCTCCTCGTGGCCGCCGTTGGCCGGGTCGATGGGGCCGCCGCCGGGGGTCATCGTCGTGATGCCGTTGCTCTGCGACAGGGTGTGGCCGTGCGCGGTGCCGTTGCTGGTGTTGAAGCGCGCGGGGATCAGCGCGCGCGCGGTCTGCAAGCGCCGCTCCGACAGCTGCTGGTCGGCGATCGTGCGATCGGCATCCGGCGTGCCCGGCGGCGGCATCGGCCGGGTCGGATCGTGGCTCGCGTGGGCGTGCAGCTCGAGCGTGGTGCTCGACAGCGTGTCCAGCCACGCGCGCAGGGCCGCGGGTCCGTGCACGGTGTCGGTGGGGCGCACGCCCGAGACCGTGGTGAAGCGCGGGTCGGCGGGACTGGGCGTGCCGGCGGCGTAGTCCGACATCTGTGCGGCCGTGGGTCGATCGTTCTGGAACATCAGATGGAACACCTCGGTCGCGGTCGCACCGGCCCAGGTGATCTCGATGTCCTTGTTGTCGCCCTCGGCGAGCTCGACCTCGAGCCGGTTGCCCTGCAGCTGCGCCGGTTGCCCGCCCACGCGCACCGACTCGGGCGTGCCGCGCACGACGAGCACCTCGCGGGTCGCGGGCGCGGCCGCGGGCGTGAACGGCTCGATGCCGGTGTTCGCGGGCATCGTCGCGGGTTCGTGCCCGGTCTCGGTCCACGTCGCGGCCGGCCGCGCGGCCGCGGGCTGCGAACTCGGCGTGGTGGTGTTGCCGGCGGTGTTGGTCGCGGTCGTGCTCGAGGCCGGCTGGCTCGTGCTGGTCGTGCTCGTGCTCGGAGTGCTCGTGCCCGTGCTCGTGCCGGTGCTGCCGGTGGTTCCCGTGGTCCCGGTGGTCCCGGTCGTGGCCTGCGCGAGGTTGGCCAGCTGTCCCGCCTGCGCCATCGTGGGCTTGAACCACGTCGAGCCCATCAGGTTGGCGATGATGGTGTTGATGCCCTCTTGCGTCACCGCCTGCGGGTTCTCGCCCGGCACCGGATCGACCACCTTCACGACGATGGCGCGCTTCTCCTTGAGCTCCTCCATCAGCATGTGGAAGCCGACCTGGCCGACGAAGCCCGAGCGGCTCGAGCTGTTGGTCGCGCCGGTCGGCGCGCTGCCGCTGCCCGAACCCGAACGTGCCCCGCTGCCGCTGCCGGCCGCCGCGCCACTGCCCGTGGCGGTGCCGCCGGTGCCGGTGCCCGTGCCGCCGGTGCGCGTGGCACTGGTGCTGTCGGTCGCGATGCGGGCGTTCATCCGCAGATCGAGGTGCTCGTAGACCTGCTGGTAGTCGATGGTGATCTCGAGGTTGTACGCCGGTCCGATGGCGGCGTAGCTCAGGTGATAGATCGCGGCCGCCATGGTCGCGCCGCCACCCTCGATCACCGCGCGCATCAGCGCCGCGCCGTCTTTGTCGAGCACGACCGAGAACGCGGCGCGCTCGTCTCCGTACAGCGACGGCACCGTCGTGCCGGCGACCTTGCGGACCATCGGCGCCGCGTCGTCACCGCGCGAGGCACCCAGCAGCACCAGTTCGACCGCGCCCTCGATGAACGGCACCGGCACGAGGTTGCCGTCGACTCCGAACCGCCTGCGGATCTCGTTGCGCACGTCGCCCAGCAGCGCGTCGGGCACGTGCAGGTCGACGTCGAGGTTGAGGAAGCCGCCGCCCTCTTCCATGCCCTGCGGCGCGGTGGAGTTGGGATCGGGACGATAGAGCACGAGCCGCAGCGCGTAGTCGCCGGCGTCTCCGCCCTCGGCGGTGCGGGCAATCCGAGGCGCCTCGGGCGGCAGGAAGTAGAACGTCTGCGGGTCGTCGAAGTCGCGGAACACGGTGATGCCGCGGTGGAACAGCACGGGGTCGTCGTACAGCATGGCGGTCCTTCGTCGCAGGCGACGCCGAGGCGCGGCTCAACGCGGCGCGTCGGTCGGGGGTGCAGGGTCGAGCACGAACATGGCGGGAATCGGCGCGACGGTCCGTGTCCGCACGGTGCCGTCTTGGAGGAACTCGTCGAGCGTGAGCACGGGCGCGCCCGCGTCCGGGGGATGGGCCAGCACCAGCGCGGCGTGGTCCTGGGTGCCCTCGAGCACCACGTGGGTCGCGTGCTCGCCGGCCTGCAGCGTCAGTGCGATCGCGACGCTGCCACGGCCGGCCGGGCCGCCCAGCGCGAACACGTCGCAGCTCGCGACGACGTAGCCGTCGCCGCCGAGCACCAGAGCCGCGGTCTCGCTGCGCTGCCACGGCGAGGTCTCGATCCGTCCGTCGAGCCCGACCGCGGTGGTGCGGTATTCGTAGCTGCGCGGAGCGTCGATCAGACGGCGCAGGCTCGCGCGGCGGGGCTGGCGATCGTCGCCGTCCCACGCCAAGCTGCGCAGCTGCTCGAGCTCACCGGAGCCGGCGCGCAGCTCGAGCGTCAGCGTCGCGCGGTCGCTCGCCGGCAGCGGTACGCACAGCACGTGCATCGACGGGCCGAACGGGCTGTCGAGCAGCGTCACGTCGTCGGTCACGGGCGCGGCGGGCAGCGCCACGCTGGGCTCGTCGGGATCGCCGCGCCAGCGCACGCGGTAGCTCGGCGGGCCCTCGTCGGCGCCCAGCAGCAGCAGCTCGCCCCAGCGCTGCGACGCGGACAGTCGCAGCGTGCGCGTGGGCTGCGGCGGCGTGTCGACGGCGATCTCGACCGCGTCGATCCAGTCGAGCTCCGCGCGGCCGACGATGAACGTCAGGCTGCGCGGCGGGAACAGCCGGCGTGCCGACAACACCACCGCGCTGCCCTCGACCACGGTCCACTCGCTGCTGCGATCCGCGGCGGCGGTCAGCGTGGGATCGAAGCGCGCGCGCGTGCGCACCGCGAGCGGCTCGAAGCCGTCTCGCTCGAGCACGACGCGGGCCTCGGGCGCGGTGTCGGTCAGCACGACCGATTGCAGCGCGTCGCGGCTGGCGACACGCACGTCGACCTCGAGCGCGGCCAGGCCCAGCGCGCCGAGCTCGGGCTCGGCGCGCACGAGCACCGCGCGGGTGTCGGTGCCGAGATCGGCGTCGCGGATGTGCGCGTCGATCGGCTCGCCGCGCAGCAGGTCGATGAGACTGGCGGCGGCGGCGAAGCGCAGCGGCACCGCGGCGCGCTCGTGGAAGCGCCAGGACTTCGTGGTCGCCAGGCTCTCGCGCCGCACGGTCAGGCGGAAGCTCAGCTCGATGGGCGCGACCGGCTTGTCGTCGAGCACCGGCGGGGCCTCGGGCGGCGGCTCGCTGGTGAGCATCTCGGCGATCAGCGACTCGCCGACGCGACGCAGCGCTTCGCTGCGGTTGCTCTCGAGCTCGCCGCTCTCGTCGAGGATGTTCACGCGGATGAGTCGCTCGCGCGCGAACTCCTCCCACGTCGCCTTGAGCTTGGCCGCCGCGTAGGGCGTGGTCAGGGCGCCGCCGACGGTGAGCCGATCGTGGATCGCCTGCAGGTCGGCCTCGATCTCGATGCCCAGCGGTCCGCCCAGCGCCAGCGCTTCGAGCTCGAACGCCACGACCGTGGGCAGGCTGTCGCCGCGCAGCGAGGCCTCGGCGATCGCGGTGGCCTGCTCGTCGAGTCGAGCCGCGAGCACCACGCTGGGATCGCCCAGCAACGACGGGGGACCCACCGCCAGCACCCGCGGTGGCAGCGTGGGATCGTCGAGGAAGCCGAACACGCGCACGTTGCCGGCGCGCCACGACGGCCGCAGGATCCGTGGCGGGCCCGCGGCGTCCTCGCGAAGGCGTTCGTGCGCCAGCGCGTCGAGCTGCGCGGGGCTGGGCGCGAGCGCCAGCTGCAGCGACAACAGCGAGCCGCCGCTGCCGGAGCCGCGGAAGCGGACCAGCGACAGCTGCGGCGTGGGGTCTGCCAGCAGCCGCGGCACCTGGGCCGCCGCGTAGACCACGTCGGCATCGACGTGGTCGAAGAACACGACGACGCCGCGGTGGAGGGCAGGGGCGCGGGCGGCGTCGAGCATGTGCCGGCGCGCGTCAGAGGTTGGCGAGCGTGTCGTTGATCGCGCGCAGCGCGACGTCGAGGCCGCTGACGACCTGCGCCTTCTGGGCGTTGCGGTTGGCGTCGACGGCGATGACGGAGTTGACGTTGGTCGACAACCCGGTCGCGACCTGCACCGCACGCGTCACGCTGGTGCGGAACGACCGCGCCAGCGACAGCGTGCGCTCGCGCATCGCCGTGAGGGTCGTGGTCGTGGTCGTACCCGTGGTCGTGGAGTTGGAGTCCAGCGTGGTGGTCTCCATGCTCTGGTGCCGCGCGATCTGATTCGACAGCTGCGTGGTCATCGTGTTGGTGACCTCGCCGTTGATCTTGCCCAGCAGCAGTTCCTCCAATGCACCGGTCTCGCCACCGACCATGACCGAGGTCGCGTTGGTGCCGGTGGTGCCGGTGGTGGTGGTCGTGCCCGACGAGTTGGACTGCGACAGGCTGTGCAGCCGCGTCTGTGCGGTCGACAGCGCCTGCGACCACGAGCTGGTCGTGCCGACGCGGTTGGCCTCCTCGATGGTGGTCGCGACCTCTTCGGCCACGGTCTGCGTCGTGGTCAGCGCGCGCGACACGGTCACGCCGATGGTGCGCTGGGTCTCGCGCACACCGCCGATGACGTCGAGGATCGCGGCCGCGTCCCACTCGGTCTTGCGCGCGGTGACGATCTGCTTGAGCCACTCCTGGCCCGCGCGGTGGTTGCCCATGCCCACGCGCCAGTGCTCGACGTGGCCGCTGACCGCCGCGGGCCACAGGTCCGAGGGGCTGCGGGTCAGGTTCCATGCCGCCGGGAACGCGAGCAGCTGCTGCTGCAGCGTGGTGTCGAGCAGGCTCTTGAGCCCGGTCGCGTCGGCCTCGCCGCTGCCGCTGATCAGCTGGAAGAAGTGATGCACGGTGCCGGCCTCGGTCGGGCCGTGGCCGCGCAGGTGGCGGATGTAGAAGTCGATCAGGCGCTTGTCGAACGACTCGTAGACCATCGCGCGGATCGTGCTCACCATCGACTCGAAGCCAGCGTGGGCGCGGCCGTCGGTGCTCGGTCCGCCGGTCGCGCGCTGGCCGGCGATGAAGCTCAGCATCGCGTTGTTGGGGGTCCACGAGTTGCCGACGTCGAACACCGCGTCGTCGATCGTGATCGTCTGGGTCAGCCAGGTGTAGATCTGGCGGAAGCCGCGGCCGGGCGCGGGCGGCCAGCGCACGAACCACATGCCGCTGTGCGTCGGGCGGTCGACCACGATGACCCGCTGCGCGGGGTTGGGCGCGCGGACCTTCAACAGGCCCAGCCAGCCGCCGCAGTGCCGCGGCTCGTACTTCACGACGTCGAAGGTGTCGTCGACGATGGCCTGGTCGACGTTGGCCGAGGAGCGGTTGGGTGGGAAGCCGAACTCGAGGATGTTCGAGCGGTGCTCGCCGATCTGCTGCAGGATGTTGAGCACGTCGAGCGTCGCGGCGCTCTTGAACTTGTTGAAGTGCTCGCGCGGCGCACTGCTGCTGCTGCCCCACGTGTTGGCGAACGCGAGCTGGTCTTCCAGTGCGGCCTCGCCCCAGAAGCGGATCGGGTTCTCGCGCGTCTGGCCCCGCGGCGTCCAAGGAACGTTCAGCAGATCGACCATCGTGGTGCTCCTACCGCGGCTAGCGTCGGCGTCGGGAGGATAGCCAGTCGTGGGACCGCGGACCAGCACCGCTTCGTCGCGCTCGCGCTTCGATCCGATGGCCACCCATCGTGTGCAGTGGCCGTTCGATCGTGCTGGGTATCTCCACGCGAGGTGATCCGCTCGGATGTGTCGCGATCGAAAGGACGACGCAGGTCGCGTCGCGACGAGCACTTGCATCGCACACGAGCGTGCTACCGTTCGCACCCGCATCGGAGCGCGCGCATGCTGTCACTCGACGAACCCATCAGCCTCTCGGGGTTGAGCATCTTCCGCGACTTCAACGATCGCTCGCTGTTCTACTACCTGCCGGAGTCGCCGCAGCTCACCGTGTCCGGCGGTGAGCCGATGTTCGAGCTGTTGGTGTATCGCCGCGCTGCCGGAGCCGAGGGTGCGCTCGGCGGAGGCTTCCTCGCCATGACCACCGATCTCAAGGTGAGCGAGGGACGACTCGAGACCGTGCGTGGTGAGCTGTCGCGACGGTTCGGCGTCGAGGCGCGGCTGTCGGCGTTGCCGGTCGACAGCGGCACGGTGCGCGTGAGCCTGCTCGACTCGAGCTCGGCGGACGAGGCTCGCAGCGGTGGTTTCGTCGAGCGCATCATCGCCGCGGGTTCGCCGAGCCTCTATGGTGACGAGCGCGCGGTGTTCAGCACCACGCTGTCGCAAGACGGCGCGACGCTGCTGGCGGCGGCGCTGCGCAACGGTGGCGCGACGCCGGTGGTGATGGTCTACGAGCTGTCGTACACCGGCCTGCTGCCGGCGTACGAGTGCAAGATCACCATCCACTTCGATCAGACCTACGACTACCTCCGTCAGCGCGCGACGTTCTCGAGCCTCATGCTGCAGGCCGACGTCGACAAGGAGATGGAGGAGCTGACCAAGAACGGCGCGATCCAGATCAGCGAGATCGTCTATCACACCGAGGACGACTCGGCGAAGGAGCGCCATCGCCAGGAACTGATCCAGCTGGCCAAGGACCTCGCGACGTGGAGCTTCTTCTCGCCGGGGTTGCGGCCGGGCAAGGTGCTGCCGGAAAACCAGCGCGACCTGTTCGCGCCGCCGCCGAACTTCCAGCAGCTGCTGCAGCGCAACCAGCAGGCGGTGCAAGGGGCGGTGCAGGGCACCGCCGCGGCGCCCGACGGCACGCCCGCAGCACAGAGTGCCGCCGCGCCGCGCACCGACCGTCCCTCGGGCAACACCGCGCAGGCGACCACGGATCCCCCGCGCGCGCAGCAGCAGGTGCCGCCGCCGCCCGGTGACGGCGCGGTCGGGGCGTGGGAGCGCGCCGGCCGTCCGCACGCGACCTGGCAGCTCAAGCAGATCCAGCAGCGTGAGCGGCAGGACATCGTGTTCGACCTCAAGCAGGTCGCAGCCGCCAAGCGCACCATCTCGCCGCAGGGCCAGATCCGCATGCTCGCGAGCGCGACCGAGCTGACCAAGCGGATCAAGGAAGTCCCGCTCGACACCGACTTCTTCAAGAAGATCCAGGGCACGGTCACGACCACCGCGCCGCTGGCGGAGCTGGGCGTGTCGTCGATGACGGTGGAGCTGCGCTACGGCCACGACGGCGCGCGCTTCCCCAAGGAGACCGCCGAGATCGTGCTGGCGCAGACCGGCGCCAGCGGTCGCTTCGACTGGTGGCTCGACGAGCGCGGCACGCAGGAGCTCGAGTACCGCGTCAAGCTCAATCACATCCCCGACGCGGCCATCGGCGCGGCCGCGGCCGACGAGGTCACGGGTTGGATCAAGACCACCTCGCGCAACCTCGACATCGATCCGCGCGAGGTCAGCAGCGTGCTGAACCTGCAGATCGAGGCCGGCGCGGTCGACTGGACGCTGGTGCGTCAGGTCCAGGCCAACGTCGTCTACAAGGATGCGGGCGCGCGCATCGACGCGAGCCGCATCGTCAAGCTCGAGCAGGGCGCGCCGTCGCAGAAGCTGCTGGTGCGTCCCGGCACCGAGCAGGCGGTCAAGGTCGACGCGACCTTCTTCTATGCCGATGGCTCGTCCGAGCTGGTGAGCTTCGGTCGCAACGGCTCGGGCGTGGTGTTGGTCAACCAGCCGGCCAACAGCGTGAAGACGGTGACGGCGATCCTGGCCGATCCGCTGTCGCGCTACGAGAAGGTCACGCTGCAATTCGCGCGCACCGGCGGTGACACCGACCGCTCGCTCGAGATCAAGGGCGACCTCGCCAAGGCCACGTGGTCGTTCCGCCCCGAGGGCAACGCGCGCGGCTATCGCTATCGCGTGACGTACTTCGTCGGCGGTGCGGTGCGCGAGCAGCCGTGGATCGACGCGACCGCGGATCAGCTGGTCATCGGCGACAGCGCCGACGGCGTGCTCACGGTCAACGTCACGTTCCTCGCGGACCTGCAGGCCGCGAACATGAAGGCGCTGCGGCTCAAGCTGCGCTACGCCGGTGCACCCGAGTGGGCCGATCGCGACTTCGAGAAGGTCTTCACCGCGCGTGATGCCGCAGCCATGGCCAGCCCGCTGGTGTGGCGCGTGCCGATGCGCAAGCGCAACGAGACCACCTACGAGTACTCGTTGCAGTGGATCCGCAACGACAACACTCACCTCGACATCGGGCCCGTCCAGTCGAGCTCCGAGACCCTGCTGATCGATCCCCTGACGCCGGAGGCCGCGCTGTGAGCCAGCTACTCGATCAACTCTCGCCGCACATGCGCGCGTTCTTCGAAGCCTTCTTCGAAGGCAACCAGCAGACGCACTCGCTCGAGGAACTGCAGCAGCAGGTCGGCCCGGAGCTGGAGATCACGGTGGGGCGCTACCGTGCGTACGCCGGCCCCACGGTCGACATCCACGGCCACAGCTTCCTGCCGCGCGGCGCGGTGCATGTCGAGCGCGACATGGTGTTCTTCACCGGCACCGGTCGGCGCATCACGTTCTATCAGGCGCCGGATCCGACGCCGCCCCCCGCGGCGACGCCCGCGAGCGGTACCACCGGCACGCCGCCGACCGGCACGCCGCCGACCGGCACGCCGCCGACGGGCACGCCGCCGACCGGCAGTGCGCCCGGCACCGGTGCTGCGCCCGGCACCGGCGCGCCGCCGGTCGTGCGCGGCAACCAGCCGCCGTATCAGTACACGATGGTGCGCGTGGTCGAGCGCGTCGATCCGGTGTTCGACGACGTGCCCACGATGCGGCGGTTGTTGGCGTCGCTCGATGCGCCGCGTCCGGATCAACCCACGCCGGCCGGTGCGCCGAGCTCCCGCGCGAACGCGTGGGCCGAGGGACTCGCGGGTCAACAGCGGCGCGATGCGAACCTGTTCATGCTGCCGCTCGAGCGCTTGTCGAGCCCGCCCACCGGCGTGCCCGCGCGCGACCTCGACGAGTACAAGCAGGTGATGTACCGCCTCGCCACGTACCTGCGCGATGGCCAGGGCACGTACTACTCCAAGCAGATCCAGTCGGTGATGGGCGCCAACGGTCTGCCCGCGGGCTTCCCCGAGGGCACGACGGACGAGTACCGAGCGATCAACGCCCGCGAGATCGTGCTCGAGCCGGGTCAGATCTACTGCCTTGCCAACCTCCCCGATGGTTGGGGCACGGGCGTCGATCGACAGGCAGGCGTCTACAAGGAGATCGTGTGGAAGCTGAGCCCGGCGTCGGGCGGCGGCACCGAGCTGATTCCGATCAGCTGGGGCACGCGCGTCATCGGCTGGGGCAACGCACGCCCGCGCGACTTCTTCGACTTCTGCTTCTTCATCGCCGAGGCCATCAGCGCGCCCGAGCGCGACGAACCGCCGCCGCCGCCCGAAGACGACCCGCCGCAGTGACCGCGTGCGCGTGGCCATTTGGCCACGCGCGAGCCTGCCGGTTCTTTGGCGCCGTGCGTCGTGCTGTGGCATCTGCAGCGGGGGCCCTCGCGTGCGTCCGCGCAGAGCATTGCCGTACCTCGTCGGCGCGCTGATCCTCGCGCTGGGCAGCTCGTGCGGGCTGTGGCTCGATCGCATGGCGAAGCGCGTGCGGCGGCAACAGAACCGCAGCGAGCCGTTCGCGATCGGCGAGGACATCGGCACGCGCAACCACGCCCCGAAGACGCCGGCGCGTGCGGTGGTCCACACGGCGGCCTATGACGCTGCGGATGGTCTCGTCGCGGGCGCGCTGCAATCCGCGAGCACGCCGCAGCGGCGCGCGCAGCTGGATGCGCTGGGCGACGCGCTGCAGTCGCGCGTCGGCGACGTCTCGCGCGAGGCCGGCGGCAAGCTGATCGCGGGGGTCCGCGACGAGCTGCCTGCGCTGCGGCCGGTGCTGGGCGAGATGCTCGCGGGCGTGAAGTCGGATCTGCACCTCGATCCCGAGGGCACGGCCAAGCGCGTCACGCGGGCCGCGTTCGCCGAGGTCGGCGACGGCCTGCGCACGAACGTGCGGCCGCAGGTGCGCGCGCTGGTGACCCACGACGTGGTCGAACCGCTGCGGGAGGGCTTGCAAGGGCTGCTGGGGCCCGAGCTGCAGCAGCGCGTGCGCGACCACCTCGTGCCCGCGATCAAGGAGCTCACCAAGGACGCGCCGCAGACCGCGAAGACCCTCGGGCACGAGGCCGCCGCGGGTCTGAGCCAGGGCCTGGCCGACTCGCTCGATCCGCAGCAGGCCGGCAGCCTGGGCGCGCGCATCGAGGCGCTGTTCGATCGCACCGAGCACAGCGTCGACCAGTGGCTCTCGCGAGGGCTGCTCGCGGCGCTCGCGATCGCCGTGATCGCGCTGGTCATCGCGGTGGTGAAGTGGACCTCCGAGCGCGCGCGGGGACTGCTGGCCGGCCAGGCCCGCAGCGCGGCCGAAGCCGATCGGCTCGAGCACGAGCGCATGCTCGAGCTGGTCGCGACTGCGATCCACCAGGTCGGCGACGACGCACGCGTGTCGGACTTCCGCCGTGCGATCAAGGCGCTGTCCCCCGATGGCGAGCCCCTGCGCACCCGGGCGGCCCTGAGCGCCTTCCTCACCCGCCGCAAGCTGAAGCTCGAGCGCTGAACGGGGGCGACGATCGATCGATCGATCGATCGATCGATCGCCGATCCTCGCATCCACGGCGGTGACGATCACCGCACGTGCACGGACCGCGGTACGCTGCCGCGATGGTCGGTCCTGGCATTCGAGGTCCCGAGCTGACGCGCCCCCTCGATCTCGATCGCCTGCGCCTGCAGGTCGAGACCTTCGGCCTGCGGCGCGCCGAGCTGCGGCCGGAGCTGATCCGTGAGATCGACGAGCCCGAGCAGGTCTTCACGGTCCAGCCGACGCTCAGCCGCACCGGGCTCGCGTTCATCGCCGCACGCAAGCTCGGCGTGCACCCCGATCGCGCGTTGCTCGACGCGCTGCGCGACGAGGCCATCGACGTCGAGGCCGCGGTGCGCCGGCTGGTCACGGTGGCGCTGTCACAGCGCCAGCTCGACGCGATCGTCGCGCATGCCCAGCGCATCGGTCTCGATGCGTTCCGCAGCGCGCCGATCCTCGCGGACCTGCAGGCTGGCCGCTTCGCCGCGGTGGTCGCGGCGCTGTCGCCCGAGGAAGCCAAGGTGTGGAACGAGGGCGAGTACGGCCAGGTCCCCGACGCCGACGAGATCGACTTCGACCGCGAGATCCCCAAGGCCGTGCCCGGCAGCATCGAGACCGTGCTCGATGGCGTCGCGATCATTCGCTCGGGTCCACCGGACTTCACCTCGAGCGGCTCGACGATCCCTCGCTACGATCGCGTGCGGATCGACGCGGTCTCGGCCGACGAGGCGTTCGTGCAGGTGTCGCGCCCCGCGGGCGGTAGCATCGGTTGGACCGTGCGCAGCAACCTCGGCGGCTACTTCAAGGACGACCCGCGGCTCGCCAGCGTGCCGCTGGCGCCGGCGTCGACGATCGCGATCGACCCGGCGTGGTCGGACACCAAGCGCGCCGTCGCCAAGACCTTCAATCGCCTCGGCGGCCTGATGTCCGCCATCACCGACCAGACCGGCGTGCCGCTCGCGGCGGTGCTCGCGGTGTGGAAGGTCGAGAGCGCCGGCGCGGCCCACGAGCCCGGCAAGGCCATCATCCGCTTCGAGAACCACCTGCTGTACCACCGCTGGGGCGAGGATCACCTCGCGCTGTACGACCAGCACTTCCAACACGGCGGCCACGGGGGCGTGGCCGGCTCGTCGTGGAAGAACCACCGCTTCCGCGCCGATGCCAACGGCGCGTGGCACGGCTTCCATGGCGATCAGTCGGCGGAGTACGAGGTGCTGACGTTCGCGCGACAGCTGTGCGGCGACGCGGCGGCACTGGCGTGCATCAGCATCGGCGGGCCGCAGATCCTCGTCAGCAACCGGCGCCTCATCGGCTACGAGAGCGAGGTCGCGATGTACGACGCGTTCCAGGCCGACGAACGCGCCCACGTGCTGGGCTTCTTCGACTACTGCCAGTACGCCACCGGCTACCTGCACCGGCGACGCGAGCTCATCCGCGACCTGCGGGCGCTGCGGTGGGAGGACTTCGCGCGCGGCTACAACGGCAGCGGTCAGGTCGCGGCCTACGCCGACAAGCTCTCGGAGACCTACGACGCCGCGGCGTCGCTGCAGCTGCCGTCGCCATCGCCCGGCGCGACGCCACCGGAGTCGCCCCCGCCGACACCGCTCGCGACGGTGCGACTGTCGCGTGCGGCCGTGCGATTGCGTTGATCGTCGTCGGCAGGGCGCGCCGTGCCTGCGCTATCATCGATGGCGATGCCGGCATCGCTCGTGAACTTCGACAAGATGTGGGACGCCTATCCGAACCCGGGTGAGGACGCCGACGCGGCCAAGCACACCATCGGCGGCGCGGCGGAGTCGGACACGATCACGAACACCTGCGTGCTCCGGATCTCGCGCTGCTTCAACGCCTCGGGCAACGACATCCCCAAGAATTCCAGCGACGAGATCATCACGATCCGCGGCGGCGACGGCAAGCAGTACGCCCTGCGCGTGCGCGAGTTCCTGCGCTACATGACGCGCAAGTACGGCCCGCCGCAGCTGCGCCACGAGTACCCCGAAGGCAACGGCGGCGACGTGCCGCCGGAGTTCCTCGGCAAGCAGGGTGTGATCGCGTTCGAGGTCGACGGTTGGACCGACGCGACCGGGCACTTCGATCTGTGGAACGGCACCAAGTGCCGGCACCACGCCTACTTCAACCGCGCCAAGGCGGTGATGCTGTGGCTGGTCCCCGACACGCCGCGCTACGTGCTCGGGGCCTCGGTCGGTCGCGGCGGTCGCAACCGCAACGCCGACGTCGAGGTGGTGCAGAACCTGCTCGCCGACGCCGGCTTCGACCCCGGGCCGGTCGACGGCGACTGCGGGCCCAAGACCATCGCGGCGATCGAGGCGTTCCAGCGCGGGTTCCTCACGCGCCCCGACGGCCGCATCGACGTCGACGGGCGCAGCTGGAACGAGCTGCTGCGCATCGCCTGAGCCGTCACTGCGGCGGCGGCCGCGGCACGACCACGACCTCGTCGTCGCGCGCTTGTGGCGGCTGCGTGCGCGTGCTGCCGTCGGGCAGCGTCCAGCGCAGTGCGAGGGTGTAGCGGCCTGGCGGCAGGTCCACCAGCGCCGGCGTCTTGTCGCCGAGGTCGAGCTCGCGCGTGACGTCGCCGCTGGCGAAGCTCGCGCGCACGCGCACGCCGGCGTCGAGCAGGATCGGCAGCAGCTGCACCGTACGCTGCGGCGCACCGGCGATCGGGATCACCAGCACCTCGTCGTCGGTGGTGGCCCATGCGGTCGACTCGAAGCGACCGTCGCGGAAGCTGACGTGCCGACGCCAGCGCGCCGTCTTTGCCACGCCCGGGGCCAGCGGTGCGCGCCACTGCACGAAGTCGGACAGCGACTGCAGCGCGAGCGTCTCGTGCTCGTCGGCGTCGGCTTCGGCCAGCGCGACGTCGACCATGACCGCGGCGACCTCGGCCCAACCGCTGCCCGCGGGTACCAGCGCCAGCGGGCGCACGCCGGCGGTGAAGGGATCGTCGAGCACGAGCTCGCTGCCGATCGCGACGTCCAGCTCGCGCACGTGCTGGTAGCCGCCCTGCGCCAGCGCAATCACGCGCGCGTGCGCGGTCGCGTCGGCGGCGGTGGCGTCGAGCGGCACGCGTGCGCTCCGGTGGCCGGGGCCGAGCTCGACCACGGTCGCGGTGCGTCCGGCGACGCCGAGCTCGATCGTGATGCTGCGCCAGCGCGCGTCGAAGTCGAAGCCGGCCGCGATCACCTCGACCGCGGGGCTGGGCGGCACTGCGGCCGGCACCGCGAGGCCGGTCTGCGGCGCCGCGGTCCACTGCGACCACGCCCACGCACTGCCGCCGCGCGGCACCAGGCGCCGGCGCCACTGCAGCGTGCCCTCGGGCACCGTGATCCGGCGCGCGCGCGCGTCGACCAGCTCGATCCGCGCGGTGGTGCCCGCGGCCTCGAGCTCGACGTCGATGCGCTCGAGCGCGTCGAGGGTTCCGACCGGGCGGATCTCGAAGACCCGCCGCGCACCGCGGTCGTCGGGATCGAGCGCGACCTCTTCGACCATGCGCTGGCGCTGCTCGACCGTGACGCTGTCCTCGAGCGTGGCGGTGGCCGCCACCGGCACCGCTGCGACGTCGGACGCGCTCGCGCGCACCGCCAGCGAACCGCCCTGGGCCACGCGTTCGGCGAGGGCATCGAGCGCCCACTGCCGCAGGTTCGCCTCGAGCGCCGCGTCGGCGCCGCCACGGATCTCGACGTGGGCGTTGGCGGTGACCAGCGCGCGCGCGTACGCGGTGAGGCTGCGGCGACCACGGCCGACGAGCACGCCGTTGCGCTGCAGCGTGGCGACGTCGGCGGTCGCGATGACCTCGATCGCGGGCATGCGGGCGCGCACGTGGCCGCGCCAGGTCAGCTGCAGCGAGGACGCGGCCTGGGACAGCAGCGCCGCGGCGAGCAGCTCCGCGTGGGGCGCGTCGAGATCGATCACCGCGCCGGCCTGGTCGAACGCGAGCGCGACCTCGGTGACCAGCGGCTCGAAGCCGGGGCCGGCGATCTCGAGCTCGGCGTCGAGCCACGGCAGCGGCTGCACGCGCGCGGGGTCGAGGCCCGCCGCGGCGATCGCCTGTGCGCTCGGGCGCATGTCGACATCGAGGCTCAGGCGGCCGCCGCTGCGCGGCGCGGTGCCGACGTCGCCGGCGAGCAGGAACGTCGACAGCCGCGCGCGTGGGTTGCCGTCGGCGTCGCGTGCGATCGCCGGCGGTGCGCAGACCCACAGTCGCGAGGGCTCGTCGTCATCGCCGGCCACGAGCAGGGTTCCGGCACTGCGCCAGGGCAAGGTCAGCATGCGGCGGCTCCGGTCGCGCTCATGGCGGCAGCTCGAGGGTGATGCTCTCGCCGCTGGCGTCGCGCAGCGGCGACTCGACCATCGCCGCGGTCGCACCGGCGGCGTCGCGCGGCACATGGCGGGTGCGGTAGCGCAGTCGCGGCGCGGTGAAGCGATCGTCGCGTCGCACGGGCCAACGCACGCTGCCGCCGGGATCGAGCGTGCGCCACGGACCGCCCTCGACCTGCACGGCGAGGTAGGCCACGCGCGCGCGTGCGGCCTCGGGCAGCGACAGCGTCACGGTCGCGGTCTCGCCGATGCCGAGCGCGAGCGCACCGAACACCAGCCCGCCGGGCAACAGCGGCACGGCGCCCAGATCGTGACGCGCACCGTCGGTGCCGACGGCTGCGACCGTCACGCTCGCCGGCGCGTGCTGCCCGACCGCGAACGCCAACGGCTCGCCCGCGGTCAACACCAGCGTGCGCCGGCCCAGCGTCACGCTCAGCTCGCGAACGCGCGTGAACACCACCGCGTCGGCGGCGAAGCGCAGCACCACGAAGTCCAGCGCCGACGGCACCAGCTCGAGCATGGGCCCGGTCGACTTGGCTTGGGTCTCGATCACCTGCGGTCCCGCGCTGGTCATCACCGTGGCGCGCGCGATCCACTGGAGGGCCACAGGCGCCGCGGTCTCGCGCACGTAGGCCAGCCGCGCGAAGCTCGGGGCGCCGGGCTCGAACGCGTGGTGCAGGCGCCCGCTGGGGCTGCCGGTGCTCAGCTCGACCTCCAGCCGCGCGACGCCGGTGGGGTGCAACGGCACGTCGTTGCCCACGTGCACGACCGCGGCCTGCAGCGGCGCGGGCGTGATCACCTCGAACAGGTGCACCGCGGGGTCGGGCACCGTGGCGAGGAACTGCGACAGCGACCAGCGCAGCGCGAGCGTCGTCGCGGCGGTGCGCCAGACCGAGAGATCGACGTCGAGGTGGGCCGGCAAGTCGGTGCGCACGCGCAGCGCCTCGCCCTCGGCCGTCGTGACCGACGCCAGCGCGTGCTCGGCCACCGCCGCGCGACCGGCATCGGGCGGCGGTGGGATCGCGCCGGCTTGCTTCGGCAACCACAGCAGCGCCTGCGGCCCGAGTCCCGCGAGCGCATCGAGCACGGCCTCGCGCGTGGTCGTGCCCGCGGCCGCGAGCGTCTGCAGCTGCGCGACCACGGCGGGTCCGTCGAGTCGCACCAACCACGGCCATCGCGGCAGCGCGCCGACCACGGTGAGCTCGACCTCGACCTCGAGCGTGTCGGCACCGCGGGGCGCGAGCGCGCGGATCATCGCGGCTTCGATGCCGTCGAGCGCGACGGTGCGGTCGACCACGACGTCGCTGCCGGTCGGGGCGTCGAACCATCGACCGTCGGTGCGCGCGCCCGCGACGGTCGAGCGCAGCCGGAAGCGCGCCGCGTCGTAGCGGATCGCCAGCTCGTCGGGCGTGCGCACGGGGCTGTGCGCCCGCAGCCGCAGCGTCAGCACGCTGCCGGTCTCGCCGCGGGCGATGAACACCTGCGGCACGCCTGCGGGGTCGCGCAGCGGCTCGAGGCCGTCGGGCGCGACCCAACGGCGCGCCGGCTCGGCGTCGTCGGGGTAGCGCCCGTCGTGCGGTTGCAGCAGCAGCATCAGAAGTCCATCGCACCGCTGGCGGTGCCGACCTCGAGCACGCCGGCGCCGTGGCGCTCGGACCACGTCGTGCGCGCGCCCTCGCCTTCGGCGTGCAGGTTGGTGACGCGGAAGAGATAGCGCTGCTGATCGTCGGGGCGGCCCGAGAGCCGATCGAGGAAGTGACCCACGAGGCTCACGTCGAGCTCGGGCGCCGAGGGCGTCAGCGTCACGCGCGTGCCGTCGTCGAACTCGACCAGCAGGCCCGACAACGTCGGCGCGCCGGCGCGCGGTGTGAACGCGCCGGCTGCAGCGCGCACGTGGACGCTGAAGCCACCGGTGGTCGCGCCGCCGGTGACGGCGAGCAGGCGGAACAGCGCGTTGGGATCGGGCACCGGTGTGCCCACGACCATCGGGCGCAGCGACAGCACCGCCGTCTCGGGCGGCTGCACGCGGTACTCGATCATCCGCAGCTCGTTGGGCGCGAGCACCTGGCCGGTGTGGCTCTGCGGCTCGAATGCATGCGCAACGACACCGACCGCGAGCTCGACGCTGGGCAGCTCGGTCAGGATGACGGGGCACTCGGCGCGGTTGCGGACGGCGATCGCATAGCGGCCCGCGGCGGCATCGACAGCGCCGGCGAAGTCCACCTGGAACACCTGCGGCGAGGCCTCGCGCAGCGAGACCCGGGCCGGGATCGAGACCCGCGAGCCGTCGAACAGCTCGTACTCCACCAGGCCGGTCAGGCTCGCTGCCTGCGGTGCGAGCGTCTCGCCCCACAGGCCCAAGAAGGTGTCGCCGTCGATCTCGAGCGTGTCGGTGATGCCGACGTCGGGATCGATCGACGCTGCGGTGCGTCGCTGTGCCTCGCCGAGTCGGTCGTGTCGCAGCGTGAGCTGGGCCGAGCGCGGCAGCAGCGGCGAAAGCTGCGGCACGATGCCGTCGCGCGCGAGCTCGTTGCGCACCAGATCGTCGAGCGTGGGGTCGATCCACGCCACGAGGCGATAGACCATCGCGACCCGCAGCAGCGCGCGCGTGGCCTCCGCGCCGCCGTCGGTCTGGCCTTCGACGGTGGCGAAGTCGCTGGCGACGAAGCTCAGGCTCGGCAGGTACGGCGCCGTGTCGCTGCGGTACAGGCGGAACTCGGTCGGCGGCAAGAGCACGACCTCGGGCATGAGGCTGTCGCGGAACGCGATGCGTTGACCATCGAGCGCCATGCGGCGAAGGATGTGGATGCCGACGCCGTTGAAGCCGGCGTCGAGGTAGACCGCGTCGTTGCGCGGCAGCGCGGGGTCGAAGCCAAACGGCAGATCGAGCGCGCAGTCGAGCCGCGTGTCCACCAGCGCCGGGCGTCGCTTCTCGTCGAGCGCGAGGATCGCGGGCACCGCGGCGATGCCGTCGATGCGCAGGTCGGACTTGGCGACCGACTCGGTGATCGGGATCGCGTTGAGCTTGGTCGTCATCGCCAGATCGGGGCGCAGCTCCGTCAGCTTGATCGGCATCGGTCGGACCACCGGCGGCGGCGTGGAGGTCGTCGGCGGTGGCGGTGGCGGTGGCGGCGGTGGCGGTGGCGGTGGCTCCGGTGTGACCGGCTTGATCGGCATGTGGGCGGCGGCCGCGAGGTGTGCCGCGAGCATCCTCGCGATCTGCGGTTGGATCACCGAGGCCGCGGCCGCGGCCGCGACGGCGGCCTCGGGCGCCGGGGCGGGCGCGGGCGCGGGCGCGGAGATCGTCGCCACGCGGGCCGTCATCGCCACCATGGGCGTGTCGAGCATCGGGGCCCGGCTCGCTCGCGCGAGCAGGCTCGCGCGCATCACGTCGACCTCGAGCTTGCGCTCGGGCCGATCGATCTCGGCGGCCTTGACCGCGGTGACGGTGAACAGCGCGCCGCGGGCGTGCATCGCCGCCGCCTGGATCTCGACCGAGGGCTTGCCGACGACGTGCTGCCGCCAGGTCCGCACCGCGACGTCGGCCGAGATGCCGATGTGCAGGGTCGTGCCGCGGCTAGGGTCGCGCAACGCGAAGTAGACCGCCTCGAACTGCAGCCGGTCCGTGAACACCGTCGTCGACTCGGCGAGCTGGGGCCCGGTCATCACCAGGGGTTGCAGGGGAATCGTCTGATCGATTCCCCCTGCACTGTCTTGGACCGGCACCCGCGTCCGCAACGTCAGCTCGGCCACGTGATCCATGACGACCATCGTCGCGCCGGTGGCCGATGGATCAGTGAGCGGCGTCCAGGTCAGCGCGAGGCTCAGGCGACCGCTCTCTGCGTCGCCGGGCTGGTAGCGCAGCGACACCCGCGGCTTGTCGTTCGCGTCGGTGGCGATGCGGTACTGCGGCAGATAGTATCGGCGCGACGGCTGGTTCGACGACGCATAGGCGACGCCGACCGCGAGCGTGTCGGTGCCCTCCAGAACCGGTCGTTCCTGCCCTTGCGGCGCCGATCCGCCGCCTGTGTCGACGCGACCATGCACGCGCAGATCGTCGCGGACGTCGAGCAATCGAGTGAGCGCGACGCCACGCAGGTTGGCGTCGACGACGAACGAGTTGGCCACGCGAGACCTCCTTGACGCTGCCGACGGTGAGCCGGCGGCGCAGCCTACCACGGTGTCACGCCAGCATCGGCGTCGATCCGGCGTCGGGGATTTTGATCGAACGATCAGTGCGGCGCGACGCGATCATCACGCGCGTTCGGGTCTGCCCCTCGGAAGTCGCGGTTGCTATGCTGCGCCGCCGTCGTCATCGCACGACGGATCGAAGTCGATGCGACGACCGTGTTCGGTCGCGTCGAGCAAGGGCGAAGGAAGGACGCACGATGCTGGCCATCGAAGGCAAACGGACCGTCGGCGAGGTGACGGTCTACCGCGACGACGCGCAGTGGTACCGCTTCTATCTCGTGCCCAACGCGCCGGCGTTCGCACGCGACGCGCAGGGCCGCGCCAAGCTCACGCTGTTCGTCTACAGCTTCGGTCAGCAGGATCGCGATGCCGATCCCACGTTGCCCACCGGCGGTGGCTACCTGACGCTGCAGACCGAGTTCGCGGTCACGCCGACCCAACGCGAGCAGGTGCGGGCGCAGCTGCAGTCCGAGGTCGACACCGAGTACGCGCGACGGCGCACCGATCCACGCTACGCGGGCAACCCCGACTACGCCGGCAGCGCGGCGCCGCAGGTGGTGCTCGCGGACCCGACGCTGTCGTCGGGCACGGTCCGGCTGCGCACGACCCAGGCGACGCAGCTCGTCACCGGGCGCTTCGCGGAGGCGCCCGCATCGCTGGTGCTCGGCAGCAACGCCGCGTTCGCACTCGACCTCACCGCCGCGGGTGCGGACTTCATGCGCCAGACCCTCAGCGGCGAGGCCGGCGGTGCCGGCATGAGCCCGATCGAGGTCGAGTACGACCTCAAGATGTGGGCCCGCCTGCCGCCGGTCGAGATCACCGTCACCGGCAAGGCCGACAGCATCCACAAGACGCTGCAGAACCTGTCGCAGACCGATCGCGACGACCCTTGCACGCCGGCCGAGGTCGAGACCTACCGCGAGCGCGGCATCAACAGCGCGTCGCTGGTCGACCAGGGCCTGGTCGACGTCAAGACCAACGCCGGGCCCGGCGTGCCCGAGGAGGTCGTGACCGCGCTCGAGCAGTACGCGCTCAAGCTGTTCGACACGATGATCCAAAACCGCTTCCTCGAGCCCGCGGAGATCGACAGCCAGTCGTTGGGCTTCGGCCCCGACGATCCCGGTGCTCCCGGTGAGCGCGATCCCGGCTGGGCGGCGATGCTCTACGAGCACAAGGACTTCGGCGGTCGCACGCTCGAGGTCAGCGAGACCATGGCGCAGATGCCGGGCGACTTCAACGACCTGGTGTCGTCGCTCAAGGTCCGGCCCGGTCACCGCGTCACGCTGTACGAGCACAGCAACTTCGTCGGCTCGATGCGCGAGATCACTGCGACCACGCCGTGGATCGGCGGCGACTTCAACGACGTCGTGTCCTCGGTGCGGGTGTGGCGTCCGCCGACGACGCGATACAAGGTCCGCGAGACCATCAACGAGTCGCACCTCGATCTGCGCATCCACATCGAGCGCTCGCAGGTCGTCGAGTGGGACACCGGTGCGGTCTCGGCGGTGCTGCAGACCGCGTTCGACGGCGCGGACGCGGCGGCCGTGCGCGACCACGTGGTCGAGGTGACGCTGGCCGAGGCGCGCACGCTGGGCGTGGTCGTGCAGACGATCCCGGAGGTCGGCAAGGGTGCCGTCGCCGGCGTCGAGGTCGAGGTCGCCTACGAGGCCACCGACGCCAACGGCGTGCAGCACAGCACGCCCGACGGTCACACGTTCTCGGCCGCGAACCCGGGCCCGTGGAAGTTCAATCCGACCATCATCGCGGGCGAGCGCAGCTACAAGGAGCGCCACCGTCCGCTGTACCCCGACGGCACCCAGGGCGAGTTCACGCCGTGGGCGCTGATGCGCTCGCGCTCGCTGTCGATCGCGATCCCCGATCCGGGGCCGTGGTCGCTCGAGGTCAGCGCCGCGAGCCTCAACTGGGAGCTGCTGCGCACGGTGAAGGTCGCCCTGCGCACGCCCGATCCCGCCGGTGGCACGCCGCTGTCGCACACGTTCGAGCTGACCAACGCGACGCCGGTACATCGCTGGGAGCTGGCGCTGCGCAAGCCGATGACCGCGCCGGTCGAGGTCGCGCTGACGTACTACCTCAAGGACGAGAAGGTGCTCGAGGCGCCGCTGCGCCAGGCCCAGCCCACCGACGCGTTGTTCGTGGTGCCGCCGCCGCAGGTCGACCTGCTCGACGTCACGCTGGTGCCCGCGGGCGACTGGAGCGAGGTCGCGCAGTGCGTCGTGACGCTGCAGTACGACGCCGGCGAGGGCGTGGTCTACGACAAGGTCGCGCGCCTGACCGGCATCGAGCAGCTGTTCCAGTGGCAGGTGCTGCTGCGCGATCCCACGCGCCGCGCGTTCCGCATGAATTCGCTGGTGGCGTACAAGACCGGCACCATCGACGACGGTGCGTGGCAGACGCTCGAGGGCGACCAGGCGGTGCCGATCCGCGTCACCGGTGTACCCAAGCTCCCGGTCAACGTGTATGCCAACCTCGTCGACTTCACGCGCACGCCCGCGGTGCTCGTGACGCTGGCGTACGGCGACGAGCGCAAGACCCTGAGCTTCACCAGCGCGGAGAAGAAGAGCTTCACCCCGCCGCTGCGGCCCGACGGCAACCGCGAGTTCAGCTACCAGATCACCTGGATGCCACCGGATGGACAGCCGGTGCAGGGATCGATCGTGCGCACGACCGCCACCGAGGTGTTCGTGCCCAAGGCCACGTTGCCGCAGACCGGCAAGCTCGAGGTGCTGGTGCGCGGCTTCGCGGTCGACTTCGCGGTCACGCCGTTCGTCGACGTGATGCTGCGGTGGAAGGACGTCGACCGCGAGGAGAGCACGCCGATGCCGCTGTCGCTGTCGAAGGAAAAGCCCAACGCGACCTGGACGGTGGACATCGGCGACCGGACCCAGCGCAAGTTCACCTACGCCATCGTCTACAACCTCGCCGACGGCACGCGCGTGCCCGGCAAGAGCGGCGAGACCGACGACCCCGTGATCTCCGTGACCCGCTACCAACCGACGCCGGGTTGACCCCCGCCGCACCGACCCCGCGAAAGGATCTCGTCATGCTCAAGCTTCCCGCGTTCAAACACTTCCAGTTCGACGGTGGCGCCTCGGCCACGGTCTTCCGCGACGACGCCGCGTTCGCGCGCTTCTACGTCATCCCGGGCTTTCCCAGCGTGCGCCTCGACGGCCAGGGCAACCCGGTGTTCCTGCTGGTCAAGTACAAGTTCTCCGACCAGTCGCGCGAGGAGCATCCCGAGTTGCCGCGCGGTGGCGGCTACATGGCGTTCGATGCCGAGCTGCGGGTCGAGCCCGAGCACATGCAGAAGATCACCGACGAGCTGCAGTCGTGGGTGAACGCCGAGTGGGACCGCATCAAGGCGCTGCCGGATCGGCGCCTGCGTGCGCTGAACATGAGCGCGGCGTTCAACGACTCGATCGGATCGCACTGGGCCGGCTCGGGCATGGTCGGCGGCGGGCCGATGGCGACCGCGACCACCGGCAGCGGCATGTCGCTGACGCTGCCGACCAGCGAGGCCGACGCGCCCGACGTGCAGGGCAATGCGCCCAAGGTCGAGATCGGCGAGCCGCTGTGGCTCGAGGGCAAGGTCACCATGACCGCGCCGCAATCGGCGGGGCTGGTGCAGAACAGCGTGGGCGAGCGCCCCGCGTCGCTGCTGGGCAACAACGTCGCGGCGTTCAGCGTGGACCTCACGCCCGACGGCGCGACCTTCATGCAGAAGACGCTGGTCGGCGACGGCGGCGGTGGAGCCACCGATCTCACGCCGATCCAGGTCGCCTACAGCCTCACGATGCTGGCCAAGCTGCCCAAGGCCAGCATGTACATCAAGTTCAACACCGCGCAGGTCTACCACGCGGCGCAGGAGCTGTTCCACGAGCACGACAACTGCTCCGACGACTACTTCACCTCCGAGAACATGATGTCGACCGCGATCAACGCGGGCCTGGTGATCGTCAAGATCGACATGGGCGGCATCACCGACCCCGATCTGCAGCAGATGCTGACCTCGCAGGCGATGAACGGCGTGCAGAAGCTGCTGACCGAGCGCTTCGCCAACAAGGAGCGCAAGCCGCTCGAGGAGTGGGGCGACAGCGACATGGCCGAGTCGAGCAACGAGGTCTACCGCCTCAAGCGGATCAACGACGTCGACATGACCGACTTCGAGCAGCACGTCGAGATCGAGCCCAACACCAAGTACACCATCGCGCCGCAGGGCACGCTGGCGGCGTTCTTCCGCAATCAGGCCGACATGACGGCCTTCGTCCGCGAGGTCGATCTCGACGACCCGATGTTCAAGACCCTGGGTCTGCAGGTGCGCGCGCTGGCGCGCTGGCAGGAGGACAACGTGGCCGCGGTGGAGGTCGAGGTCAAGTACGAGCACGACGGCGAGCTCAAGACCGACACGTTCACCTTCACGCCGACCGCGACCGACCCACAGAAGTGGGATCCGTCGCTGATCGCCAACAAGCGCGACTACACCTGGCGCTCGCGCGTGACCTTCTCGGGCCGCGCGGCCGGGTCCTGGAGCCGCTGGGAGAGCGCGACCACGCGCGACCTCAACGTGATGGTGCCGACCCCGGGCAAGCTCGAGGTCGCCGTCAGCGGCGTGGGCCTGGACTTCGCCAACGTCGTCGACGCGGTGGTGGTGCACCTGCGCTACGAGGACCGCGCGCGCGACGTGCCGATGGCGGGGCAGTCGATCCTGCTCACCGCGGAGCGGACCTCGGGCACGTGGTCGCGGCTGCTCTTCGCCGACTGGGACAAGCCGGTGGAGTACCGCGTCGAGTACATGCTCAAGAACGGGCAGATCACGCGCCGCGACTGGGCCAAGACCGACGGGCCGGTGCAGAACCTGCTGATCGGTCGTCCCGACGTCGACGTGCTGGACATCGTGCTGGTGCCCGCGGGCGACTGGTCGCAGGTGATCCAGGCCACCGTCGACGTGCGCTACACCGACGGCACCCAGCACAGCGACGGTCACTTCCAGCTCAAGACCCCCGACGAGTTCAAGCGCTGGGGCGTGCTGCTGGTCAACGCGAACGCGCGCAAGTTCGAGTACAAGCTGCTCGCCACCTTCAAGAACGGCGACACCCAGGAGACGCAATGGAACGCGCTCGAGGGTGACCAGTCGGTGCCGCTCAAGATCCAGGGGCCGCCGCGGCTGGCGGTGAAGGTCTCGGCGGCCGTGCTCGATCTGCCGAGCACGCCGCTGGTGCGCGTCGATCTCGAGTACCCCCATCCGGCGGTGGCGGGCGCCGACACGGTGATCGCGTTCTCGCTGCAGGACAACAAGCAGGTCGAGAGCTGGCAGGTGCCGCTGCTGCCCGACGGGCCCAAGAGCTACAAGCAGCGCATCACCTACTTCCCCAAGGAGGGGCCACCGGTCGAGCGGCCATGGGAGACCAGCGAGAGCGAGCTGGTGGTGGTGCCGCGCTACACCATCCCGATGGTCGGCGCGAGCTTCAACCCGCTGCTGCAGGACTTCGCCAAGACCGTCGCGCTCGAGGTCGAGCTGCGCTACGACGACGACGCGCGCAACATCCACGCCAACGAGACGCTGCAGTTCACGACCAAGGACAAGCAGCAGTGGTTCTTGCCGGTGGTCGACGAGGCCCCGCGCGAGTACTCCATGACCATCACCTGGTTCTACGCCGACGGCACCCAGGTCAGCTCGACGCCGGTCAAGCTCAGCAAGAACGCGGTGATCCTGCCGCCGCCGCCCAAGCCCCAGGAGCCGGTCTGATGTTGTACCTCGGCAACGGCGTCACGCAGATCAAGATCGACGACAACCGCGCGTTGTACGTGCTGCCGGATTTCAGCGATCCGACGCAGTTCTACTACCTGCCCAACTCGCCGCACCTGGCGAAGATGCCCGACGGCTCACCGGGCATCCGCCTGCTGGTGTTCCGCGAGGACCTCGACACGGTCGCGGCGGGTGACGACGACGCGGTCGCGTTCCTCAGCGTGGACGTGGACCTGTCGTGGGAGCCCGAGGCCATCGCACGGGCGGCCTCGCGGCTGCAGTCGGACAACAACCTCGAGCAGCGGCCACGGCTGACGCCGATCTTCTTCCGCGGCGGCTCGGTCAAGCTCATGCTGCTCGACGCGGTCACGCCCGATCCGGCGGCGCCGCCGGGCACGCCTCCGCCGACCTCGGAGTTCGTGGCGAAGATCATGGGCACCAGCTCGCCGTCGCTGTACGGGGACAACCGCGCCATCTTCCAGGCCAAGCTGTCGAAGAAGGGCGCGGCGGCGCTGCAGGCCGCGCTCGACGGCGTGACGCCGATCGGCGTGGTCTACAGCCTGACGTTCGCCGGTCTGCAGCCGGCGTTCCACGTCAAGGCCAACGTCGACTGGCAGAAGGTCTACGACCACTTCTCCGAGCGAACCCACGTCAACGCGCTGTTCGTGGACGTCGACATCCAAAAGAGCATCGACACCCTGGTCGAGCAGAAGGCCATCACCTTCGACGTCACGGTCGAGGGCATCGGCGACGAGGGCATGGACGCGGAGCGCGAGAAGGCCATGACCGCGATCCGTCAGCTCATCTTCGAGAAGTTCTTCGAGGCCACGTTCAAGCGCGAGAGCGCCGCCGGCGACGACACCGGCGACAACATCATCGACGGCATCGCGGCGATCGCCCGCATCGGCATGACCCTGGGCGTGGGCGTCTCGTACGCGCGCAAGGAGGTCAAGATCGAGGAGCTGCGCAGCATCGACATCGACTGGACCGCGCGCAAGGCCACCGAGCGCACGATCTTCCCGCAGGCGCACATGCACAACCTGCTCACGAGCGCGGGCGTCACCCGCGATCAGCTCGTGACCATCGTCGACGGCGCGGACGATCTGTGGCGCAACCTGCCGTTCCAGGTCACCGCGGCCGCGGCGTGGGAGCAAGACGGCATCGTCGGCATCGCGGTCAGCGTGGAGTACGACGAGGGGCCGGGCGGTCCGACCCACGACTGGAACGTGCTGCTGACCAAGGACGCGCCGCAGGCGACCAAGCGCGAGTGGATGGATCGGCGCGGCGGCAACGGCTTCCGCTACAAGTACACCGTCTCGTTCCAGGACGACGCGGTGCCGGGTCCGCGCAGCAGCGTGAACTCGGGCGAGGCGTGGACCGATCACGACGGCACCGTGCTGCTGATCCACCCGCGCGATCTGTACGACACGCTCGCGCTCGAGGTCGCGGTCATCCCGGGCTTCCCGTTCGACCGCTACCCCGCGGTGCAGGCGGTGCTGCGCTACCGCACCGACGACGGCAGCTTCGAGCACTTCGAGGACGGCGTGCTGTCGGCGACCAAGACCAGCCTGTCGACGCGCTTCCGCGTCGACAAGGGCGTGCCCGGGGCCAAGGAGCTGCGGCTGATCTACATCGGCACCGACGGGCGCCGCACCGAGACGCCGTGGATGCCGATGGTGCAGGACCAGTGGGTCGTCGAAGATCCCCAGGGCAACAAGTTCCCGGTGCGGGCGGTGGTCGCCGGCGATCGCAAGAACATCGCCAACCTCATCGTCGATCTCGAGTACGTCGATCTCGAGAACGGCGTGCAGGAAAACGGCATGCTGCAGTTCGATCCGCAGAACATCGCGGTGCCGCAGACCTGGACCTTCCATCTGGTCGATCCCACGCGGCGGCGCTACCGCTACCGCATGACGCTGGTGACCACCGCCGGCGAGTTCGTGCAGACCGGCTGGATCACCACCGACGCGCCGACGCTGCCGGTCGGCGAGGTCTACGTGCGCCGTCTGACGGTGCAGCTCGCCACCGGCGAACTGGTCGCGGGCTGTGAGGGCGTCGACGTCACGCTCGCGTACGACGACGACGAGCACGCGGTCCACCAGACGCAGACGTTCCGCCTCGGGCGCAACGCCAACGCCGAGTGGACGGTGCAGCTGCAGGATGCGAGTCGTCGCAGCTACCAGGTCACGACCACGTGGATCATGGCCGACGGCTTCAACCCCAAGGTCGGGCCGACCTCGCGCAGCGAGACGTTCCTGGCCATCCCCGCGGCACCGCCGGAGAACCGCTGATGCTCGCGCTCGACCGACCGCTCGGGGTCGTGGGCGAGCTGGCGTTGTTCGGCGATCACGCCGATCCGTCGCGTGTGTACTGGGCCGCGACCCGGCCCCAGCTCGCGCGCGACGGTGGTGTGGCCGAGCTGTCGTTCGTGAAGTTCCGCGACGCGGACGCCTCGGGCGGCGTGGGACTGCTGTCGTTCACCACCGCGGTGGTGGCCGACGAGGCCGCGCTGCAGGCGGCGCGGCGGCACTGTCAGCACAACGGCATCGCCGAGCCGGTGTTGGTCGAGGTGCCGTGGCGCGCGGGCAAGGCCGTGCTCGCAGCGGCGCTGAAGGTCGGCGACGGCTTCGTCGAGCGCATGCTCGGCGAGACCACGCCGGATCTGGTCGCGGGCAACCGCGCGGTGTTCTCGCTCGCGCTCACCTCCGAGGGCGCGGCGCTGGTCGAAGCGCTGCTGCAGGCCGACGCGACGCAGCCCAGTCCCATCGGTGTGCGCTACGAGCTCGAGTTCGTGGGCCTGCGACCGGCGCTGCAGGTGCGCATCGTCGCCGACTACAAGCGCATCTACGACGAGCTCTCGTGGGGCTTCCAGGTCGGCGTCGCGTACGAGGGCGTGGGCGTGCGCGCCGGCGTCGAGTCGGCGACCAAGAAGCTGGTCGAGCAGGGCGCGATCGCGATCGAGGTCATGCGCTTCAGCGACGAGGCGGATCTGCAGCGTCGCATCGACGAGTCGGTGAAGTGGTTCCAGGAGAAGATCGTCAGCGACTTCTTCAAGAGTCACATGCAGCCGCCTTCGCGCGGCAACGTGCTCGAACGCGCGATCCAGGCCGCGGCCGCGCTGGGCACGACCCTGGCGGGCGCGCTCGCGGACGCCTCGCTGGTGGCCCAGCTCGCGCAGCAGCTCGGCATCCCGGTCGATGCCCTGCGCGCGCTGGGGCAGGCCACCGGCGGCGGCGCGGGCGGGCAGGGCGGCGGCGCGGGGGCGGCGAGCTCCGGTGAGACCACCTTCGCGTTGAACCTGCAGTTCTCGTTCAAGGACATCCACGAGCAGGAGCTGATCACGGTCGAGCTCGACTGGAACGAGGCCCACCCCGAGCGCCGCATCGCGGCTCCGCAGGGGCTCTTGTCGACGTTCGGTGCGACGCCGCGCGTGATCGAGGCCTCCGATGCCGGCAGCTTCTGGCAGCGCCTCGACGTCGACGTGCGCCCGCTGGGGGACTTCGCGGCGCTGGGCGTGCAGCGACTGGTGACGCAGCTGGCGTATCCCGACGAGCAGCAGCCGGTGAGTCAGGCCGCGCTGGTGTTCGAAGCCGGCGACGCGACGCCGCAGCACTTCGCCGCGTGGACCGACGGCAAGCCGCCGCGCTACCGCGTGCGCAGCGAGGTCCACTTCGTCGAGGGCGGTGCGTGGACCGGGGCGCCGCAGTTCGTCGGCGAGTGGCACGACGCGACCGCGCTGCAGCTGGCGGTGCATCCGCTGTCGGACGTGCCGCGGCTCGAGATCGAGATCGTCCCCGGTACGGTCTCGTTCGACGACACGCCGCAGGTGCAGATCGACACCCGCGTCGACGGCGTCGCCGACCGCAGCCTCATGCTGACCAAGGCCGAGCCGCGCGCGAGCTTCCGTCGCCGGCTCGCACCGCTGCCACCGCCCGAACCCGCGCCGCCGCCGGAGACCGGGCCATTCGCCGCGCCACCGGCCGCACCGCCGCCGCCCAAGCCGCGGCTCGAGGTCCGCACGACGTGGTTCTTCACCGACGGTCCGTCGGAGAGCAGCGCGTGGGAGCCGGTGGAGGGCAACACCGTGGTGGTGCGCGCGCCGTGGCGCAGCCAGCGGACGCTGCGGCTGTTCCCGCTGCTGCCGGCGGACGTGATCGATGCGAGCGTGACGGTGTCGATGCAGGAGGGCACGCGCGTGCGCACGGCCGAGGTCCGCTTCGAGCCCGGAGAACGCAAGACCAAGGCCGTGAGCCTGCCGGCGCTCGCGGACGAGCCGCCGCCGGTGCGCGTCGACGTGCTGGTGATCCGCGGCGACGGCAGCAGCTTCGCCGGCGCGCCGGTGCAGACGCTCGATCCGGTGTTCATCGTGCGCGATCGCGACGGCGAGCATCGCCAGCTCCGCGTCCGCCTGGTCGCGGGGCCCACGCTCGCGACGCACGGCCTGCTCGCGGTCGCGCTGCAGCTGCTCGGCGACGACGACACCGTGGCCGACGAGATCGTGTTCACGCAGTCGCAGCGCGAGCCCTCCGTGCTGCTGGTGCCGGTCGCGGCCGACGGCACCGCGACGGCGCGCTATCGCGTGGTCCGCTATGGCACCGATGGCGTCGCGCGGCCGGGTGCGATCGAGAGCACCAGCGCCGGCGAGCTGCTGGTGCCCGCGGTCGCGAGCGCGTGACGGATCATGCTCGCCGGCGGTTCACGCCGGCGGCGGCAACAGGGCCTGCAGCCGTTGCAGCGGGCCGCGGGCGGGGATCCGCAGCTGCGCACACGTGTGCGCGACGATCATCATCGCGGCGCGGACGAAGGTCGCGGGCGTCGCGTTGGCCGCACGCGTCGCGCACAGCAGCGTGTGCCGCGGATCGAGGACCAACCGCGGCGTGTCCCGATCTCCGAGGACGCCCACCGGCCACGCCGCGGTGCCGCTCGACTCGGTGATCTGCAGCGGGCGTTGCAACGCGTGGCTCACCAGCGCGGGCAGCCACTGCGAAGGCTCGGCCGGCAACCCGAGCGGTGGTGCGTCGGGATCGGTGGTCGCCCACCGCCGCGGCGGTGCACACCGTTGCACGAAGGCAGCGAGCGCCCGGCGTCGGTCGCTGCCGGGCGTCGCGAGGACCCGTGCGAGGACCGCCTGGGCGACGAAGCGATTCGCGTGGCTGAGCAGGATCGCGTCACGCCACACCGCGGCCTCGTGGCCGCGCAACCACAGGCGCCCGCCGATCGCAGACAGCGGCTCGGGCAGGCGCAGGTCCTGGGCCTGCCCGGCGTCGACGCGTACCTCGACCGCCGACGGTTGCTCGGGATCCATCAGCTCGAGCGTGCCGCTGGTGGTCGGGTCCGCGATCTCGAGCGCGAACAGCGGTGGCGCGACGCGTCGCACCTGCCGTCGCGTCGGCGACGGAGCCACCGGCGCGAGCGTCAACGCGGCGAGCGCGTCGGCGATCGGGCCGCCGTGGGGTTGCGCGCGCACGTGCGCGACGAGCTCGGGCAGGCGCCCACGCGCGTGCCCAGCGGTCGCGTGCAGCGCCGCGACCACCACATCCGCGCTGAAGCGCTCGTGGTGGCCGCTTTCGGGGATGCGCCCGACCACGGTGACGCCCGGGATCGCGAGGCTATCGTCTTCGCTGGCACCCAGCTGCACCGGCGGCGATCCGACGAGGACGCGCCCGCGTTGGCTGGCGGCATTGCGATGCACGTAGGCGCTGACCTCGATCCGATAGGGTGGATCGGTGTCGGTCACCGCGAGACCG
The DNA here is from genome assembly GCA_019694555.1 of Nannocystaceae bacterium. Taxonomy (GTDB): domain Bacteria; phylum Myxococcota_A; class Polyangia; order Nannocystales; family Nannocystaceae; genus Xiheibacterium. The sequence goes on from JAIBBS010000044.1 coordinate 45,583, forward strand.
AGGAACAGCTCCGGATAGCTGCCTTTGACCAGCGTGCCGAAGTCCGCCTGGGCATCGTCGAGGCGATAGGCCGCAACCGGGTGCAGCTGCAGGTTCGGGAACGCCGCGCGCAGCAGGTCGAGCTCGCTGGGCCACAGCGAGATCGTGATCGGTGCGAGCTCGCGGGGGGTGTGCGCGACCTCGTGGCGCCACACGTACGGCACGGCGCGACCCTGGGCGACACACGCCGCCAGATCGTCCGCGCTCACCGGCCCACCGCTGACGGTGAAGAGGCGGTCCAGGCCTTGCTTGCAGCGCAGGCCCTTGAAGGCTCGATCGAACCGAGTGCGGTCCCAGCTCGTGACGTCGAAGAGGTTCGGGACGTTCGCCACGACCACGAACTCGCCGTGCGCGAGCGTGTCGAGGCACCACGCGGCGAGGGCCGCCAACGCGTCGTCGTGCACGACCGCGTGCTCGTCGAACGTGAGCCGCAGCCGCGGCGCGCTGATCCAGCCGCGCAACGGGTCCACGTACACTCCGAACCCCCGCAGCGCCGATGCGATCGCGGTCGGTCCGGCGACACCGTCGAGCAGCAACGCGAGCCGCGGCATGTGCGGTCGCGGCCACAGCCAACCCTGATCACCCAGCTGCACGAACTCGGAGGTCGGCAGCGAACGCAGCACGCCGCCACCGGGTGTGAACGTCGCACCGGGCACGTGGCTTCGGACCAACTCCGCGATCGCCCAGCAGCCATCGCGGCCGAGCAGCTTGTCGATGGTGCGCTGGAAGTTGCGCTCGATCGTGACGTTCAGCGCGACCACGACCGGGTCGTGCGGCGGTGCGAACGTCGGCGCTGACTCGCGCCAGGGATCGGGACCCTTCGCCGAAGGAGTGAACTCCACCGTGCGGTCGAGCACCCGCAGCTGTACCGCGACCGGAGCGAACGCGAGGGCTTCGTTGACCGCGCGGCCGAGCAGACGCATGAAGCGAAGCCGTCGCCGCGGCAGCGCGTAGTCGCCAGCGCCGGGATCCGGCTCGAGCGCCTGGTCGAGCAGCGACTCCGGCGGGAGCTCGTGCAACAGGGCGGGATCGCCGGTGATCGCGATGCCGACGACGTCGTGTTCCCCGACCGCTCCCTGCGTGAGCCGGACCTGCCAGGCATCGGCGAGCGACAGCAGTGCGCGCGCCAGCGTGAGCGTCCAGTCCCAGCGGCCACGCCCAGGGCGCGCGCGCAGGCGCAGCAACGCCTCGCTGCGCTCGACGCGGAAGCCGGTCCACGGAGTCGCGTCGCCCGATGGCAGGCGTCGGGTCGCGACCACGGCCTCGAGCAGCGCGCTCAGAGGTCCTCCTGTTCCAGCACCTCGACCACGCGCTCGACGTCGGCGCCCATCTCCGCGGCCATCGCCAGCAGCAGCGCCGCGGGTGAGCCGCACGCGCGCGCCGCGACGAACAACGGGTTGCGCTCGTCGAGCCACAACACCACGCGTCGGTCCGCGTGCGCCGGCGGCAGCACCACGCCGCCGAGCACCTCGAAGCCCCAGCCGCCGTCGAGCTCGCCGGTGCGCACGATCGAGGCCATGCCGGCGCGCCGCGCCAGGTCGGAGATCGTTGCGACGAAGGGGTCGGGTTGCGCGAGCGGTCGGGCCGTGCGCAAGAGCTCTGCCGCCGGCGCGCTGACCATGCCGCGGGTCGCGAGCCAGGGATCGAGCCACGTGCGCGCATCGTCGTCGGTCGCGACGACGGTCGGGACACCCTGCACCGAGCTCGCAGGCCCGTCGGGCTCCGGCTCGATGCGGGCGACCACCGACCACAGCGCCTGGTCCGCCAGGGTGCGCACCGACACCGCGCCGCCGTCGGCGGTGCGCAGCAGCGGTCTGCGATCGAGGCGCGCGATCTGTTCGCGCTCGAGCGCGAGGTGGGCGTGGAGCTGGCCGTAGCGCTCGTGTCGTGCGCGTGACCAGGTCGATGCGCCCGCGAGCGCCTCCACGGCATCGGCGAGCTGCAGCCGCAGCTTGTGCACCAAATCGACGATGCGGGCTTCGATCAGCCTGCGCCCGGCGTCGTGAACGACGTGGTCGCGCCCGATGTCGGTGCTGTGCGCGGCCGAGTCGGCCCAGACCTGCAGGTGCGTCGACGAGCTCGCCAACCCGCGGGGCAACAGCGCCGGCGGCACCGCCTCGGCGAGCACGAGACCGTGCCGCAGCAGCACCACGCGGGCCGGCTGCGCGAAGGCGACCCGCACGGTCGTGTCGCCGGCGGCGTAGGCGATCGAGAGCGCGGCGTCGTCGGGCGGCGGCTCCTCGTGGATCCGCTCGGTCTGGCCGTCGTAGCTGAAGCCGAGCTCGACGGGGCAGAAGCGGCACCATCGCCACAGGCTGGTGCGGACGTGCTCGGCGACCGCGTCGGCCTCGGACGCATGACCCACGCGAAAGCACCGCACAGTAGTGCCCTCGAACGGCGTGGCGAGGGCGCGACGCGTGAAGCGGCGCTGCGCATCGAACTCGATCTCCCACGCGCCACCGCGGGCACCGGTGTGCACGAGCACGCGCGCGGGCGCCCACGAGAACACGCTGACGAAGCCGACGCCGAAGCCACCGGCCATCGTGCGATCGAGGCGCTTCGACGACGCGAACAGCAGCGTCAACTCGTCGTCGATGGTGGCTTCGTCCATGCCGTGGCCGGCGTCGGCGACCACGATCTCGAACACGACCTCGTCGTCGACCTCGCTGCGGTGCACCGACAGCTCGACATCGACGCGGTCGCTGCCGGCGTCCATGGCGTTTTGGACCAGCTCGCGCAGGAAGTCGTAGGGCGACGCGAATTGCTCGACCAGTCGGTCCAGCATGCCCTCGGTCGCGGTGCCGACGTTGTCCGCCACGGGCTCACTCGCCCCAGCCCAGCGGCAGCGCATCGAGGGCGGCCAGCGCCGTGATCGCGACACCCTGCAGCTGCGCCGGAGCGCTCGCGGCGAGCCACGCCCACTGCGGGCGCTCGACGATCATCGCCGCGATCGCGGTGCGATCCTGCTTGAGCTGCATCACCGGGGCCGCGAGGCTGCGGCGGATCATCCTCAGGCGCACGACCCACAAGATGATCTCGAGCTGCAGCGGTGCGATCGCGGTGCCGCCCTGCGGCGTGAGTTCACCACCGATGTTCTTGTCCAGGCGGCCGTGGGCGGCCAGGCGCCAGCGCTGCTCGCCGACGATCTCGCACTGCACGTCGATCTCGTCGTTGGTGACGTCGGCGATCTCGCCGTAGTCGGCGGCGATCGACGGCACGCGGCGACCGTTGCAGTGCGCGGTCCAGCGCTGCGGGCCCTTGCGCACCGTCAGCTCCAGCTCCCAGCGCCAGCCGGGATTGCGCGGCGCGTCGGGGCGCGTGCCCAGATCCTCGCCCACAGCGTGCTCGCGCAGGCGCGGGCGCTCGATCAGGTACTCGCCGAGGCGATAGCCGCCGTCGCCGCGCTCGCGCTCGAGCCGACGGTGGCGCTGCAGGTCCGGATCGACGGTGCGCAGCGACGGCCGACGCAGGCCGTCGCAAGCGGCCGCGGCCGCGAGCACCAGCGCGAGACCACCGCGAGCGCGTGCGGAGCGTGGCAGCACCGCGAGGTCGTAGCATCCGCGTGGGGGTTCCGTCACGCCCCGGGGGTCCAACCGGGCATGCGTCGCGTCGCTGCGCGGCCCCGACACGCGTCGGCCGCGCCATTGTCGAGTCACCGTGCGGTGTTCTAGAAGCGTGACCATGAACGTGCGTCGCAGTGCGGTGTGGCTCTGGGAGGCTCGCGGTCACGGTGTGCCCGCGGGCGACCACGGACGCTTCGAGCCGTCCCGGCGCGAGGCCGCGATCCGCAAGCTCGCGCTGGTGGTGGTGACGGCAGCGGCGTGCCACGCCGCGCCGGCCGAGCCGCCTGCGGCCGAGCAGCTCCGCGTCGATCACACCGCCGACGCGATCGAGTTCGCGATCATCGGCGACTTCGGCAAGGCCGGTCCCGCGGAGGCCGACGTCGCCGCGATGGTCCACGGCTGGACCCCGGAGCTGATCCTGACCACCGGCGACAACAACTACGACGACGGCGCGGCGAGCACCATCGACGAGAACATCGGCCAGTACTACCACGACTTCATCGCGCCCTACCGCGGGCAGTACGGCGAGGGCGCGCGCGAGAACCGTTTCTTCCCGGCGCTGGGCAACCACGACTGGCGCACGCCGGATCTGCGGCCGTACACCGACTACTTCGCGCTGCCGGGCAACGAGCGCTACTACACCGTCTCGTGGGGTCCGGTCGATGTCTTCGTGGTCGACAGCGACAGCCACGAGCCCGACGGCAACGCCGTCGACAGCGTGCAGGCGAAGTGGCTGCAGGGCGCGCTCGCAGCCGCCGACGGGCCGTGGAAGCTCGTGCTCATGCACCACCCGCCGTACAGCTCCGGTGATCACGGCTCCTCGACCGGCATGCGGTGGCCCTACGCGCAGTGGGGCGCGACCGCGGTCATCGCGGGCCACGACCACCACTACGAACGCATCGAACCACCCGATGGCGGCGGCGTGCTCTACTTCGTCAACGGCCTGGGCGGCAACCCCGAGCGCTACGCCGTGGGCAACCCCGTCGCCGGCAGCGCGGTGCGCTACAACGACGACCACGGCGCGATGAAGGTCTACGCCGACGCGCAGGGCATCCGCTTCGAGTTCATCACGCGCAAGGGCGAGGTCGTCGACAGCGTCACGCGCAAGCGCTGAGCGCTGGCGCGGACGCTGCCGCCGGATCAGGCCGCGCGCGCTCTCAGCAGTTCGACCAGATCTGGTCGCCCATGCAGGCGGAGCTCCAGAAGGCGCAGTTGCCCCAATTGACCACGCACGTGCTGCAGCCCGAGCCGTCCTGCCACTCGTAGCAGGCCACCCGCAGCTCCTCGGGATCGGGCTGCTCGGTGCTCAGTGCATCCGCGTCGGCGGGATCGTCGGTCGGCAGCGGCGGCTGCGTGGAGTCCGCGGGCGGCGGCACGACCTCGATGGTGTAGTCCGCGACGTCGACCATCTCGGCCAGCTTCGACGCCGAGGCCTCCATCGAGTCGGTGGTGGATTGCTGCTCGCAGGCGCCGGTGAGCGACAGCAGCGCAGCGGTGACGAGGAACGAGAGACGCTTCATGCCGCGGCTAGACCTGGACCTCGATGGTTCGATTGCGCGCTGGTCACGTCTTTCGCGTTCACGGAGCGTCGTGCGTCGCGAGCCACGCGGCGGCCTCGCGCGCGAGCGATGCGCGTGCGTCCGACTGGCCATCGTCGCCGTCTCGCACGCCGCGGGCCAGCGCCAGCGCACGCGTTCGGTCGCGGCCTGCATCCCACGACGCGCGCGCGAGCAGCAGCTCCAGGCTTGCACGCTGCGCCGGTGCGACCTGGCGGCGCGCGAGGATCGCGAGCGCACGCTCGGCCGCATCGGCGG
>JAIBBS010000242.1 GCA_019694555.1 Nannocystaceae bacterium
GCCGTCGGCCGAGAGCGCGAACGGTCCCTGCCCCGCGAGCGTCCCGCCGTACTGGGCCCGCGTCCACTGCACGTCACGTCCGTCGTCCGCCACGTCGCCCAAGGTACCAGCCCGGCGGGGCGCGCGAGGCGTCGTGCAGCGCGTGGGGCTAGCCGCCGCGGATCACGTTGTGCAGCGCGCGGATGATCGGCGCCCCCAGCTGCACGCCGAGCTCCGCGAGGATCGGCATGAGCTGCTCGCCGAAGCGTCCGAAGTTCTCGGGCGTGTCCCAGATGTCGACGACGTGCAGTGCGTCGGCGTCGCCGTAGCTGGCGTGGTGGATGCGCCCCGGCGGCGTGCCCATGCCGCGCGACTCCAGTCGGCGCAGCACCTCGGCGTAGGCCTTGGCGTCCATGTTGGTGGGTTCGAAACGTACGAGCATCGCCATCTGTGGGTCTCCTGGTCTCGCCCTCGCGGGGCGGGTTCACGGTGCGGCGCAGCGCCGGACCACACCCTGGGTCTTAGCCGCGGGCGCAGCCGCGCGGCAGGCCACGAAGGCGCAACGGGGGGGCCCCATTGCTGCAACCCATCGATCCGATAGGCTCGCAAACGCGGACATGGCGGTGGACTGGAACGACCTGCGCTACCTGCTGGCGGTGGACCGTCGCGGCTCGCTGGCCCGCGCCGCAGCGGAGCTCGGCGTGACCAAGGCGACGGTCAGCCGCCGCATCGACGCGCTCGAGGAGGCGCTGGGCACGACGCTGGTCGAGCGTGGCGCATCGGGTTGGACGCTGGCCGAGGCCGGGCGTCGCGTGGTTCGCACCGCCACGGAGGTCGAAGCCGCGTGCTTGGCCATGGAGCGGGACCTCGCCCGCGCCGACGAACGCGTCGAGGGCGTGGTGCGTCTCACCGCACCACCGTGGATCGCCGAACGTCTCGTGATCCCGGCGATGCCGCGCCTGCTCGCGCGCCACCGGGCGCTGGATCTCCGCGTGCTCGGAAGCCACGAGCTGTTGGATCTCGTCGGCCGCGCCGCCGACCTCGCGCTGCGCAACGTCATCCCGACCCACGGGCCCTTGGTGGTCCGCCGCGTGGGCGAGCTCGCTGGCTGCGTGTACGGCTCACCGCTGTACCTCGAGCACCGCGGTCACCCTCGCGATCGCGCCGCGCTGTCGGAGCACGATCTCGTGGGCTACGAGGGCATGGGCGGCATGCCGGGCTTCGAGTGGATGCGCGAGCCGCCGTTCGCCGCGCGGGTGGTCTTCCGCGCCTCGGACCCGGTCGGCCTCGCGTCCGCGATCGCGGCCGGGCTCGGTTTGGGCGCGATCCCGTGCCTGCTCGGCGAGACCATGCCGAACCTCGTGCGCGTCGAGAGCCTCGGCGTGGGCTTCTCGCCGCTGTACCTGGTGACGCACGAGGACCTCGTCGAGACGGCGCGCGCGCGTGCGGTCGCGCGGTTCTTGGTCGAGGTCCTGCGGGCCAACGAAGGCGTGCTGATGGGCCATGGCGACGCGGACCCATCCGCGCGAGCGTGACACCAGCGGCACCGGTGGGCAGCAACCCGGGCGCCGCCGCGCCGACGGCGGGCGCACCGGCTGGAATCGAGGTTCGCCTCGCAAAGGCGCCGCGGGTGGGCAGCCCGCACGCGCACGGCTATGCTCGGCCCGCATGCGGATGACGCGATGGTGGTCGTACTTGGTGCTCGCCGGTCTGCCGTGCGGTTGCTTCTCGCCGACCCAGACGATGGGCGGCAGCGAGACCGGCGGCAGCGAGGGCAGCGGTGGCACGAGCACTGCCGGCAGCGCGAGCAACACCTCCGCGAGCAACACCTCGGCGAGCAACACCTCCGCGACGAGCTCGGACCCCACCGGCGATCCGAGCGGCGATCCCACGACCGCGACCTCGAGCAGCGGTGATCCCAGCGGCGATCCGACCACGGTGGCCGACAGCGGCACGAGCGACACCTCGAACCCCGGCTGCGAACAACCCAACCGCTGCGTCGACCCGGCGCCGGCGGGCTGGTCCGGCCCCGGCGCGAGCTTCCTGGGCGACATCGACGCCCCCACGCCGCCGTGCGCGTCGCCCTACCCGCTGCCGGCGCTCGAGGCCGAAGGTGGCCTCGACGTGCCCGCGGCGTCGTGCGACTGCGACTGCACACCGCCCGGCGACGCGTACTGCGACGGCGGATCGGTGACGTACAACCAAAACAGCGCCACCTGCGATCTCCCGACCACGACCTACGCGATCTCGGATGGCTGCGCGAACTTCGGCGCCGAGTACTTCAGCACGCGCTACTTCGAGTTCGACGCGACCTTGGTGCAGGTCTTCGGCAGCAACTGCTCGGCGGTGTCGAGCTTCGACATCCCGGCGTCGAGCCACCAGCTCGCGGTCGTGACCTGCGACGGCGGCGACACCGTCGGTGCCTGCGAGGGCGACGCGCTGTGCATGCCCGCGCCCGCGGATCCGTTCCAGGATCGCCTGTGCATCTGGCAAGACGGCGACCAACAGTGCCCGGCCGACACGATGTACACGGTCAAGGAGCTGTACTACGACGGCATCAACGACGATCGCGCGTGCAGCCCCTGCAGCTGCGGCTCGCTCGGCGGCACCTGCACCAACGTCTCGGTGACGATGCGCGCGGACAATGCCTGCGCCGGCGCCTCGGGCAACTCCATCGCCGCCGGTGGGTGCGGCACCGGCGGAGCGGTCGCGCCCAACTCCGCCACGCTGGTCGCCACCGCCAACCCCAGCTGCACGCCCGGCGGCGGCGACCTCGGCGGCGACGTCAGCGAGCTGGGTCCGCACACGCTGTGCTGCACCCGCTGAGCGGGCCGGCGCGTCAGAGCATCTCGCCGCCGCGTTCGAGCGCGCGCTGGAACGCGGGACGCTCGCGCATGCGCGCGGCGTGCTCGCGCAGCCGATCGAGCGGGCCCATGCCGGCCGCGCGATCGATCAACGCGGTCACGGGGTAGCTCATCTGCACGTCGGCGGCCGTGAGCGCTTCGCCGCCGAAGTACGGCGCCTTGGCCAGCTCACCGTCGAGGAACGCGACGTGCCGCTGCAGGTTGGGATCGATCAACGTCGCGCCCACGCCGTCGGCGATGCGTCGCGCGATCGGCTTGACGAAGAACGGCAGCGGCGCCGACTTCACGCGGCCGCACACCAGCTTCATCAGCAAGTACGGCATCAGCGAGCCCTCGGCGTAGTGCATGAAGTAGCGGTGACGCACGCGGTCGTCGCTGCCGGGCGGCGGCACGAAGCGGCCCTCGCCGTAGCGCTCGACCAGGTACTCGAGGATCGCGCCCGACCCCGCGAACACGCGCCCGTCGTCGGTCACCGTCGGCGACTTGCCCAGCGGATGGATCTCCCGCAGGCTCGCTGGCCCCAGCAGGGTCTTCGGATCGCGGGCGTAGCGGACGATCTCGTAGGGCACGCCGAGCTCTTCGAGCATCCACAGCACGCGGTGCGACCGCGATTTCTCGAGGTGGTGGACGGTGATCACCCGCGCTTGCGTACCACGCTCGCCTCCGCGCGCCCGACGGCGCCCGGCCCCCGTGGAATCACCCGATCGCGGGCATCCGCCGTGACCTATGTTGCCTTGCGGCGTCAGCTATGCAAGGTTTCGCGGGCCATGACGCGGGTCTCGCTGTTCGCCCTCGCCCTCCTCGCGCCGCTGCCGGCGCTCGCTGCCGACGACCTCGCGGTGCCGATGCCGACGCCGCAGATCTACGGCGGCCACGAGACCGAGCAGTGCGGTTGGCCGCAAGTCGCGTACCTCAGCACCAACGGTGGCGCGTGCACGGCCACGCTCGTGCATCCGCAGATCGTGCTCACCGCGGCGCACTGCGTGCCCAACGACGAGACCGCGACCATCCGCTTCGGCGAGCGGGCCGAGGCCGCGGTGCAGCTGGCGCAGACCGAGTACTGCAAGTCCAACCCACAGTGGAACGACACCGGCGAGGGCAACGACTACGCGTTTTGCAAGCTGGCGACGCCGATCACCAGCATCCCGGTCACGCCGATCGCGTTCGGCTGCGAGGAAGGCATCCTCGGCGCCGGCACGCAGGTGACCCACGTCGGCTACGGCAACGACGAGAACGGCGACAGCGGCCGCAAGAAGTACGTGCAGCTGTCGGTGCTGCAGGTCTCCAACGTCGGCGAGATCATCACCGGCAGCAACGGCAACGGCATCTGCAGCGGCGACTCGGGCGGCCCGGTGATGGTCAAGCTCAAGGCCAACCTCGGCGGCGACGACACCTGGCGCGTGATCGGCATCCACTCGTGGGCGCAGATGTCCGAGCCCGGCGTGTGTGGCGGCACGGCCGGCAGCACCATCGCCTCGTCGGCGGTGGACTTCATCGAGTCGCAGTCGGGCATCGACGTCACGCCGTGCTTCGACGGCAACGGCAACTGGTCGCCGACCTGGGGCTGCCAGGGCTTCCCCATCGATCCGCAGACCGGCGGCGACGGCAGCTACAACGCCGGCTGCGCGACCGGCCCGCTCGACGACTTCTCGTCGGTGTGCGGCAACCCGCTGACCGACTACCCCGATCACGACGCGCCCAGCCTCGAGGTGGTCTCGCCCACCGGCAACCAGATGTTCGAGGTCGACGCCGGCGGCACCGCCGAGCTGCACATCGAGGCCAACGCCGACGACGGCGACGGCTGGGGCATCGCGAGCGTCGAGCTCGTGGTCGCGCCCGAGGACGGCGAGATGGTCTCGCAGGTGCTCGAGCTGGCGCCCTACCGCTGGAACACCACGTTTCCCGCCGGCGGCTACAACCTCAAGCTCATCGCGACCGACCACGCCGGCAACGTGACCGACAGCGGGTGGATCGCCGTGGGCGTCGGCACCGAGGCCCCCGACAATCCCCCGGGCGAGGACACGACCGGCGGCAGCAGCGGTGAGGCCGGCGACGCAACCGGCGACGCGGGAACCGACGGCGGCGACGCGGGTGGCAGCGGCGAAGGCGACGACGGCGACGGCGGTGGCGATGCCGGCAGCGACGGCAGCGCAGGCGAGGCGCCGCGCGGCGATGGCGATGCGCAGGGCTGCGGTTGTGCAACTCGCCCAAGCGACCGCGGCCGCGGCGACGCGGGAACCTTCGCGCTGGTCGTGATCGCGGGTGCGCTCGCGCGGCGACGCGCGCGTGCGCGATCGCTGCATTGACGAGCGCCCGGCCGCGCGACCATCATCGAAATCACGATGACGCGACCGCGGCCTCTTCGCGCGCTCGCACTCGTCGCGATCGCGGCTGCCTGCGGCACCGACGAACGCGCCGGGGGCGATGCGACCGCCTCGATGACCGGCCTGAGCCTTTCGGCCAGCGGCGCGCAGACCGGCATCGATCCCGACGCCGGCGACGACGCCGACAAGCTCGACGTGCTCGGGGGCGACGGCGGTGCCAGCATGGGCGGCGACAGCAGCACCGACGCGGGCTGCAAGAAGGTCGACCTGCTGTTCGTGATCGACAACTCCGGCAGCATGGCCGACGAGCAGGCCAACCTCGCCGCCAGCTTCCCCGCGTTCATCAGCGGCATCCGTCAGGAGCTCGCCGACACCAACGGCTACAACGTCGGCGTGATCTCGACCGACGCGTACATCGGCGATCTGACCTGTCCGCCGCTGCAGGACGGCAACCTCATCACGCGCACCGCCGGCATCGACGCCAGCAACATGGTCTGCGACCCGTTCATGTCCGGCGGGCGCTACATGATCGAGAGCGACGATCTCGAGACCAAGTTCGGCTGCGTGGCGAAGATCGGCACCTCCGGCGACGGCAACGAGCGCCCGATGGGTGCGCTCTCGGCCGCGCTGTCGCCCAACCTCACCGGCGCGGGCAAGTGCAACGAGGGCTTCCTCCGCGACGACGCGCTGCTGGTCGTGGTCATCATCACCGACGAGGAAGACGACCACGAGGTCGACGGCTGCATGCAGGATCCGCAGCCGGGCTCGCCCGGCGATCCCGCGGGGTGGTTCCAGGCCGTGATCGCGGCCAAGGGCGGCGACGAGAGCAAGGTCGTGGTGCTGTCGCTGGTCGGCCCCGCGGAGCAACCGCAGTGCCCGGCGCTCGACAAGTGCAACGGCGGCATCGATGGCGCCGAGATCGCGACCCGCGTCATCGAGTTCACCAACATGTTCACCTACGGCTTCGTCGGGCCGATCTGCGAGCCCTACGGTCCGTTTTTCCTCGAGGCCATCGGTGTCATCAAGAGCGCCTGTGACGAGTTCCAACCGCCCGGCTGAGGCCACGATCGCGCTGCTGCTGCTGGTCGCGTGCGGCAGCACTGCACCCGCATCGGGCAGCAGCAGCGACGACGGCAGCAGCGGCGCGACCACCCACGGCGACGCGAGCAGCACGACCGCCGTCGGCGACGGCAGCAGTGATGGCAGCAGCGGCGGTGGCACTGGCAGCACCGGCGCGGGCAGCAGCGACGACGGCACCAGCGGCGGCGTCACGCCCACGCCCGACGACTGCATCACCGACGTGAGCGCGGGCCACCACGTCTTCGAGTGCGACGGCATCACCTACGACGTCGAGGTGCCGCAGGCCTGCCTGGCGGCGCCGTGCGGCATGGTCGTGGACGTCCACGGCCTGACCATGAGCGCGCAGATGCAGGACGCCAACACCAACATGCGCGCGTTGGGCCAGCGCTTCGGCTACATCGTGGTGCAGCCCAACGCCAACCCCGCGCCGCCCGCGGCGAGCTGGAACCCCGCGGTCGACGACGACAAGATCTTCGACTTCATGCAGCGGGTCGCGGCCGCGTGGGACGTCGACGCCGATCGCTGGCACTTCACCGGCTTCTCGCAGGGCGGCTACATGAGCTGGCGCTTCGCCTGCGCCCACGCCGACGTGCTGGCCTCGGTCGCGCCGGGTGCCGCCTGTGGTCAGGACGCGGTCTATCCCGACTGCCAGTTCACGGCCGAGCGCGCGCCGAGCGAGCCGCTCGACATCATCTATCTGCACGGCACCCAGGACGCGCTGGTCGGCATCGCCTGCGCGCAGCCCCGCATCGACGCGGTGGTCGAGCACTTCGGCCTCGGCGCGGCCGAGTCGGTCGAGAGCGACGACACCCACCGCTGGGTCCGCCACAGCAGCGATGCGATGGTGCTCGAGTACGTCGAGCACGACTACGAGGCCGCGTCGAGCATCATCCGCGGCCACTGCTACCCCGGCAGCAGCGATCCCGGCGGCGCGCCGGGTCAGCTGTTCTCGTTCGCGTGCGAGGGCACCAGCGCGTTCGTGTGGGGCGAGGTCGTGATGCAGTTCTTCATCGATCACCCGCGCTGACGCGGGCTCACTGCGGGCAGCCGATGCGCGCCGTGTCCATCGCGACGTCGTCGATCCACAGCTCCTTGCCGTCGGTCTGCTGGTAGTGCTCCCAGCCCAGCCGCATGGTGTCGAACGCCGGCGCGTACCAGTGGTCGCCGGTGTCGTGGGTGATGCAACCATCGCCCTGGCCGACCACGGCGACGTCGTCGATGGGCTGCCCGTCGACGTACAGCTCCATGGTGTCGGTCGCCTGCACGAAGTGCCACTCGAGGCAGGTCCACCCCGTGGGCATGATGGTCTGCGAGTTGCGCCAACAGTCGCTGCCGACGCCCTGGGTCTCGTAGTTCGCGAGGATGGCCCCGTCGTTCATGCCGCCGTAGCGGTAGAGGCCGCGGAAGCCCATGCCCTCCACCTCGCCCTCGCCCTGGATGTTGGTCCAGTGCACGGCACCGGGCGGCCACGCGACCAGGTTCATCATCATGCGGCCCCAGACCTCGCCCGCCGCGGCGGGGAACACCGGCGCGCCCTCGATCGACATGAACGCGCGGCGATAGCTGCCGTCACCGCCTTCGATGGTGATGTGCACCGAGTTCGAGCCCGAGTACGCCATGCTGTCGTCGATCGCGAGCGTGCCCTGCTGCGTGCTGGTGAGCCACGGACCACCGGGCGCCTGCGCGACGCCGTAGCCCTCGAAGTCCTCGCACAACAGCGCGCCGCTGCAGTCGCCCGGCGCGACGCCGGTGGTGGCTTCGCCCGACGACGACGCATCCGCAGTGGTCTCGCCCGCGGTGTCGGTGCCCGCGGTCGTGCTCGCGCTGGTGCCTGCGCTCGTGCTCGCGCTCGTGCCTGCGGTGGTGCCCGCGGTCGCGGTCGCGGTGCCGGCGGTCATCGTCGTGGTCGCGGTGCCGCTGCTGCTGCCCGAGTCCGCGCCACCCGGCCCGGCATCGTCGCCGCCGCAGCCCACCAGCAGCACACTGCCCAGTCCCGTCGCGATCGCCCGTCGGCGCAGTCGTCCGTGCATGCTCACCCCGCCTCGGGAGTCTCGCCGCGGGCGGCTCGCGCCACAAGCCGAACGTCACCCAGAGCGCGGAGCTCTCCGCTGCGCCGTCCGCCTTGCGAGAAGCGTGAGCCAGGCGTCCAGATAGGCGTCGGCGAGTGCTCGCGGACGACCCGTTGCCTCGTGAATCGCCAGGGCCGGATTCACATTGACGTCCAGAACGAAGAACGTGACGCCGACGCGAACCACGTCGAAGCCGACCGCCGGAACGCCGAGGCGACGCACGACCTCGAGCAGGTCGGCCAGGACGCCGCGGGGGAACCTCGCCGTGGCATCGGACCACATCGTCGCGTCGCCTTTGCGTGCCCGAAGGCGCGCGACCGCGAACGCCCCTTGCGCACAGACGGTTGCGCGGAACTCCGGTCCCACCAGCCACGGCTGCAGCACGTAGTTCGGCGGAGGCGGCCGCGGGCGCTCTCGCCATGCTCCTTCGGAGCTGAAACGCAGCAGCCCGACACCCCCTTGCCCGAGGTCAGGCTTCGCACAACCAGGCAGAAACGGACGAGCGGACGGGGTCCACCGACGCGTGGGGCAGGCTTGGATCTGGTCCAAGCCACGGAGGAGCCGAGCGATCTGGCACTTGCGCACCGGGGCGACCGGTGGCCAATCCAGGACTCTCCGATCTCGAGCCGGACCAATGCTCAACCGCGCGGCGCCCAGCACCGGCTCGAGCCCGCGTCGACGCGCCGCGTCGGCGATTGCCGCGAGCGTGGGTGAGGAACTCACGCGTCCGGCGACTTGCGAAGCCACTGCGGCGGCTGAGCCGGCCGCGACACAGGCGGTACCGGGCGCAACACCGCGCGGATCCCCGTAGCAGTTACTTCTCGCGGCTCACGCGGGACGGAAACGCGCTGGCTGGACGAAGACATCGTGCTCTCCGATCCGGACAGTACCACGACTTCCGATGCGGAACGAGCGACGGCCGCGATCTCGCAAACTCCCCCCCTTGCAGACTTGGTAACCACCCGGGAGCACCCTGTCGACGAGGGCCCAGATCCGACTGACGCCGCCCAGGTGGCGGCGCCGAAATTCCGTGACGTCATGAAGGCGAAAGCCCCACGGGTACAGGGGGGGCAGCAGCTCGAGCCCATCGCTGACGTGGCGATCGCCGATGCGGAGGCAGGGCTGGGCTTGCCGGTAGAAGTGATGCATCGCTGCCTCCCACTCATCTTCGGTGAGGAGGCCGTCGGTCGCGCCGTCGTCGATCGCGAAGGCCGGCTCGGCGAGCGCGAAGGCCCGCTGCTTCGTCTCGAACCGACGCATCAGGTTGCATCGCCGCAACAGGTCTCTGTGCACGAAGAAGGGGTTCATCCCGACGATGAACTGCTGGTTCTTCGCCAGCAACAAGCTCATGGGCCACGACGCGTCCGTTCGAACCTCGGCGCCGAGCAGCTCCGCCAGTTCGACAGCGTAGGCGGTCGCAGCCTGAGCCGCGCAAACCGGAAGCAGAGCGGGGCGACCGTCCACCATCAGCTCTCGCACTTCGAGGATCGCACGCTCGACGACATCGAGGAGCTGCGGACCCGAGGGATCGATGCGAGTGGGCTGGATTTCAGGGCACCATCGCTCGCCGATCCTATCCCTCGACGCGGAGAGCAGGTACTCACGCAGCGCGTCGAAGTCGTTGCGATGCTCGTCCACGGCCTCGAGCGCCGCGGAGTCGTTGCCGCGCTCCAGGGCGCCGCAGTACGCGGCTTCGAACTTCGCCGCTCGATCGAGGATGCGCTGCCGCCGCCCCGCGGTGCGCGGCCGCCCTGACCGCTGTCGCCGGACGACCTCTGTGACCTGGGGGAGCCGTTCGTGCAGGGGCGCTCGTTGGAGATCGTTGGCCCACAACACGAACGGATCGGTTGCGGGCTCCACTAGGCTGCCCCAACTCGCGAGCGAGATTGCCGGATCGGGCGGCCAGCGCTCGCCGCGTCTCGGCGCTGAGCGAAGGTAGATTGCCACGAGCTTGGCCGCCGCTGCTGCGGGGCCGCAGAGGTAGGCCCAAATGTCATCGACCGCGAGCCCCACACCGACCGTCCAGATCTCTCGGGCGTCGCGGCCCAGTGATGCGAGCTGCGACCCCAGCGCGTTGGTCTCGTAGATCCGCTGGTACTCGCTCGGCGACAGGACGATGGTCGCCGGAGCATCGGTCGAGCCGTGGATCTTCCACACCACAGGCACGTTGGCTGGGCGACCGCCCAGCCAGTGGACTTCGCTGCCGATCACGCGCACAAAGTCGCGGCCAGCCTCGCGCAGCAGCGTCTCGACGCAACTGTCGTAGTTCATGTCCACGATCACCGACGTCTCGGTCGCTTCGAGGAAGTCCGTGAAAGCCCGCGCGAGCTCGCGCCAGGTCTCCCGGAAGTTCTCGGGCACGAACCGCGCTTCGATGACCTTGCGCACCTCGAGCTGAAACCGGGTCGGGTTGGCGTTGCGAGGCCGCGGGGATACCGATCGGCTCACCTCCAGCGCATCGACGTACGCGTTGCGGGATCGCGACCCGGCCGGTACTCCGAGCGCGGCGGCTACGGCATCCACGAGTCCGCGCCAACTGGGCATGGAGCGGCATGCCGCCATGCTCAAACCCGCACCCACCACGGTGACCGCAAGTCCACCATCTCCCGCCGGCAGGGCCACGGCGCCTCCGAGCAGATCGTCGATGTGAACGCAGCGCACGGCACGCAACGATACCAGCGCCGGTCCGAGCCCGATGAGCGCGCACGGGTTTTTCACGCATCCGATGCGACTGCCGCCCTCGACCCCCGTCTAGCACCACGACCCGGCGGCCCCGGGACCCACGGACAGCGTCAATGACCACCATCTCGCGACTTTCCCTCGTCGGCTGCGCCTTCGCCCTCGCCCTCGCCGCGTGCGACAGCAAGA
>JAIBBS010000243.1 GCA_019694555.1 Nannocystaceae bacterium
CGCTGCTGGCCGCGATCGTGCCGCCCGACGGCGGCGACCCCGACGCGCGCGCGCTGCAGTTCGTGTCCGAGTTCGGTCGCCGCGCCTATCGCCGTCCGCTCGCCGACGACGAGCGCGACGCGCTGCTCGCGAGCTTCGACGCCGCGCCGGCGCTGTACGAGGGCGTCGATCCCTTCGTCGCAGGCGTGCGTCTGGTGCTCGAGACCGTGCTGCAGTCGCCGCACTTCCTGTACCGCATCGAGACCTCGACCACGCCCGACGGTGACGTCATCCCGCTGACCAGCCACGAGCTGGCACAGCGCCTGTCGTACCTGCTGTGGGACTCGATGCCCGACGACGCGTTGTTCGACGCCGCCGACGCCGACGAGCTCGCCGGCGCCGATGGTCTGCGTGCGCAGGCCGAGCGCATGCTCGACGATCCGCGCGCGCGCCCGGTGGTGCAGCACTTCCACGACCAAGCGTTCGACACCAAGAAGTTCGCCAACGCCGCGCCCTCGCCCGCGTTCTACCCCGACGCGCCCGAGGACATCGGTGCGCTCGCGCTGGAGGAGAACCACCGCTTCATCGAGGACGTGGTCTTCGAGCAAGGCGGCGGCATCGCGGCGCTGCTGACCTCGAACGAGACCTTCGTCAACGACCAGCTCGCGGCGCTGTACGGCCTGCAGGGCAGCTTCGGCCCCGAGTACCAGAAGGCCACGCTCGACGCGACGCAGCGCAAGGGCCTGCTGACGCAGATCGGTTTTTTGGCGGCGAACTCCTCGACCGTCAACCCCGACCCGATCCACCGCGGCGTGTTCATCGCCAAGCGGCTGGCGTGCCTGACCATCGCGGCGCCGCCCAACGGCGTGCCGCCGCTGCCCCCGGCCGACGGTCGCTCCAACCGCCAGACCGTCGAAGACCACACGCAGCAGCCCGGCACCGCCTGCGTCGGTTGCCACGCGACCTTGATCAACCCGTTCGGGTTCCCGTTCGAGAACTTCGACGCGGTCGGGTCGTGGCGCACCGAGGACGCCGGCTTCGCGGTCGATGCCGCGTCCGACGTCTCGCTCGACGGCAGCACCGTGCACGTCACCAGCGCCGTCGAGCTCGCCGACGCGCTGGCCACCAGCCCCTCGGTCCACGAGTGCTACACCAAGCACTGGGTCGAGTTCGCGTTCGGCCGCCCGTTCGCGCCCGAGGACGAGGCCTTCGCCGCACGCGTCGGCGAGGCCTCGCAAACCGGAGACATGGCCGTGCGCGAGCTGCTGCTCGAGATCGCCGCCAGCAACGCCTTCCGCAACCGCGCGACCCAGGAGCTGCCATGAAGATGCTACGTCGACACGTGCTGCGCGGCCTCGGCGGCGCCGCCGTCACGCTGCCGTTCCTCGAGGGCCTGGCGCCGCGCCGCGCCGCCGCGGCGGGCGAAGCGGTGCCGCCGTTCGCGATCTTCTTTCGCCAGGCCAACGGCGTGGCCTGCGAGCAGAACACCGACATCGGCGCGGAGCCGGAGCGGTTCTGGCCCATCAGCGAAGGCCCGCTCACCGCCGACAGCGTGGCCGGCCGTGCCATCGACGAGCTGTCGGCCTACCTCGATCGGCTGCTGGTGGTCGGCAACATCAACATGCAGGACTTCAACTACGCCGACGGCCACGCCCGCGGCGCGTTGCAGCTGCTCACGGCGCAGGGCCCCACGGTCGAAGGCGTCGGCGGCGACTCCGAGGCCAACGGCGAGTCGATCGACAACCGCATCGGCCGCGAGCTCAACGAGGGCGGTCGCGACTCGCTGTTCCTGTACGCCGGTCAGCCCGGCGGCTGGCTCGGCGGCCCGTGCATCTCGTACCGCGGCCCGGCCCAGCGCCGCGCCGCGATCGCCGATCCGCGGCAGGGCTACATGGGCATGATGGGCATCGACGAGGCCCAGTTCGCCGATCTCGCGGCGCGGCAGAAGAGCGTCAACGACCTGGTGCGCGGGCAGATGCAGACGCTGATGGCGCGACCGGAGCTGTCCGCCGGCGATCGCATGCGCCTGGAGCTGCACTTCGACAGCATCCGCGACCTGGAGAACTCGCTGTCGTGCAACTTCACCGCCGAGCAGCAGGCCATGCTCGACGGCATGAGCCAGGGCTACGACAGCGACGACGGCAACGCGGTGCTCGAGGCCATCAAGGCGCACATGCACGTCGCAGCGCTGGCGGTGGCGTGTGGCTACACCCGCTCGGTCGCGATCCAGCTCGGCAGCGGCAACGACGGCTCCACGCGCTTCGCCAACCTCGAGAGCGGCGAGCTGATGGAGAACTACCACTACATCTCGCATCGCCGCGCCTCGCACGACAGCAGCGGCGCGATCATCCCCAACAGCGACCTGCTGCACCACTACGTCGATCGGCACTTCGCGCGGACGTTCGCGTACCTGCTCGATCGCCTGGCGGAGTACGATCTTCCCGACGGCAGCAAGCTCATCGACTGCGGCATCGCGGTGTGGTGCAACGACGACGGCAACGGACCCGGGCACTCGCCCAACAACATCCCGTTCGTCATCGCCGGCGGCGCGGCGGGCTTCCTCAAGCAGGGCCAGTACCTGCGCATGCCCGACGAGATCAACCACGCGCGCATGCTCAACACGCTCGGCAGCGCCGCCGGCCTGCGCAAGGGCGACGGTAGCTTGATCGATGATTTCGGCGATCCGAGCCTGAACCGCGCGCCGCTCGATCAGCTGCTCGCGTGAACCCGGGTCAGTCGCGGCGGGCGAGCTTGCCCGCCGCCTGGGCCATGCGCACGAACTCGTGGCGGTCGCCGTCGCGGTCGTGGCCGATGCTGCCGCGCGCCAGCTCGATGGTCGCAGCCCAGCTCGCGCGGCCCTTGTACTTGGAGTCGCGCAGCAGCAGGCCGAACTCGGCCACCGCGGCGGCGAAGCGGAAGTCTTCGCTGGGCGTGGCGCGGGCGGTGGCACGGACCGGAACCTGCAGCATCGTGCTCTCGTCGCCCTCGGGCTGCTTGTAGCGGATCTTCACGTTCATCAGCTCGCCGCTGGCGCTCGCCGCGGTCGGCGTGCGGCCCGACTGGTACTCGAGCGCGTCGACCTGGGCGGTTGCCTTCGCGCCGGCGCGGCGCGGCACGATCTCGTACATCGCGGTGACCTCGTGACCGGCACCGATCTCGCCGGCGTCCTTGGCGTCGTCGTTGAAGTCCTGGTGTGCGAGCACGCGGTTCTCGTAGCCGATCAGGCGGTACGACTCGACCTCGGCGGGGTTGAACTCGACCTGCAGCTTGACGTCCTTGGCGATGGTCACCAGCGTCGCATCGACCTCGCGCATGAGCACCTTCTCGGCCTCGCGCTCGCTGTCGATGTACGCGTAGTTGCCGTTGCCGTGATCCGCGAGCGCCTCCATGGTCGCGTCGTCGAGGTTGCCGCGACCGAGCCCGAGCACGGTGAGGAACACGCCCGACGCCCGCTTGGCCTCGATCAGATCCACCAGCTCGCCGACGCTGCTGGGACCGATGTTGAAGTCGCCGTCGGTCGCCAGGATCACGCGGTTGACCGCGCCGGGCTGGAAGTGGCGCGCGGCCAGCTCGTAGGCGGCTTCGATGCCGGCGCTGCCGTTGGTGCCACCGCCGGCCTCGAGCCGACGCAGCGCCCGCACGATCTCGCGGCGGTCGTTGGTGGGCTCGAGCACCACGCCCGACGCGCCGGCGTACACCACGATCGACACGTGGTCCTGCTCGCGCAGCTGCTCCGCCAGCAGGCCCATCGCGTGCTTGAGCAGCGGCAGCTTGTCGGGCTCGTTCATCGAACCCGACACATCGAGCAGGAACACCAGGTTGCGCGCCGGCGCGGTGCCGGGTGCCAGCGTGCGCCCCTGCAGGCCCAGGTGCACCAGCAGGTGATCGGGCTGCCACGGGCACGCCGAGACCTCGGCATCGACCGAGAACGGGTGCGGCCCCTGCGGCGCCTCGTAGTCGTAGTCGAAGTAGTTGACCAGCTCTTCGATGCGCACCGCGGCGGCCGGCGGCAGCGCGCCGTCGCGCAGGAACCGGCGGGTGTTGCTGTACGACGCCGTGTCGACGTCGGTCGAGAACGTCGACAGCGGGTCGTCGGCGACGGCGATGAAGTCGTTCTCGGTCAGCTCCGCGTAGGCCTCGGTGTTGAACTGCGGCGCTTCGAATTGCTCGGACGTCGGCGACGGCATCGCCATGCTGTCCATCGCCGCCATGCCGCCGTAGGGCGCGCTCAGCTTGGCGCAGCCGCCGAGCAGGGTCGCGAGCGTGAGGGTCGACAGGGTCGCGGACAGCAGTCGTGCGCAGCGCATGGTCGGGGGCTTCCGGGGCCCCGAACGCCGGCCGCAGCGCCGGCCTTTCACCGGGCGTCGAGGGCGGCTTCGGCTGCGAGCGCGCGCTCGAGCTCGAGCAGGCGCTCGGTCTGGGCCTGCTCGGCTGCACGCTCGAGCTCCGGGTCGAGCGCGCGCGGCGGCCACGCGCGGCCCATGTCGTGCGTCCATTGTCGCAGCAGCACGGCGGCCGGCGCGGCCGTGAGCTCGTCCTGCGGCGCCCATTCGCTCCACCCCGCAGGCAGCGAGCGCGCGCGCGCGTCGGCGATCTCGCCCACGAGCGCCCGCAGGGCCGCACTGCGACCGGGCTGCGTTGCCAGGTGCAGCACCGCGCGCAGGCTCGGAGCGCTCGCGTCCGCGAGCGGCTCGCGAAGCATCCGTCGCCCGATCTCCGACTCGAGCAACGCCACCAGCCACGCATCCACCTCGGGCCCCTCGCGCTGCAGCAGAGCCACCAGCGCGGGCTCGGCCGCGGCCACCGAGTCCACGATGCAGCCGCCGCGGCGCTCGACGATTGCCGCGTCGGTCAGTCCCTCGAGGATCAGCGACGGCGTCATCGCGTCCAGCCGCAGCAAGGCTTCGCGCGCATACACGCGCGTCACCGGGTTGGCCGCCCGCGACAGCGCCGTGAAGTCCTCGACCGTCGCGCCGCCGTCGATCGCACACTCGAGCGCGGCGCGGGAATCCGTGCGGGCGCAGGCGATCCCCACGCAGTCGTCGTCGTATGCGGACGCGCTGCACAAGCGCGCGTGCCAGCGCGAGCGGTGCGGCGCCTCGCACGGATCCACCGGCCGGCGCGGCCGCGCCGTGCTCCCGCGGCGCGGACCGGGCTCGACCGCGGCGTCGGGGACCACCACCGCGGGGGCGAAGATCGACGCATGCTCCGGTGCGGTGGGCACATCGCGGCTGGGTGCGCTCGCGCAGCCGCACGCGAGCACGATCGCCGACGCCCACGCGCGCGCCGTCATCGTGGCGACTCCGCGGCCGCGCCGGCAGCGAGCTGGCTCTCGAGCGTCAGCATGCGCGTGCGCAGCTCGCCCTGCGCCACCAGCCGGTCGAGGGCATCCGCCGCAAGCCTCGCGGTCTCGTCGCCCCGCGGCTCACAGCGCATCGTCCGGGTCCAACGTTGCAGCAGCGCCTGCGGCATCGTGGCGCGGAGTCTGGCCTCGCGCTCCTGCGCGCTCGTGCCCGGCGGCAACGATCGCACGATGTGCCGGCGCAGCGCCGCGACGCGCGTGCGCACGGCCGCGCTGCGCCGGGGGTCCTGCAGCAGCGAGAGCGTCGCCTCGCGCAGCTCGGTGCGCGCGCACGCGCCGTCGTCGAACAACACCGCGCGCGCCAGCGTCGAGTCGAGAAAGGCGGCGATCAAGGTGTCCGCCTCGCCGTCCGCCCGCTGCAGCAGGGCGAGGTAGGCGGGCGTACCGGCCCAGACCCAACCCCTGCCGGTGCACCGGTCGAAGGACTCGATGCTGCCCGCGTCGGTGAGGCCCTCGACGATGCGGGCCGTGGTCATCCCACCGACGCGCAGCAATCCCTCGCGGGCGTACAACCGCGTGCCGGCGTAGTCGCGACGTGACAACGCCGCGAAGGTCTCGACGTCCGTACCCGCCGCGATCAGACACTCGAGCGCATTGCGGGCGTCCCACCGCGGGCAGCGCTCGCCGACGCACGTCGGCGAGGGCAACCACGGCTCGCACAGCTCGGACAATCCCGGGCGTTGCCACGCGGTCGCGCACACGTCGTCGGTGCGCCACACCGGTCGGAACGGACCCGCGACGTCGAGCTGCCCCGGCTGCGCCGCGGCGCCCGTGACCGCGGTCGCGAGCTCCGGGAGTCCGGGTGGCTGCAGCTCACCCGGTCCGGGCGTCCGCGTGCACGCGAGCGCGAGCAGCATCGTCGGCGACCACCGCACATGGTCGAGCCACGTCGGCCACCGGCTCGTTGTTCCCGCCGCCGAGCAACGTCGCGTCGGGATGTTCGACCAGCTGCTGCAGCGTGACCGCGAAGCGAGCAGCGGGCGCGCCGTCGACGAGATCGTGGTTGATGATCATCGCGAAGCCGAGAATCGATCGCACCGCGATGGCGCCGTCGTGGAGCCATGGCCGCGGCGACACCGTGCCGATGGCGAAGGTCGCCGCGCGTGGCCCCGTCATCAGCGCGAAGCCGAAGCCCGGGACCGCCGCGAACTTGCCGACCGAGGTCACGAGCGTGGTGCCGGCGCGTCGCTTGATCGTGAACGCGTCGGCCATCATCCGGCGCACCAACGCGATGCGGATGAACCGCGGCACGAACCGCAGCCAGCGGAACAGCTTCCGCGAGCCGCCGTCCTCGGCACCGATGTCGCCGGTGCGTCGGTGCTGCGTGCGCGCCTGCTCGAGCTCGGCGAACAGCGCGACCGCTGACTTGTGCTGCGCGCGACGCAACACCACCTCGCGCGGGAACCGGCCGTGCGGCGTCTCGACCTCCACCGGTACGCTGACGTCGACGTCCTCGAAGCGCACGAACCGGCGCCCGTGCTGGACCAGGTTGAGCTCGGGATGCGCGGCGATGGCCCCCGCGATCGCGCGCACCAGCAGGGCGAACAGCGACACCCGCGTGCCCTGCTCGCGCAGCCGCGTGATCGCCTGCTCCGCCGCGGTCACGTCGAGCTCGAGCAACGCCACCATCGGGTGCGACGGGGGCAACGCGGCGAAGGCCTCCATCGCGAACCGGCGGTCGGGTGGCGGGTCGATCACCGTGTAGCGGCCGTCGTCGTCCACCCCGCGAGTGTAGGGGCCGCGGCCGCCGTCAAAGCGCGCAAAAACCCCGGTCGACCCGGCGGGACCGGTGGATGCGCGGCGCGGGGAACCTCGCGCCACCGAGAGACAACTCTCTGTTCCGGGGGGTCTCGATGACGACATCTGCTGGTTCGCTCCGCGCCTGCATCGCGCCGCTGTCGTCGTTCACCATCGCGGTCGCGATCGCTGGTTGCGGCGACGCCGAGGGTGGCCGCGGTGGCGGCTCAGGGGTCTCCAACGGAGGGATCGGCACCGTCAGCGTCGGCGATTCCGGCGGCGGTGGCGGTGACGGCTCGAGCGGCCCCTCCGACGAGCCCGCCGAGGACAGCGGCCCCGAGGGCACCAAGTTCGACACGCTGCCGCCGCCCGACATCAACCTCGGCTGCGCCGCCGGCGGTGGCGGTGGTGGCGGTGGCGGGGCCCTGGGCGCGGACTTCTCGTACATCTGGATCGCCAACAGTGCCGAGAGCACGGTCAGCAAGATCAACACCGAGACGCTGATCGAGGAGGGCCGCTACATCACGCGGCCGGATCAGAACGGCAACCCCTCGCGCACCTCGGTGAACCTCAACGGCGACGCCGTGATCGCCAACCGCAGCGGCGGCGTCACGATGATCTGGGCGCGCCACGAGTTCTGCGCCGGCGAGAACACCTCGACCGGACCGCAGGACGTCAAGCCGTGGCCCGACGACTGCGTCGGTTGGCACACGCCCATGGGCTACGCCAGCCAGCGCCCGGTCGCGTGGACCCACGGCGACTTCAACGAGAGCACCTGCTACTACGACGACGTCAAGGTCTGGACCTCGGGCGCCAACGCGACCATCGACGTGCTGCTGCTCGATGGCGAGACCGGCGTGATCGAGCAGACCATCCCGATCCCCGGCGTCGAGCCGTCGTACTACGGCATCTACGGCGGCGCGGTCGACTCGCGCGACAACTTCTGGGGCACGCAGCTGGGCGGCGGGCAGCTCGTACGCGTCGATCGCCCGACCTTCGCGGTGCAGACCTGGACCACACCCGCGGGCGGCTACGGCATGGCAGTCGATCGCAACGATCGCGTGTGGACCTGCAGCACGATGGTCGGCCGCTTCGACTATCCCTCGCAGAGCTGGCAGACCGCCCAGGCCGGCGGCTCGGGCGGCTGCATGCCCGACGGCGCCAACCTGCTGTGGCTGGCCAACAACCCCATGGTCGCGGTCGACATCGACACGCTCGCGGTGATGCAGACGCTGCCGGTGCCGAGCTACGTGCACGGCGTCAGCATCGACTTCAACGGCTACGTCTGGGGCCCGGCGATCAACAACAACGAGGCCTACCGCGTCGACCCGGCCACCGGCATCGTCGACGTCGTGACCGGGCTGAACCTGCCGTACACGTACAGCGACATGACCGGCTTCGGACTGAGCCAGGCGGTCGGGCCCAGCGGTTGATCGCGGCTGGGCGCGCGCACGACCGCGTCGGCGCGCGCACCGACGCGGTCGCAGCGGCCGCGATCAGACCTCGTCGTCGTGCTCGGCCGACGGTGCACTCGCGGGCGCCGGCGCCGGGCGTGGCGTCGCGGGTCCGGCGGCCCCGTCGGCGCCGCGGTGCGCACCGGCGGTCTTCGCCAGCACCTTGGCCTGCGCGGCGTTGACCTGCTTGCCGTGGTGCAGGCGGCTGTAGCGGTCGTCGACCTCGCGGGTCAGCCCGGCCGCGGACAGCACCACGTCGGGCTTGGCGGCCTCGTCGGCCGAGAGCCGCTGCTGTGCCTGCTCGATGCGCGCGAGCAGCTCGGCCTGGTACTGCTGCAGCCGCTCGGCCACGCGCACGCGCTTGCCCTTCTCGCGCCGCAGGTCCTCCTGGTAGCGCTTGAGGAAGTAGCCGATGGTCTCGACGCGGATCTTGATCGAACCGGTGGGCTTGTTCTCGTCGATGTCCTTGAACGAGAAGTACGGCGTGCCCGAGGTCTCCACGATCTCTTCGATCACGGAGTAGATCGGCGCATCGTGGCCGCACTTGAAGCTCGACAGCTCCAGCGCGACCAGGTTCGGGTGTCGCGCGGTGAACTTCGCGGCCCACACCTTCTGGTTGGTGTTCTCCGAGTAGCTGTTCTTCCACACGTCGTAGATGTCGAACGGCGTCTGGATGAAGCCCGCGTCGATGTCGGCCTGGAACAGCGGCCGCACGATGTCGTCGTCGATCGGCAGCGAGTGGATGGTGAAGATGGGGTAGCCCAGCTTCTGCAGCTCGTCCGGGATCTCGTGGTTCATGCCCGGGTCGTTGTGGTACGGCCGCGCCAGCAGCACGATGCCGATGCGATCCTCGCGCTCGAGCTGCTCGAGCGTCTGCCGCGCCTGCGCGCGCAGATCGGCGACGAAGCGCTCCTGCGCGAGGTAGCCCTGCTCGACCGCACGGGCGTTCTCCTCCTCGGACAGGCCCAGGATCTCGCCGAAGTACGACAGCATCTCTTTTTTGCACAGCTTGGGCTCGCGCATGTGCACGAACGGCACGACCAACTCGATGCCGCGCTCCTTGAACACGTCCTTCTCCTTGAGGAAGGCGGCCTTGGTGGTGTCGGCCGAGCCGACCACGGTCGGGCACGCGCGCGCGCCGACGTTGTTGGTCAGCCAGGTGTCCATCGAGTCGACCTGCGGGAACACGATGAGATCGAGCGGCTTCTTCTTGTGCTTCACCTCGAGCAGGTTGTGCATGTGCGCGATGCAGACCTTCGACGGGAAGCACGGATCGATCGCACCGCGCTTGGCGCCCTCCTTGTACAGCTCCTCCGAGGTGAAGTCGCTGTACACGAGGTTGTTGGCCGCGACGCCCAGGGACTCGAAGTAGGCCGAGAAGAACGGGTTCTGCGAGTACTGGTTGAGCACGCGCGGGATGCCGATGCGCAGCTTGGCGCGCGCGCGGATCTTCGACGCGCGCGCGAGCGCGGCCTCGCGGCGCTCGGCCACGCGGCGCGCGAGCTGCAGCTTGTCCTGCGTCTTCGCGACGACCTCCGCGACCCGGGGGCTGCGGTTGATGCGGGTCAGCAGGCCATCGAGGCGTCCCTGCATGCCGGCGAGCTGCGGCGGCAGCTCCACGCGCTCGGGCAGGCCCAGGCCGCGCTCGACCTCGGCGGGATCGTCCGCGACGCTGGGCGGCTTGACCGCGCGCCAGATCTCCTTGGCCGCGAGCGCCGCGTAGTTGGGGAAGTCCTTCTTCGCGCGATCGAGCCCGGACTTGATCTTGCGCATCTTCTCGACGTCCTCGACCTCGCCCTTCTCACACGTGGCGATGATGAGGCGCTTGGTCGCGATCTGCGTGTCGTCGGTGTGGCGCCGCAGCTGCACCAGCTGACCCTGGGCCATGCGCTGCTCGGCCTCGGCGTTGCCGAGCTCGAGGTCGACGTCGATGAAGGTGCGCAGGCACTTGTTCTTGCAGAAGTAGCAGCGCGTGCTCTCGTCACGCTTCTGGCGGTAGGCGATGGTCGGGACCTTGTCGAGGCCGATCCACTCGCTGTGCTTGCCCAGCTGCTGGTGCAGTCGGCGGGCCTCCTTGGCCGCACCGATCGCGCCCGACTCACCGCAGTGCTTGTGCACGATGACGTCCGGCGTCGCGCCCTTCTGGCGGAACTTCTCCTCGATGAAGTCGACCTGCGACTTCACCGCGGCGAGGTTGTGCTGCGTGCCGCCCTGCAGCACGAAGCGGGTGCCGAGCTTGGCCAGGTTGGGGATCTGCGACACGTACAGCCAGATGTTCTTCGGCAGCACGTTGGCCAGGCCGGCCATGATCTCCTCGGGCGACCAGCCCTGGCGCTGGAAGTCGACGATGTCCGACTGCATGAACACGGCGCAGCCGTAGCCGAACATCGGCATGCTCTCGGCCTTGAACGCGACGTCGGCGTACTGCTTGACGTCGTAGCCGAAGCCGACCG
>JAIBBS010000244.1 GCA_019694555.1 Nannocystaceae bacterium
GTTCTCGTGTTGCCGGGTTTCACCGCGGGCTGCTAGGGTGCGGCACGCCGATGCTGCACGCCCTCATCCCTTACATCACGGCGCCGGAGTACACCCTCGCCGATGACCTGCCGCTCATCGGTCCGCTGAAGCTGCAGGTGTTCGGCCCGCTGGTCGCCGTCGGCGTGGTGCTGGGCTGGAAGCAGTGCCTCAAGTACGCCAAGCACAAGGACATCGACGAATTCTTCTTCCGCGACTACCTGTTCTGGATGCTGGTGTTCGCGTTCGTGATCTCGCACTGGGTCAGCGTGATCTTCTACTTCCCGCACCAGATCAAAGAGAACCCGTGGGTGCTGCTGGCGGTGTGGAACGGCCTGTCGTCGGTGGGCGGCTTCTTCGGCGCGTTCATCGGCATGATGTACTACCTCAAGAAGCACAAGCAGCCGGTGATCGTGTACGCGGACGCGACGATCTTCGGGCTGCTGGTGGGTTGGTGCTTCGGTCGCGCCGGCTGCTCGCTCGTGCACGATCACCCCGGCAAGATCGTCGAGGCCGGCACCGCGTTCGCGGTCGGGCCGTGGCCCGACGGCACCTGGCGCTACGACCTGGGGCTGCTCGAGCTGATGTTCGCCATCACGCTGTGCACCTTCATCTACGTCGTGGGCAAGCCGATGACGCGCAAGCCCGGCTGGCTGGTCGGCACCGTGGTCATGGGCTACGCGCCGTTTCGCTTCGTGCTCGACTTCTTCCGCGCCGACGAGGTCTCCAAGCGCGTGATCCCGACGCCGGACATGCGCTACTCGGGCCTGACCACCGCGCAGTGGTTCTGCATCGCGTTCGCGCTCGCGGGCCTCTACCTGGTGTTCTTCCGCAAGGCCAAGCCCAACGACGGCGACTACTACAAGGACAGCGAGCGCCGCGCCCGCGAAGCCGCGGCCGCCAAGGGTGAGACCAAGGGCGAGGCCAAGCGCGAGCCCAAGGGCGAAGCCGAGCGCGAGTCGGCGCGCGAGCCCGCGCCGCGCGACAGCAACACAGACTGAGACCGCCGAGCCCGACGGCGCCCAGGGACGGCGTTCCGCCGCGCCCTGGCGCCGCTCGGGGCAAAACGCTGCAACCGCGGCCGCACGGGTCCGTCTCGATGGGCGAACCGCTCGAGGATGCACGCGCGAGCCGGCTTACGCCGGGCGCGAGCTCCCGAGCGCGGTCTCGTCCCCGAACCAAGGAACCCGATCATGTCCCGCACCGCCATGCTCCTCAGTCTGCTCGTCGTCGTCGCGGCCCCGATGGGCTGCAACAAGAAGGACAAGGGCAGCAAGAACCCCGATGAGTCGGCCGAGACCGACAAGGACCCGATGGAGGAGCTCAAGGGCATCCCCGCGGCGATCCAAGCCGAGGTCGACATGGTGCTGCAGCCGATCACCGACGTCGACGTCGTGATCGACAAGGTCACCACCATGCCCGAGCGCCTGGGCGTCGATCCCAAGGGCCTGCGCGCGATGGCCTCCGCGTCGCTCAAGGACGGCACCATCGCGGTCAACCTCGACATCGCCGCGGACGCCAAGGCGGAGATCGAGGGCGTGCTGCAGACGATCAAGGGGATCGGCGTGGGCCTCAAGGAGACCCCGCAGCGCGCCGCGACAGCGACCAAGAACATCGTCGCGCAGGGCGCCAAGGCTGCCGCGCTGGTCGCCAAGCTGACGGCGAAGTACCAGGCCAAGCTCAGCTCGCCCTTCACCAAGGCCGAGGAGAAGCTCAAGATCCAGGCCGACCTCGACATGATCGTGAAGCTCGACGCCGACATCAAGACCACCGTCGGCGACGCGAAGAACACGGTGATGAGCCTGCCGAGCAAGGGCACCGAGGCGCTGGCGAAGATCACCGCGGCGTTCACCGCCGGCTGATCCCGCGCGGGCTCGCCCGCGCCGGCTGCCCCGCCCGCGTCCTGTGCCGGCGGGGCCGCCGGCGCCGTGCCCGGCTTGCGCAGCGGCTGGGCAAAGTGCCCAAGCGCGACCGTGTCGTGACGGCGCAGGCGTGCGCACGCGCGCAGCGGGTGCACTTGTGGCGCCCCGACAAGCGGAGTACTTGTCGATCCGTGGTCCGCTCGCGCCTCGCTCTCGTGTCGTCCTCGGCTTGTGCGCTGCTGCCGTCGCTCGCGCTGGCGAGCAACATGACGCACCCGCGCACGCCGGTGGAGTGGGACGACGTGCCGTGCATGACGCTGCACGATCGCTCCGGCGGCGCGACCTTCCACCTCGACTACGACATCCCGTTCGAGGACCTCGACGTCACCCCGGACGAGGTCGCCGACAGCCGCCGCCACCAGTTCTTCGCCTACTGCCGGCCGCACCACCCGCAGGATTTCCTGCCCACGTGGATCACCCAGGCGGACGTGGACGCCGCGGTCGCGAAGAACCTGCTCAGCGAGGGCACGGTCCAGCCCGACGACCTGCTCGAGGGCAACCCGGCGTGGGCCGACTGCTGGTTCCGCCTCAACGCCGACGACGATCGCCGTCCGATCTCGTTCGACATGGCGGCGATGGGCGTGGACTGGGACACCACCGGCGTGCCTGCCGGCGCGTACACGCTGTACGGCTACACCTACGAGCCGGTGTTCAACATCTGGACGCTGCGCCCGGGCGTGATGAAGCTGCACGACGGTGATCCGGATGCGATCGGGCCTGCGGGTGCGATCACCACCGGCGAGCTCACGCCGTACCGCAACGACATGGTCGTGATCGAGGGCTGCGTCGACGGCGTCGAGGGCACGACCTTCACCGCCTACTGGGCGCTCACCGCCGAGGAGCCCGAGTGGATCGCGTACGTCGAGGACCAGCCCACCGACGGCGACGCGTGGATGTTCGAGTTCACGCCGCCCGAGGCGATCTGGGGCGAGTCGGCGATGATCCGCGTCGACTTCGACGATCCCATGGGTCGCTCGTACACCACGTACCAGTCGACCAACATGCTGGTCATCAACGCGGACAACCCCGACTCGTGCGATCAGGGCGGCAGCTTCATCGGCAGCCCCTGCTCGAGCGACTCGTCGGGCGGGGACAGCGGCAGCGGCGGCAGCGGCGACGCCGGCAGCGGCGAGGCCGGCAGCAGCGGCGCGCAGGGCAGCGGCGAGGACACCGGGCCGATGCAGACCGGCGGCGAGGACGGCCCGGGCCCCGGCGGCTGCGCATGCAACGGCACCGGCTCCGGTGGCGGTGCGCTGGCGCTGCTGGTGGTCGCGGGCGTCGTGCGCCGCCGTCGTCGCGCGGCGTGATCGACGGTCACCACAACCACGCGGCCCCGCGCACGCCGCTGCTGTCGCCGTGCAGCGGTCGCACGACGCGGACGTCGGCGTAGTCGCAGAAGATCCACGGCTGCATCGCGGCCGGCAGCGACTCGACCAGCTGCGGCAGCTGCCCGAGGCCGCCACCGATCACGACGACGTCGGGGTCGAGCACGTTGACCACGCAGGCCAGCGCGCGGGCGGTGCGGTCGGTGTGGCGCTGCAGGCTCGCGGCCGCGGCCGCGTCGCCCGCCGCGGCGGCGCGCGCCAGTGCCGGCACGTCGGCGACCGACGTGTCGGGATCGTGGCGACGGTGATCGGCCAGCAGCGCGGGCCCGCTGATCCACGCCTCGATGCAGCCGCGACGACCGCAGTAGCACGCGGGCGGATCGAGCTCGTCGGCGCGCGGCCACGGCAGCGGATCGTGCCCCCACTCGCCGGCGATGCCGTGTCGACCGAGCAGCACCTGCTCGCGCACGACGATGCCGGCGCCGCAGCCGGTGCCGAGGATGACGCCGAACGCGACCGTGGCACCGCGCGCGGCGCCGTCGCGCGCCTCCGACAGCGCGAAGCAGTTGGCGTCGTTGGCGACGCGGACCTCGCGGCCCAGCGCGCGGCCCAGATCCGCGCCCAGCGGCTTGCCGTTGCAGCACACCGTGTTGGAGTTGCGCACCAGCGTCGTGCGCGGCGACAGCGATCCCGGGATCCCCACGCCCACGGTGCCGCGCACGCCCAGCGCCGCCTCGGTCTCGTCCACCAGCGCGGTGATCGTGGCGATGATCGCGGCGTAGTCGTGCGCCGGCGTCGGCACGCGACGCCGCAGGCGCTCGGCGCCGGCCTCGTCGATCGCGATGATCTCGGTCTTGGTCCCGCCGAGGTCGATGCCCAGCCGCATGCGCCTGCAGGATGACATGGGCCCGGGTTATGCTGCGCGCACCGATGCACCGCCGCCTCGCCCGCTGGATCGCCGCGCCCTCGCTGCTGCTCGCCGCCTGCACGACGTCGACCGAGCCCGCCAAGAGCGACACCGGCAAGGCCGAGTCCAAGGCCAAGGCCGAGACCAAGGCCAAGGCCGACGCCAAGCAGGACGCCAAGCGCAGCGACGGCAAGGCCGTCGAGCTGGAGGCGCCGACCACCGCGGTCACGCCCGCGCGACCCAGCGGCGAGCCGCGCAGCTGGAGCTTCGACGGTGAGGGCAAGGATGCCGTCGCCAAGGGCTTGCGCATCTCGCAGTCCGGCGAGCAGGTCGATCCACCCGCGACCTGGGCCGTGGTCGAGGTCGAGGACGCCCCGTCGCCGCCGCACGCGTTCGGCGTGACCAAGACCGTCGGCACCAACAAGACCTTCAACCTCGCGCTCATCGAAGACACGCGCTACGCCGACGTCGACATCACGGTGATGCTCAAGCCGCTGACGGGCAGCAACAACCAAGGCGGCGGCGTGGTCTTCCGCGCCAAGGGCGACAACGACTACTACGTCGCGCGCTGGAACCCGGTCGAGACCAACTTCCGACTGTACGCGCTCATCGGCGGCGCGCGGGTCGATCTCAAGTCCGCGCCGCTCGATCTCGACGTCAAGCAGTGGCACAGCCTGCGGGTGGTCGCCGAGGGCGAGCACATCGAGTGCTTCGTCGACGACAAGCCCGTGGTCCAGGCCGACGACAAGTCGCTGCCGGACGCGGGCATGGTCGGGCTGTGGACCAAGGGCGACGCGGCGACGCTGTTCGACGAGCTGACCGTCACCGCGCCGAGCCACTGAGAGCCGCTCCGCGGATGCTCACGGGCTCCCGTCGCGCAGCGACCCGAAGGTGAGCGGTCCCGTGACCGTGTGCGGAGCGGGCACGGGCACGGCACGCGGAGCCTCCTGTGCGTCCATCGCGTGGCGGGCTCACGGCGTGTAGCCCATCTGCGTGATCAGATCGATGCGGGCGCGCTGCGACGCCGGGTCGTCGCCGGGGTACATCTTGCGCGCCAGCTTCACGCGCTCGTCGGCGACATAGACCGTGCCCTCGGCGAGGTACGGCGCGACGAAGGGCGCGGTGAAGCCGACGTAGGGCACGAAACCCAGGCCGATCTCGTAGGTCGCCGAGAACATCGCCACGGCCTTGTCGTGCTCGCTGGCGTTGGGATCGCTCACGACGCCGTAGGCCAGGCCGATGTCGACCGCGGCACCGACGATCGGCAGCGCCTTGCCGCCGAACTTGCTCGCGCCCTCGAGCACCTTGCCGGCGCGATACAGCCGCGGCGAGAACGTCGGCGCGAAGCGGACCGTGAAGCCACCGGCGCCGCCGATCTTGAGCGGTCCGAACAGCGGCTCGCGCAGCGGCACCCGGCCCGCGCCGGTGAGGATGTACGGGTTGCGGCGGAACGACAGCCGGTCGAGCGCGGTCGCGCCGTAGCCCGCCGCCTCCGCGGCCACGCCCCAGTACTTGTCGGCGGTGTCGTACGCGGTCAACGTGTCGATCGCGTTGCGGCGGTTGAACACGTCGCCCAGGCTGGGGCCGCGGCGCCGCTGCAGCACGTCGACGCCGTCGCGGATGAGTCCGGCGAGGCACTCCTCGTCGTCGACGCAGTGGGTCTCGATGCGGAGGGTGTCGCCCGAGTCGACCGGATCCTGCGCCGCGTAGCCGCTGGGATCGCTCCACCGCACCGGGTTGTTGCGCACGTAGGCGTAGCGGTTGGCACCGTCGCCGACGGTCGGGTCGGCCGCGGCGAAGCGGCCGAACTCGGGCATGTACAGCCGCGGGCCGAAGTCGACGAAGCCGGTCGACAGGTCGGTCTCCTTGTCGCCGAAGCGGCGCCGCGGATCGTAGTCGTCGTCGCTGCCCAGATCCTCGCGCGGCTCGCCCCACGGCCAGTACGCCAGACGCCGCTGGGTCTGCCCGCGTGCGTCGAGCACCAGCGCGGTGCTGCCGAGCAGATCGCGGACGTGGAAGTGCAGCGCGCCGCTGGCGTCGCGCTCGGCCACGGTGCCGTAGTCGTGGATGACCTCGTCCTCGCCGCCGGCGCTCTCGATGCGGACGCCGGGCAGGTACCACGTCGTCAGCTCGCCCTCGACCTTCTTCCACACGCGATCGCCCAGCACGTGCCGGCGCGTGTCGCCGCCGGGGCCGCGACTGCCGATCGTGACGTTGTCGGCGTTGGTGGTCACGCCCACGTCGCCGCCGGGCCGGCCGACGGTGGCCTCGAGGTTGCCGCGCGCGTCGTACTCGAAGCGCGTGGCGCCCGAGCGCGCGAGCGCGTGGGGACCGCGGCCGTCGCCGCCGTACTGCTGCGCGCGCGTGGACCCGTCGGCGTCGCCCTTGGCCACGAGGTTGCCGCGCACGTCGTAGGCGTACTGCTGCGTCACGCCGCCGGTGACGGCACGCGCGAGTCGGCCCAGGGCATCGAAGGCGTAGCGCGCCGAGAACGGCGACGCGACGCAGCCGGCGTCCCCCGGTGCGCACGGACGACCGTCGCCGTCGCGATGGTCGTCGAGCTGGACGAGGTTGCCCTCGGCGTCGAAGCCGTAGCCGTACGCGCGCAGGACCTCGCCGTCGCGCGTGGCCAGCGTGCCGCGGATGCGTCCGGTCGCGTCGTCGTAGTCGCTGCGCACCGTCGTGCGACCCTGGCCGTCGCCGCAGCCGTCGCGGCAGGTGCCCAGCACCGTCTGCGTCACCTGCCCGCGCGCGTTGGTCCGCAGCGACACCACCAGCGGCTGACGGCTGCCGTCGGGTCGGCGCGCGGTCATGCCGCGCACGCGGCCGGTGCGATCGTGGCGGTACTCGATGGCCTCGCCGGCGCGACCGACCGCGTGCGGCAGCGTGCGTGCGCGCTCGATGGTACCGAGCTCGCCGTCGGCCGCCGCGCGGGTCGGGTAGCCGTACTCGGTCGCCGACACGTAGCTGCGATCGTCGAACGACCACCAGGTCTGCACCACGCGACCGAGCGCGTCGTAGTCGAAGAACTGGCGGAACTCGCCGTTGCCGACCGAGGTCAGCCGCCCCAGCGCAGTGGCTGCGTTGCGCGCGGTCACCGGCGCGGCGTCGGGCGTGCGGCCGTGCGTGCCCTGGTAGCAGCCGCACAGCAGCGCGAGCGGCAGGAGCAGATCATGGCGTGTCATTGCGGCACCTGTGGTCCGGCACCGTCGTAGAACCAGGTGACGGTGTTCTCGTCGTCGTCGCCCGGCAGCGTCGACGGCATGGTCTTGCGTACGACGCGATCGATGGCGTCGTACTCGAAGCGCAACGTGTTGCCGGCGGGATCGATCCGCTCGATCTCGTTGCCCGACTCGTCGTAGGCGAAGCGCCAGCGGCCGGTGGGATCGGTGTCGGCGGCCTGCGGCGAGCGGGCGAAGCCGCCGAGGTCGAGGTCCACGGTCCACACGCGGCGGCCGAGCCAGTCGTAGCCGTGGCGCGTGATCACGGTGGACTCGTCGTCCTCGGTCACCCACAGCAGGCGTCCGAGCGCGTCGTAGCCCATGCGCTGGGTGCAGCTGCCGCCCGAGCACGGCGCGGAGCGACCGCCCTCGACGTCGAGCCACTCGCGATCGATGCGCACGGTGTTGCCGAGCACGTCGGTCGCGGTGGTGGTGTCGTAGCCGTTGCGATCGGTCACGGTCGCGAGCAGCAGCCCACCCTCGCCGCGGTAGTCGGTCACGCTCGGCCCCAGGCCCGCGCCCTCGAGCTCGACCAGGGTCTCGCGCCCCAGCGCGTCGTACTCGCGCACGATGGCGTGGCTGCCGAGCTCACCCGTGGGCGCGCGCGTGGGCAGCTCGGGCAACCACGTCGGTGTGCTGGTGCGCACCGCGAGGTCGCGGAAGTCGAACTCGACCTGCACGCACGACGCGAGGTTGCCGTCGGCCTCCTCGGGATCGAGCTCGCTGCAGCTGGCGATCGCGCGACCGAGTCCGTCGGCGAACGCGATCGAGCGCACGCCGGCGCCGCCGTTCTTGCGTGTGGTCACGACGTGGGCGAGCCCGGGCACGCTGTGGCCGTCGTCGTCGATCGCGAGCTCGTAACGCGTGCTCGCGGTGGGTCCGACGTCGCGCTCGCTGGGCTCGCACCGGGGATCGGCCGCGCCGGCCAGGCCGCGCGTGAGCGTGTCGCCCGGCGCGGCCTCTTCGATCGGCCGGCCCAGCGCGTCGTAGCGGGTGCAGCTGAGCGCGCCGTCGGCCGCGGTCACGCTCAACGTCGCGCCGGTCCAGCAGTCGGCGCGCGTGACCACCACGTGCGGCGTGGTCGCGCCGTGGCCGGGCACCGGCGAGCGCACCTGGGTCTCGGTGATCGGGTGCGACTCGCTGCAGGCCTCGAAGTCGGCGACGGTGGTGGTGGTGAAGCCGGCGTCGAGATCGCCACGGGCGCGCGGGCTCGCGACGGCTGCGATCGCACCGTTGTCGTAGAACGACGTGCGCCCGACGACGGCGTGCTCGGCGTCGAGCCACGCGCGCGTGGTCGTGG
The DNA here is from genome assembly GCA_019694555.1 of Nannocystaceae bacterium. Lineage (GTDB taxonomy): Bacteria > Myxococcota_A > Polyangia > Nannocystales > Nannocystaceae > Xiheibacterium. The sequence goes on from JAIBBS010000244.1 coordinate 8,694, forward strand.
GGTTGCCGCGCGCGTCGCCGACCGCGACCCGCCGCGGCTCGGCCACGCCCGAGCGCGCCAGCTGGGCCTGGGTGTCCTCGTCGTAGACGATCTCGCTGCGCGAAAGCGTGTGGCCGAGGCCGTCGCGGACCTCGTCCTCGATCGGCAGCCGCACGAGGTTGCGCGCGAGGTAGGCCGCGCGGCTCTCGTAGCGCGTCCGCGTCACCGACAGCACCGCGTCGTCGGGGCCCCGCACGGTGTGCTCGACGACGTTGCCGCGGGTCCGCGGCACGATCGAACCGTCGAGCCGCATGGCCTGCTCGTCCGCGAGGTCGTAGACGAAGCGCTCGGAGCGACGCACGCCGTCGCGGACGTGATCGATGCGCGTGTGCCGGACGTCGAGCACGGTCGAGTCGGCGGCGAGGATGGCGTGCCCCTGGCCGTGGTAACCGATCGCGAGCTCGAACTCGACGAACAGCTCGCCGGTGTCCGGATCGCCGAAGTAGGTCGCGTCGATCACGGTGTCGTCGGCGTCGCGGAGCTCCTGCGCGAGCGTGCGGCCGTCGATGCCCTCGAGGTTGGCCGACAGGCAGCGCCCCTCGCGGATGGTGCGACGCGTCGCGCCCTCGCCCTGGATCCGGCGCACCCACGCGATGCCCGAGCACCAGTTGGGCGGCAGCGGCGTCGGCAGCGTGAACGTGGTGATCTCGGGCTCGTGCTCGAGCGCGGTGGTGTAGACCGGCCCGCCGGCGCCCGCGGGCAGCACGCGCTCGCGCACGACCCGTCGCCGCCGCAGCGCGTCCCAGGCGTTGGGGCACGTGAGGTTGCCGGGCGGTCGGTGGCTGAAGGTGCTGGCATCGCCGTAGTCGAACTCGCGCACGGCACCGTCGGGCGTGACCACGCGCGTGGGGTTGCCCCACGCGCCGTACTCGAAGTCGTAGCGGCGACCATCGGGCAGCACCATCGCCGCCAGCGTCGTGTACGTCTGCGGGTTGGCCACCACCGCGAAGCCACCCGAGTCCATCGCGACCGCGTCGGGGAACGCGGCACGGGGATCGAAGCTGCGCGAGGTCCAGATCAGATCGTACACCTGCTCGACGCCGCCGATGCCGGCCACGCCGATCTCCTCGACGCGGCCGGCGGTGTCGCGCGCGTAGCGGGCGCGGATGCCGTCGGGATCGACGACGCCGGTGACCCAGTCGTGGCCGTCGTACTCGAGCTGCACGACGTTGCCGTTGGCGTCGATCGAGCGATCGAGCACCGACAGCGTCGCGACGTAGCGCATGTACTCGGGCAGCACCGGCGAGCCCAGGTGATCGGCCAGGCCGATGTCGAAGGGCTCGTGCGCGCGACCGCTGGCGGGCGTGCGGAACACCTCGACGTGGCCGTCGGCGAACACGATGCGATCGCCGTCGAGCCGCGCGCGTCCGTCGGTCGACAGGTAGGTCGCGCCGTCGTAGAAGCCGTGGCGCAGGTTCTCCCAGCACGCGCCGGCGCTGGGCTGCGTGAGCTCGTCGACGTAGACGGTGTCGGGCCGCGCGGCCTCGAACACCAGGCGCCCCGAGGGCCCGACGTAGATGAAGCGCTGCACCGCCTCGCAGGTGGTCCACAGCTCGGGCGAGCTGGGATCGCTGCCGTTGGGGACGTCGCGGCCGACCATCGGCGCGACCACCGAGTACAGCAGCGCGCCGGGCTCGAAGTCCCAACCGCTGCCGATCGAGCGGTGCCCGAGCTGGCCCAGGCCGAAGCGCCGGGTCTTGTTGCGCAGGACCTCGCCGGTGAAGTCGTTCTTCACCGGGCGGTCCTCGTCGGTGACGCCGACCAAGCCCGCACCGGAGAACGAACCCATCGGCACGTCGATGGTCGCGCCGTCGGGCAGCGCGCAGCTGGTCAGCTCCCAGCGGTTGGCCTCGGCTGCGAGCGCCGCCTGCCCCTCGGTCACTGCGGTGTACCGCTCGGGGCCCAAGAGCGGCGCCATCAGCTCGGTGAACTCGCCTGCGGTGTCGTTGCGATCGTCGACCTCGAGCTCGGCCTCGATCACGCCCGGCTTCACCGCGACCACGCGGACCTTGCCGCGCAGGCCCAACGCCTCGGCCAGCCGCGTCAGCTGGGCGGTCAGCTCCGCCCGCGGATCCCGGGCGAGCGCGTCAGCGGGCCGCATCGCCGCCAGCAGCGCCACCGCGCCCGCGCCCGCCACCGCCCTGTGCCACCGCCCACCGCCGCGCGACGCCCATGCCATCGCAGGGCATGTGCCGCGAGGTGCGGACAGCTGCTCACCGCGGCGCCGCGCCGCGGGCGATCA
>JAIBBS010000245.1 GCA_019694555.1 Nannocystaceae bacterium
CGGCCCTGCGGCGCGCAGCCCCGGCCCGCACGCACGGCGGACCCGACCGCCGTGCCCCGCCGCCGCTGCCGCCGACAAGCCCCGGCGCTTCGCATACGCTTGCGCCTGCTTGGTGCGTGAACGCGACCGCGTGACCCTGCTCGTGGCCAACGCCACCGCGCGCAGCGGCAAGGCCAAGCGCTTCATCGACGACGCCATGGCCGTGCTCGACGACGCGGGCCTGCGGCCGGAGTTCTTCGCGACGCTGCCCCAGGGCGCGACCGTGGCCGCGCTGGCCGAACGGCTCGAGCGCGAGGACGCGGCCCGCGTGGTCTACATGGGCGGCGACGGCACCTTCGCCGAGGCCGCCAAGGGCATCATCTTGGCGCGCGAGCGCAGCGGCATCGACGTGCCGCTGGGCATGCTGCCGATGGGCACGGCCAACGACCAGGGCCGCAGCTTCGGAATCGTCGCAGGCGTCCGCGCGTTGCGGCAAAACGTCGAGATCATCCGCGCCGGCGTCGAGCAGTGGCTCGACGTCGGCCGCATCGAAGCGCTCGATCCCGACGGCGAGATCCTCGCGCACGACCTATGGTTCGACAGCTGCGGCATGGGGTTTTCCGCGCGCGTGCTGGCCAAGCGCAACCGCGAGCGCGAGTGGGTCGAGCGCGTGCCGGTGCTGCGCGCGGTCTACCGCGACAAGGTGGTCTACACCTCGGCGACGCTGCGGGCGCTGGTGTTCGGAGCGCTGGGCGGCGCGAACTTCGAGGCCGAGATCCACATCGACGGCGTCGGCACCCACTACGAGCGCGTCACCGACATCTTGCTGCAGGGCACGATCATCTACGCAGGCGACTGGATCTTCGATCCGACCGCCAAGCCCGACGACGGCAAGTTCGAGGTCGTGGTGCTGCGCGGCCACGCCGACTGGGCCGCGGCCGCGATCGGCGGCCACAAGCGCAACCCCGTCACCGTCGACGACCTCGAGGTGCTGGGCCTGCCGCGGCGCGAGGTCCCGCGCGGCCGACTGATCGAGGTCGCGATCACGCCGCCGCGGCGCACGCGGATCCACGCGCAGATCGACGGCGAGGAATTCGTCATCGCGCCGCGGTACCGCATCGAGAACCTCTTCCACCACCTGCGCATCATCGTGCCGGAGGACCCGCACTGGGTCTGAGTCGGGGATGAGACGCCTCGTGTCTCCTCCACGACCGGCCCGACGCAGGGCAAGCGCGGGCCGCCCTTGCCCACGGCTCGATCGTCGGCCCCCGCGCGGGCCGGCGGTTGCCGTGGCCGCGGGGCTGTGGCAGCTTTCCGCGGCGGTGGCACGGCTCGCGATCGCCCGCGCGTGCGGCTGGTTCCTGCTCGCGGTGATGCTGCCGGCCGGCTGTGATCGCGTCCGTGCGGAGATCTCGACGCGGGTCGAGGCCGAGCTCGAGGAGCGCGTCGCCGCGGTCGGCACCGAGATGCCCGGGACGCTGCCGCCGCCGGCGCTCGACGGGCAGGCGCGGCTGGCCGACAAGCTCGCGCTGTACCACGAGTGCGTGCGGCGCTCGCGGGGCAAGGTGGTCGAGAGCTGGCGCCGCTACCAGGCCGGCGTCGACCCCAAGACCGGCGTGGGTCGCCGCAACGGACCCAAGCCGCTGGTGTACCCCGTCAGCGCGGAGCTGCAGCCGTGTCGCCGCGCGCACGACGAGGGCGAGGCGCTCGATCCTCCCCTGCCCACGATCGAGCACGCGGCCCACCGCTACCTCGAGGCTGCGATCGCGTTCGCGACCGTCGCCGACGAGCTCGACCTCTACTTCGGCGACGAGCGCTACAAGGACGACGCGTGGGCCCAGGGCAAGCTGCTCGCGCCGGCGCTGGCGCAGGGCTTCGCCGAGTTCGAGGCCGCCGAGCTGGCGCTGTCGAGCGAGCTCGATCGCGTGCGCGACGGTCTCGACGAGCTGCGCCTGGGTCAGCTCGAGTCCACCGGCGGGCGCAACCTCGCGTGGCACTGCCACCGCGTCGCGCTGGCGGCCAAGGCCCACGTGCGCTGCGCCGGCCGCGAGCTCGACGACGCCGACGCCTGCGCGCGCCCGCTCACGGAGCTCCGCGAGCACGCCGGAGCGATGCGCGGCTACGCCGAGGCCCACCAGGGCGAGCGGCTGCAGGCGTTTTGGTACCTCAGCTTCGACGCCGCGCTCGAGGCCTACGTGACCGACGCGGAGGCGCTCGACGGCGCGATGCACCGCAAGCGGCAGATCGACGACCGCGTGCCGCTGCGCGAGGCGCTGCGCGATCGCTTCGACGAGCTGCGCTCGGCGTTCGACAACCTGCGCTTCGACCTGCGCTGAGCGCCCGGCCGCGCGGCGATCAGGCCGCCTCGGCCACGCCACCTTCGGGCGCGAGATCGGCGAGGCTGCGGCGCAGCTTGGTCTTCACGCGCTGCTCGAGCTGGCGCACGCGCTCGCGCGAGAGCCCCAGCTGCTTGCCGATCTCCGACAGGGTCTGGCGCTCGCCACCGATGAGACGGTGGTGCACGATGACCTGCTCGCGCGCGTCGAGCCGCGTGAGCGCGTCCTCGACCCGCTCCTGCACGAGACCTTCGACCTCGCCGGCGAGCAGCGAGTGCTCCTGATCGGTCTGGCCGTCGGCGAGCGTGTCCATGATGGTGGAGGTGCCGTCGCGGAAGGCCTTGGCGTCGAGCGAGAGGTCGCGGCCGTCGATGCGCTGCTCCATCGAGCGGATGCGGTCCTCGCTGGTCTGGAAGGTCTCGGCCAGACGCGCGGTGAGGTTCTCGCCGGGGCCCAGACGCGCGGCGAGCTTGGCCTTCTCGCGGTGGAGGCGGAAGAACAGCTTGCTCTGCATCGGGCCGGTGCCGACGCCGACGAGGCTCCAGTGCTTGAGGATGTACGAGAGCACGTGCGCCCGCACCCAGTACGACGCGTAGGTCATGAACCGCAGGCCGCGCTCGGGCTCGAAGCGGCGCACCGCCTGCAGCAGCCCGAGGTTGCCCTCGGCGACCAGCTCGTTGATGCGAAAGCCGTAGCCGCGGTAGCCCTGGGCGATCTTGACGACGTAGCGGAGGTTGCAGCAGACCAGCAGGTCGCCGCTGGCCTTGTCACCGTCGCGGAAGGCACGGGACAGCGCGAGCTCGCGGTCACGGTCGAGCACGGCATAACGCTCGATCGCAGTCACGTAGCGCGAGAAGCCTTGGTCGGTAGCGAGCGCGTCGAACATGTGGGTATCTCCATCGGCGGCGGACCAGCGACCCCTGAGGGTCGAAAGCGCCCCACGTGACCCACCGCGACGGTGGCGACACGCTTCCGCCGCAGGTCTGCTGACCCGGCGTGCGGAACGGATGGGAACCCTGCAACGAACCCCGACCGCAACGGTCGGGTGAACCCGAACTGGAAACCCGGACCAAGACCTCGCGAACCCCCCGGCGCGCGTTGTCTCGTCTCCACCCTTATGCGGGGTCGGGGCCGCCGCCGCAAGGCCCGTTTCGAGGACACGCGAAGATCGGTGGTACCGTCGCGCACACCTGCAGTCATGCGTGCGGTCACGTTCCATCGTCACGGTGATCCTTCGGTCCTGACCCCCGAGACCCTGGCCGACCCCACGCCCGGCGCGCAGCAGGTGCTCGTGCGGGTGCACGCGTGTGCGCTCAATCGGCTCGACCTGTGGGTCCGCGGCGGCCTGCCGGGCATGAGGCTGCCGCTGCCCCACGTGCTGGGCAGCGACATCGCCGGCGTGGTCGAGGACACCGGCGCCGGCGTCGACCCGGCGCTGCGCGATCGCGAGGTCGTGATCAACCCCGGGCTGTCGTGCGGCACGTGCGAGTCGTGCCTGTCGGGCTGGGACAACCTGTGCCCGCGCTACCGCATCCTCGGCGAGACCGCGCCGGGCGGCTACTGCGAGCGCATCGCGGTGCCGGTGGCGAACCTGCTGCCCAAGCCCGCGAACCTCGACATGGTCGCGGCCGCGAGCCTGCCGCTGGTGCTGCTGACCGCGTGGCAGATGCTGGTCGTGCGCGCCCGCGTCGCGCCCGGGGACATCGTGCTGCTGCACGCGGTCGGCAGCGGCGTCGGCGTGGCCGCGCTGCAGATCGCCAAGCTGCACGGCGCGACCGTGATCGCGCTGGCCAGCAGCGACGCCAAGCTCGAGCGCGCGCGGGCGCTGGGTGCCGACGCGACCGTGCGCAGCGACGACGCGCAGTGGCCCGCGGCGGTGCGCGCGGTCGCGGGCGTGGGCAAGCGCGGCGTCGACATCGTGGTCGAGCACACCGGCAAGGACACCTGGCCCGAGAGCCTCAAGCTCGCGCGCAAGGGCGGCGTGGTCGTGACCTGCGGCGCGTCGTCGGGCTACGAGGCCGTCACCGACCTGCGGCACGTGTTCTTCCGTCAGCTGCAGATCCTCGGCAGCACCATGGGCAGCAAGTCGCTGCTGCACCGCATCTTGCCGCTGGTCGAGCGCGGCGCGATCGTGCCGGTGGTCGATCGCAGCTTCGAGCTCGAGCAGGCCGAGGCCGCGCACCGCCACCTCGAGTCGCGGGCGCAGTTCGGCAAGGTCGTGCTGCGGGTGGCGACGTCGGCATGAGCGAGCCGTCGCGACCGCCCGAGGCCCCGATCGCGCTGGCGATCACGGTGCTCGCGGCCGTGTTGGCGGCGCTGGTGAGCCTGCCCTGCGAGGACTTCGCGCTCGACGACGCGTGGATCCATCTCGCGTACGTCAAGAGCCTGCAGCTGGGCGACGGTTGGAGCTACAACCCCGGCGACCACGAGGCCGGCTGCTCGAGCCCGCTGTGGGTGCTGCTGCTGTGGGCATGGCCGACCGCCGGCGCGACCGTGCCGCGCGTGTTCGCGTTGGCGATCCTGCTGCACGCCGCGACCGCGTGGGCCGCTGCCGCGTTGATCTCGGCGATCGCACGCCGGGCCGCGACGCCGCAGCAGCCGTTGCCGTTGCGATCGATCCTCGCGCTGGGCGGGGCGTTGGTCGCCAGCGCGCCGCTGTCGCTGCACGGCGTGGGCTCGGGCATGGAGGTCGCGCTGGCCTGCGCGCTGGCGCTGGGCGGCCTGTGGGCGACGATCGAGGGCCGCGTGCGCACGGCGGCGCTGCTGGGCGCCGCGGGCCTGCTGACGCGGCCCGAGCTCGGCGCGATGACGATGACGGTCGCGGTCGCAGCGGTGGCGCTGCGCGCCCGCGTCGAGCCGCAGCAGCGTCGCGCCGCGATCGCGGCGGCGCTGGGCGCTGCGATCGCGGCGGCGTCATGGTGCGCGTGGCTGCTCGCGACCGTGGGCCAGCCGCTGCCCAACGCGTTCTACGTCAAGGGTCGCGGCGGCTCGCTTTCGGGACTGGGCTACCTCGCCGAGCAGGTGCTGCCGTGGCAGCCGTGGTTGATCGGCCTGGGCGGCCTGGTGCTGGCGGCCGCGGCGTTGCGGCGCGAGTGGCAGCAGGGCCGCGCAGCGCTGAGCGTGGTCGCGCTCGCGGCGACGAGCGCGACCGTGGTGGTGGCGTGCACGCGTCCGCTGCACGAGGGCGTGCAGTTCTTCGAGGCCCGCTACTTCGCGCCGCTGCTGGCCCCGCTGCCGGTGGTGGTGGCGTTCGGGCTCGGCGCGCTGCCGCGCTGGGGCGCCGCGATCGCGGTGGTGCCGGTGACGCTGCTGGTGGGGCTGCAGGGACGCGACACGCTGGTGCGGGTGCGCGACGCGAGCGACGACACCTTGGTGCTGCACACCGGCGCCGCGCGCTTCGTCGCCGATGCGCTGCCGCGCGACGCGGTGGTCGCGGTCGAGGGCGCGGGCGCGCTGCGTTGGGGCACGCCGCGCACGATGACCATCGTCGATCTCGTGGGCCTCAACGATCACCACGGCGCGCGGCTGCACGCGCACCGCCAGGCCAAGGTCTGCCACTGGATCGCACGCGGCCCGACCCACGCGGTCGTGCCTGCGCACTGGCTGCCGATGCTGGGCGAGCTGTTCGCGCTGCGGCCGATGGCCCGCTTCGACGACGCCCACTACACGCAGGTCGAGCCGATCGGGCCCATGGCCGTGGTCGTGCTCGAGCTGGGCCCACCGCGGGTGCCGCCGCAGGCGTGCCCGCCGGGCCCTGCGGACCGCTGACGCGCCCGGGGGCCCGACCGCGCGGCGAAGCTGCTACCGTGCGCCCAGTTCGGGGTCGCCTTGATCGAGTTCACGCTGTTGCACGATTTCGACGTCACGCCCGCGCAGTTCTGGGCGCTCTACCTCGATCCCGCGTTCACGCGCACGCTGCTGCTCGAGGGCCTGGGCTTCGGCACCGCCGAGATCGAGCCGGTCGTCGATCGCGACGGCAAGCGCTCGCGCAGCATGCGGGTGCAGCCCAAGCTCGAGCTGCCGGCGGCGGTCGCGAAGGTGCTCGGACCCAAGCTGGGCTACACCGAGACCGGTCGGCTCGACGTCGCGCGCAGCGAGTGGTCGTACGAGATCGCGATGTCGGTGCTGACCGAGCGCATCCGCCTGGGCGGGCGCATGAAGGTCGAGCCGCTGGGCGAGCGCCGCTGCCACCGCACCAGCGTGCTGTGGGTCGAGGTCCGCATCCTGGGCGTGGGCGGTCTCATCGAGAAGGCCGCCGAGAAGAACATGCGCGACGGCTGGGAGAAGGCCGCCGTGTGGGTCGCCGACTGGATCCGCCGCAACCCACCGGCGTGATCGATCGGCCGGGATCGGGCCCGGCGCAGCCCGGCCGCTCCATCACCGCAGTTCTTTCCGTAGCCGCGGGGTGCGAACGCGCTTGCACGGTGCCAGCCCCGATCTATGGTTGAAAGGATGCCCGCCCTCGATCAGGCCACCACCGATCGCCTGGCCCGGGGCCCGTGGTCCCTGGTTCGCCGGACCATGGGCGATCCCCGCGCCTTCCGCCAGAAGCTCCGCGCCCTCGCCCAGGCCCTGCACGGCTACGGCGACGAGGCGAAGGTCGCGCCGCGGCTGCGTCGGCTCAAGGAGCTGGGCTACATCGACGAGGTGCCCACGCGGCTGCAGCGGATGGTCGGTGCCATCGACATGCTGCGCTTCTTCATCGTGCCCTGCGCCGCGGACTACTACGCGCAAAAGGGCCTCGACTTCCGCTTCCACACGCTGCTGCGCTTCCTCGACGATCCCGCATCGCTGATCGACCCCACCGGCTTCAACAGCAGCCGCGACGCGATCATCGGCCACGTCATGCAGGTGGTGCACGCCAACCCGCAGTACGACTTCCAGCTGCTCGAGTCCTTCCCCGACGGCATCGAGCAGATGGAGCAGCAGGTCGTCGACCTGCTCGGGCACAAGCATCCGCGCACCGAGTCGATCCTCGCGATCGTGGAGGATCCCGAGTACCACGAGCGCCTGCTCGAGCACATCCGCGCGTTCCGTCGCGATCCCGCGGTCGCGCCGCTGCTGCGCGACAACGTCGCCAACAACCCGCGCTTCGCCGAGATCGAGCAGACCTTCGGGACCGTGCCCGGGGCGATGCGCTACTTCGCGAAGATGCCGCGCACGCCGCTGGCGGCCGCGCGGCACCTGCTGACGGTGCGCGAGTTCAGCTCGAATCCCGGCGCGACCTGACCGGCGCGCGATCGGCCACGCGCCGCAGCCACCACTCGGCGCCGAAGCGGAAGTCCACGCGCGCCCACGCGTGCGCGGCGAGCAGGCACACCACCGTGAAGCCGACGACCCACGCCATCGTCGCGAACGGGCCCAGCGCGCTCCAGATGCCCAGCGGTCGGCTGAGCTCGCGGAACAGCGGCGCATGCACGATGAAGATCGTCAGCGACACGCGTCCGAGCTCGGCCAGCGGGTGATCGCTGCGCAGCGGCGCGGTGGCCTCGCGCCGCACCGCCGCGGCCACCACCCACAGCGTCGGACCCAGCAGGCCCATCACGATGGCGATCGGCGCGGGAAACCACCCCACCTTGAGCCGGAAGCCGCGCCACAGCACCGAGTCGGGCGCGCCCAGGCCCAGCTGCACCGCGAGGTGGCCCACGCCCGCGATCGCGACCAGCACCGCGCCCACCACCACCAGCGCGCGCAGCCGACCCGCCGCGATCATGCGACCGGCCCAGAAGCCCACGAGGTACGTCGACAGCCACGGCAGCAGCGAGTACTGGCTCGCGGCCAGCATCAGCCGCAGCGCGCCACCGGGCTGGCTGGTGTCGCGCATCTCGGGGTTGGTCAGCTCGGGCGGCAGCTGCAGCCACGCCTGCACCAAGGGCGTCGCGGCGAGCACCGCCGCCGCGGCCAGCAGGATCGCGGTGTCGGAGAGTCGACGCCACAGCGGCGCGGTCGCGATCGCGACGCCCATCAGGTGCAGCGCGAAGAACGAGCCCCACGAGAACCAGCTCGGCGTGAGCAGGTTGACCAGCAGGCCGTAGCCCCACAGCATCGCGCCGCGGCGCACGAGCATCGCGTCGAGTCCCGGCCGCGCGCGCCGCGTCAGCATCGCGGTGCCGGTGCCCGAGAGCGCGAAGAACATCGGCGCGCCCATCACGACCATGGTGTTGAGCAACACCAGGCCGGGATAGTCGAAGCGATCCATCCCGGGATCGGGCCCGCGCCACAGCCAGATGCCGACGTGCTGGTGGATCATCGCCAGCACGCTGAGCCCACGCAGCGCGTCGAGCACGGCCAGCCGCGGGCCCGCGGCCGCGGCTGCGGCTGCCGCGGTCACGCGCCCAGTCGACGACGGCGCCGCAGCGCCGCGAGGGCCACCAGCGCGAGCGTGCCGATGCCCGGCGCTCCCGCGACGTTGCAGCCCTTCTTGGTCGCGCCCGGCTCACCCTCGACCGGCGGCGGGCCATCGCCCTGCGGCAGCTGGGCCGGCGGCGTGGTCTCGCCACCGCCGTCGCCGGCCGGCGGCGTGGTCTCGCCGCCCGAGTCGCCCTCGCCGGTCGGCGGCGTGTCGGTGCCACCGCTGCCGTGACCGCCGCCGCCGCCTTGCCGATCCTCGCGGTACTTGGCCCACTGCGGCGGCAGAGCCGGCAGCGTGAAGCCGATCGGTCGCTCGCGCGGGCCCGACAGCTTCGCCCACTTGCTGGGGATCTGACCGCCGCCCGCGGGCACGTCGACGCCGATGAGATACAGCGCGCGACGGTTGCGGACCTCGTCGACGTTGTCGGCGGTCTCGACCCGCAGCGCGCGCTCGCCCATGCCGGCGTAGTGGATCTCGGCCCAGAAGCCCTTGTCGAAGAAGTACTGCGCGATGGCCTTGGCGCGGTTGCGCGACAGCTCGTCGTTCTTCGGCGTGGGCCCGACGGTGTCGGTGTAGCCCACGATGTACAGCCGCGGCGTGATGTTGGCCTGCACCGCCTCGTTGACCTTCTCCAGCGCGACCAGCTCGTGGAACGCGACCGCGACGGCCTCGTCGAGCTTGGTGGCCTCGTCGGGCTTCACGTCGAACTTGCCGCTGTCGAAGTTGATCTCGGTGTGCGGGATCTCGACCGACCACGGCACCAGCTTGAACTCCGTGAAGCGGCCGTGGGTGTCCTCGCCGCGCACGTAGACCATGAAGACCTCGGCGTTGCTGTCCCACTTCACGGTGAACGTGCCGCCCGCGTTCACCGGATTGTCGGTCACGAGCGCCTGCGCGATGATGTCTCCGTCGGAGTCGTAGACCTTGTACTCGTAGTTGGCGAGCTCGAACGAGGTCTCGTAGGTCACGTTGTGGCGCTTGACCACGTCCTCGCGGCTGCTCTTGACCTTGAGCTTGCCGACCTTGCCCGCGGCCGCGGGCTTGACCATCTCGAAGCTGAAGTCGGCGGTCAGCTCGCCGCCGTCGATCACCAGCTGGTACTTGGCGGTGCCCGACTTCTGCTTCCACGCCAGCTTGTGCTTGGCGCCGGCCTCGAGCGCGGGCACGTGCTTGCGGATGGTCTGGTCGTCGCCCGTGATGGTCACGTCGAAGGGCTTGAGATCGTCGTTGGCGACGATGACCAGGTAGGTCGAGCCCGAGGGGTCCGTCTGGCCCGGGTACTCGAACGAGAACGGGTCGGCGACGGCGGACGCGGCGGCGTAGACGAGGGTGGCGGCGACGTACGGCAGCATTGGCGGTGACCTTCGGCCCGGGGGGTCCACGCGCGAGACAACCCGCGCGGCGCTTGGTTTCGCGAGGGCGTTTGTACCCCAGCCACGGGCGCGCCAGGCAGGGCGCCGATGCGTCAGCGCCCGGACGCGGACAGGCGCGTCCACTGCGCGGCGATGGCCTGCAGGTCCACGGTCCCGGCCGCGGCCGGCAGCGCCGCCAGCAGCTCGGGCGGCTCGCGCAGCGCGAGCATGTCGGCGACCGCGACGGGCGATTGCATGCCCACCAGCGCCGCCGCGATCGGGCTCGCGAGCACCGTCAGCACCGCCTTGCGCGACAGCGGCAGCGCGCGCCAGTGCGGCGGCAGCAGGCCGTCGATCGCGGCGGCGATCCGCGGCTGCGGCCGGGGTCGCGCCAGCGCGGCCTCGATGGCCTCGAACGCCTCGTGCAGCGCGGTGCCGTAGCGCTGCCACCAGCGCGCGAACTCGTCGCGGGCCTCGCCGTGCAGCGCCTCGAGCAGCGCCGCAGCGGTGCGACCGACGTGCGGCGCGACCACGTCGCGGCGCAGCGTCTGCCACGCCGCGGCATCGCGCAGGCTCTGCGCACGACGCGAGAGATCCTGGCCCCAGCGAAACAGATCGACGGCGTCGTCGCCGCTGCCGATGCGCAGGCGCTGCCCCAGGCCCGCGGCCCACTGCGCCTCGAGCTTGCGCACGGCGTGCAGCGCCGCGTCGCGGGCGGGCTCGTCGTCGCCGAGCTCGAGCAGCGGCAGCGCGGCCTCGCCCACGCGCGCGCGGATCGTCTGGCTCGCGAGCACGGCGACGCCGGCCTCGTCGGCGCCGCGCAGCCACGACGGGCCCGCGTCCGCGCACGCGGGTGCGAGCGCGAGCAGGTTCACCGGCACGGGCACGGCGACCGGCGCGGCCGCGTCGCCGCCCAGCGCCAGCCACGGCGGCAGCGACGGC
>JAIBBS010000045.1 GCA_019694555.1 Nannocystaceae bacterium
CCGAGGTCACGCTGGCATCGGTCGAAGGTCCGCATCGACGGGTGCGCACGCGAGAGTACCGCGGGCTGCCGCCGCGTCGTCGACCACGCCCGCGATTCGTTGCACGCCCGCCGCGATCGCAGCACCGCCGGCCCGATGGCCAGCGCGGCGGCCGCTCGGGCACGGGCACGGGCACGGGCACGGGCACGGAGGAGCGAGACCCCTTGCGGGGTCACGCTCCTAGCGGTCGAAGCCGAACAACGTCGCGGGCTCGTGCACGGTGACGGGGCCCAGGGCCTCGAGCGCTGCGAGATCCATGCGCGCGGTGTCGCCGACGATCGTGATGAAGGCCGGGCCGCGGGCACCGTCGCGCAGCTGCTGCACCACGGATGCATCGAGCGTGGGCAGCTGCGCCCACATCAGCGCGCTGGGGTCGCCGGGCAGCCCGCGATCGAGCCAGCGTCCGACCGCAGCGGCCAGCGATCGCGGCTGGGTCCGTCGCGCGCGCAGGGACTCGCGCAGCGACGCGCTGGCGCGCTCGAAGCCGGCCGCGTCGATGGGTTGGTGCAGCAACACCGTGAGCATTGACGTGACCGCGCGATCGACCTTGTCGGGCTGCGTCTGCGCGCGTGCCCACAGCGACGCGTCGTCGCCGGCGTCGCCGGGATCGAAGCCCGCCCACACCGCGTACGCGAGCGCCCGCGCGACGCGGACGTCGTCGAACATGCGGCGGCCGAGCAGCTCGCCGAGCACCGCGATCGCGCCGGTCTGCGTCGGATCGCTCGGCGGCGCGGGCACGACCACATGCACGTTGGCCTTGGCCGAACCGCGATGGACCACGTGGATCTCGGGCCGCAGCGCGGTGCGGTAGCGCCGGACCCATCGCACCGGCGGCTTGCGATCGCCCTTGCCCAGCTGCAGCTGCGGCAGCGCGTCCGCGAGCGCGCGCGGGCCGAAGTAGCGCACGCCGTGGCGCGTGCGCAGCAGCCCCGACAGCAGCTTCGCCAGCGCCGGCGCGCGTGCGCCCTCGATCGCGCGGGTGCTCGGCACCGCCTTGCTCGCGGCGTCCTCGCCGAAGTACGCGACCTCGCGCAGCGCCTCGGTGATCGCATCGTCGTCGTCGAGCGCGGCGGCGCGGGCCGAGACCTCGGCGCGGGCGAGCGCGGCCAGCCGTGCGTCGTCGAACACCGGTGCGTCGAGCCAGGCCTTGACCAGCGTCATGGTCGCGGCGAAGCGGTCCTCGCCGTCGGGCGCCGGCGCGTCGATGCCTTCGATCTCGATCGCGCTGCGATCGCTGCCGCACTCGCTGCCGACGAAGGCGCCCAGCGCCGCGAGCCGGGTCTGCAACGCCTCGGCCGCGAGCGTGCGCGAGCCACTGCTGGCCCAGGCCTGCAGCGCGTGGCACAGCAGCGGATCGGTGCGGCTGCCGCGATCGATCTCGATGCGCACGCGAAACAGCGGGCTGCCGGTGTTGCGCACCGCGGTGAGCTCGCCGAACGCGGTGGCGCGGTGCTCGAAGTCGCGGCCGAGCTCCGCGAACGCGGGCTCGATCGGCGTCACCGGCTGCGCTGCGATGCGCTCGGCGAACGCGCTCGGGCCGGTGGCGAACTGCAGCGGCGTGATCTCGGGCTTGTGCAACCGCGGCGCCTGGACCTCGCCGGGCTGTTGCACCACCACCACCGAGGCCTCGCCGAGGTACTGCTGCGCCACACGGCGCAGATCCGCGGGACCCAGCGCGGCCAGGCGCGCGGGCTCGGCGACGACGCGCGGCCAGGGCTCGTGGCGCACGAACGCGTCGAGGATCCGCCGCGCGCGTGCGGCGGGTTGCTCGGCCTCGAGCAGCTTCGCCATCTCGGTGTACAGCCGCTGCGACGCGACCCGGTCGTCGCCGGCGCTGGCGAGTCCAGCCACGGCCTCGCGCAGCGCGGCCTCGATGCGCTCGTGCGTGAGATCGTCGCGCACCGTCGCGACCACGCCGAGGTAGCCGCCCTCGTGCAGGTGATCGGACCACGCGCTGGCCTGCGCCGCCACGCCGGGCTGCACCAGCGTGCGCGCGATCAGGCCCATGCGCGGATCGGCGAGCACCGCGGTCGCGAGCTCGAGCACGAGCGCGTCGTCGTGGTGCACCGACACCGTCGGCCACGCGATCGAGACCAGCGGCGTGCCCGGGGCCGGTAGCGGCACCACCGTGCGACCCGTCAGCGCGTTGGCCTTGCCCGGCGGGGGCTCGGGCAAGCGTCGCGGCCGCATCGCGCCGAAGTGCCGCTGCAGCAGCGGCAGCACGCCCTCGTCGACGTCGCCGACGAGGATGATGGCCATGGCGTTGGGCACGTACCACGACTCGAAGAACGCGATCATCGCGTCGAAGTCGGGCGTCTCGAGGTGCTCGACCTCGCCGAGCACGCTCGCGCCGTAGCGGTGTCGGCCGAAGAGCGCCTTCATCGTCGCGGCGTAGCGGCGCACGCCGGGGTCGTCGAGCTGGCGGTTCTTCTCCTCGTAGACCGCCTCGAGCTCGGGCAGGAACAAGCGGAACGAAGGGTCGGCCAGCTGCTCGGCCTCGATCGCGGCCCACTGCGCCACCCGATTGCTCGGGACGGTCGCGACGTAGTGCGTGCGCTCGAGATCGGTGAAGGCGTCGACACCCGTGATGCCCAGCCGTTCGAACAACGCGATCGACTCGTTGGCGACCGACGTCCGCGCGATCGCCTGGGTCTGCTCGTCGATCGCTCCGAGCACGCGCCGGCGCTCGGCCTCACCGGCGGCCTCGCGCAGCGCACGGTACAGCTCGCGCGTGCGTCGCAAATGCGGCAGCTCGGCCGCGTGATCGATGGTGCCGAGCTCGTCCGTGCCCTTGAACAGCAACATGTGTTCGAGGTAGTGCGCGAGCCCGGTCGCGTGCACGGGCTCGTGGCGACTGCCGGCGCGCACGGCGATCCACGCGCGCACGCGCGGCTCGGTGCGCTGGGTCGAGAGGTAGACCGTCAGGCCGTTGTCGAGGCGGTGGATCGTCACGCCCAGCGGGTCGTCGGGCAGCGGCGTCGCGAGCGGCTCGGGCAGATCCGAGGCCGCGAGGATGTGCGCGACCGACTCGTGCGCGTCGGGCTGCGTCGGCGCGCGCGTGTGGCGATCGGTGCGCGTCGGTCGGCACGCGAGCACCAGCAGCGCGAGCAAGGCCGCGTACCACGGCGACAGCGTGCGCGCACCCATCCTCGCCACCGTCGCGATCATCACTCGGGGCGTACCCCAGGGCGCCGCGGCCGGTCAACCGCTCCTGGACGTGAACGGAGGTTCTGCTAGGTTCTGCCCACTCTCATGATCGCCGTCGGTGACCGAATCCCTTCCGTGAAGTTCAAGCGCATCCTCGCCGACGGCAGCACCGTCGAGCTCGACACCGCGACCGAGTTCGCGGGCAAGAAGGTGATCCTGTTCGGCCTGCCGGGCCCGTTCACGCCCACCTGCCACGCGCAGCACGTGCCCTCGTACGTCGCGCGGCACGACGAGCTCGCGGCCAAGGGCGTCGCGGCGGTGGTGTGCATGGCGGTGTCGGACCACTGGGTCATGCGCGCGTGGGCGGATGCGCTGCACACCGACGGCAAGGTCGACATGCTCGCGGACGGCAACGGCGAGCTCACCCGCGCGATGGGACTCGAGGTCGATCTCAGCGGCGCGAAGATGGGCCCGCGCTGCCGCCGTTTCAGCTCGGTGATCGAAGACGGCGTGGTGAAGTCGATCGAGGTCGAGCCCGGCAAGGGCATCGACGTGACCGGCGCGGACGCCTGCCTCACGCGGCTGGGTTGATCCGCCGAATCGCCGGTGGTCAGCCCTCGCGGCTGACCACCATCGAGGTGCTCGAGGTGCTGTCGATGCCGAGCACGAGCGACTCGGCCGCGACGCCGTCGACCTGCAGCGGGCCGCACTCGATGCCGACCGGCTGGCTGCGATCGGCGGTGCCGCCGGTGTAGCTGAGCAGCTTGCCTTCGGCGCCGAACTTGCGGTTGGAGCCCGGGCGCTTGGTTGCGCCGTCGAGCTTGCCGATGTGATCGCGGACCCAGTCGCACACGCCGAGCTGCGTGGTGACCAGCTCGAGCCGCGCGAGGCGATCTTCGCCGCCGGCGTCGCGCACCAGCCACGCGGTACCGCGCGCGATCGCATCGGACTTCGCGAGGCTCAGCTGGATCGCGGGCGCGTCGTTGTATTCGACCTTGGCGTTGCCACCGAGTCGCTTGTCGATCACGGCCTCGGCCACGGGCAACGCCGCCTCGAGCTCCTTGCGCGTGGCGCTGCCGAGCACGAGGCCCTTGGCGATCGCGGGCACCAGCTCCTTGGTCAACGCGGGCTCGTACACGGTCGCGCTCGCGGCCGCGGGCGCAGCTTCGGTCTTGGTGTCCTTCTTCTCGTCGCAGGCGACGAGCACGAGCGCGATCGCGAGCAGGACGGTGCGGCGCTGGGTCATGACGCGCATGGTCTCGCGGGTGATGGACCGCGCGTGTGGAGATTCGATCACGACCCCGCTCGGGCGCTGGCGCCCACGGACGCCCGTGCTACCGTGCCGCCGTGACCCGCCTTCCCGTCACCCTCGTCGTCATCACTTCGTTGGCCCTGGGGCCCGGCTGCAAGAAGGATGAGCCCGCTGCGCCCGCGCCCACGCCCGCAGCTCCGGCCAAGTCCGCGCCGAGCGACGCCAAGACCCCGCCGCCCACCGCACAGGCGCCGGCCAAGGGCGAGCCTTCGACCCCGAGCACGCCGGTCGCGGTCACGCAGGTCGCGGTGCCCGAGCCGTCGTACACCGCGGAGCTCGATCCGCTGCTCGAGCTGGTGCCCACCGACGCGAAGAGCTTCGTGGTCGTGCGCGACCCCGGCGAGATCGTCGATGGCTTCGGGTGGCTCATCGCGGAGCAGAAGTCGCTGTGGACGCGCGTGCTCGATGCGACCCGCGATCCCGCCAAGCCCGATGCGGACGCCGGCATTCGTCGCGTGCTCACCGAGTACGAGTTGGTGCAGTCGGCGCTCGCGGCGGGCGGCGTGCACCTCGATCGCGGAATGATCGTGATCGAGGACGCGCAGGATCGCGACGTCACCGTCGTCGCCGCGGACGACGCGGAGGCGGTGCCCAAGCTGCTGCGCACGCTGTCGCTGCACCCCGACGAGGTCAAGACCACCTGCAAGACGCTCGAGGTCGCGGGCATGGTCGCGTGCTCGGACGATGCGGCCGCCGTGACCGCGTTCGCGCCCGGCAAGGACGCCAAGGGCATGCGCAGCAAGCTCGAGGCCGAGCTCGACGCGGAGGACGTCGCGCACGGCAACGTCGTCGCGCACGTGCCGGCCAAGGACGGCACGATGGCGTTCGCGGTGATGACCGCGCCGGGTGTGGTGCAGGTCGACTTCAAGCCCCCGGGCATGGCCGAGTTCGCGGCCATCGATGCCGCCGGCCCGGCGCAGATGTTGTCGCTGGTGCCGGCGGGTTCGAGCTTCAGCTGGTTCCGCTTCGATGGCGGTGCGGTCGTGAGCAGGGCCAGCGGCGCGCCCGGCATGGCGATGAACATGCTCAAGGCGCTCTCGGGCGAGGTGCTGATGGCGTCGCCGGGCAGCAAGGCCGGCTTCGCCACGATCGTGGGCATCACCGACAAGACCCCGATCGCGGGGCTCATCCCCATGGCCGGCCTCGCTGCCGATCAGATCCCGCCGCTGCCCGACGGCACCAAGGTCAAGCTCGTGGTCGAGGACGTCGACGACGGTGCCGGCGGCAAGGTGCAGGCGCTGCGCGCCACCGCGGAGGGCTCGGCGTCGCTGTCGAAGCTGCGCGAGCAGGTCGGCTTCGAGCCCGAGCTGACCGCGTTCGTGACGTCGCAGTTCGCCGCCATCGCGGTCGGCACCGGGCCGAGCATCATCGGCGAGCTGGCCAAGTCCGAGCTCGCGGGCCCGTCGCCGGCGCTGCTGGCCGAGCTGCCGCCGGGCCTGGCCAAGGCGCTCACCGATCAGACCACGTCGCTGGTGGTGCACGCGGAGTTCGACGGCATGTTCGGCCCGACGGTGCGCGAGCAGCTCGCCGCGGCGATGGCCACCGTGCCGATGCCGCCCGACAGCAAGATCGCGCCCGCGGACGCACTCGACATCGCGTTGCTCGCGGGCTCGCCGTTGTCGTCGCTGTCGGTGTGGAACACCAGCAGCGGCAGCGATGTGGTCTTCCACGTCGCCGTGCGTGCGTTCGGCGATCCTGCCAGCGAAGAGGGGCGCGCGGCCCAGGCCGCACGGCTCGACGTGGTCGCGGGACGCAAGGACGCTGCGACCGCCTACGGCAGCCTGGTCAGCACGTATCCCAGCTCGAGCCGCATCGAGGCCTACCGCGCACGCGCGGGTCAGGCCGGCGCGGGCGGTGCGATGACCGGCGGCGCGCTCGCGGGCGTGATGGCTGCGATCGCGATCCCGGCGTTCGCGACGTACATGGCGCGCGCGAAGAAGGTCGAGGCTCCGGCAATCCCGACCCAGGCGCCGCCGCGCTGAGGCTCAGGCCGGCTCGCCGATGGGCTGGGCGCGGCGCACGTTCTTCTTGCCCGCGTCGGGCTCGGCGGCGCGCTTGCTCGCGCCGCGTCGCGGCTTGACGCGGTTGCGGCTGCGTTGGTCGCTCCACCGCCACGGATCCGGGCTGCGCGAGATCGCCAGCAGGATGCCGACCGCGACCATGCCGGCCAGCATCGACGAGCCACCATAGCTGAGAAACGGCAGCGTGATGCCCTTGGCCGGGATGACCTCGAGCACGACCGCCATGTTCACCAGCGCCTGCAGTCCGAACAGCGACGACAGCCCCACCGCGAGGTAGGTGCCGAAGCGATCCTCGGCGATGCGCGCGATGGCGATGCCGCGCCAGACCACCAGCGCGATGAGGATCATGACCGCCGCGATGCCGAGGAAGCCCAGCTCCTCACCCACGGTCGCGAGCACGAAGTCGGTGTGGTTCTCGGGTAGAAAGCCGAGCTTCTGCTTGCCGTTGCCCAGGCCCAGACCCCAGGTGCCACCGGAGCCGATTGCGATGAGGCCCTGCTGCACCTGGTAGCTGTCGCCGGAGAGGAACTCCTCGAGGCGACCGCGGCGATAGTCGACGCCGAGGATCTGATACCAGATGACCGGTGCCGCGAGCATGACCGCCGCGACGACGTAGCTCGCGCGCGTGCCGGCGACGAACAGCATCACCAGCGTCAGTGCGCCCAGCAACAGCGTGGTGCCGAGGTCCTTCTCGAGCAGCACCAGCACCATCGTGACGCCGGCGACGAAGGTGACCGGCAGGAAGCCGGTGCGGAAGCTGCGAACGCGCTCGCCCTGGCGCGCGAGCATGGCGGCGAGGAAGACCGCGAGCGTGACCTTGGCGAGCTCGGATGGCTGCAGGCCCAGCGAGCCGTAGCGGATCCATCGACGTGCGCCGTTGATCTCCTGACCGACGAACAGCACCGTCACCAGCATCGCCATCGCCGCGAACATCAGGTGCGGTGCGAAGCGCCGCAGCAGGCGATAGTCGATGCGGCTGGTCACGAGCATGAGCACGAAGCCCAGCCCGAGGAAGCCGGCCTGACGCCACAGGAAGTACTGCCAGTCGCGATGTTGGTGGTGGCCCAACCACGCGCTCGCGCTGTACACGGTCACCAGGCCCAGCGCCGACAGGGCGAACACCGCCGCGAACAACCACGGGTCCATCGGCCGCCGCAGCGGAGCCTGCGGCGTCGCGTCCTCGTCGGGCGCGGCATGGCCGCGCAGCCCGTCCACACAGGAAGCCTGCACGGCCGGCAGGACAGCACGGGCGCCCGCGCCGGGCCAGAAATCGGCAGCGGCGAGGGGCCGCAGCGCGGGGGCGACGCAGGGCGAGCGGGCGCCGCTCGAGTCAGCGTGCCGCCGCGGGACTGCGGGGTGGGGCGACGGTGGGCGGCGGCGG
The DNA here is from genome assembly GCA_019694555.1 of Nannocystaceae bacterium. GTDB lineage: Bacteria > Myxococcota_A > Polyangia > Nannocystales > Nannocystaceae > Xiheibacterium. The sequence goes on from JAIBBS010000045.1 coordinate 7,901, forward strand.
CAGCACGAGTCGCACGAACAACGAGAACGACCACTGCAACGGGAGGTCGGCGCGATCCGCCGGCGAGGACAGGCCGTTTGCGACGCGGAGGTCCTCGACCGCACGACACACCGGCATCTGGACGTCGCCCGAGATGCACACGCGCCCGGCGAACGGAATCGTGACCTCGAAGCGCGGACCGAGCGAGACGACCGGGCGCAGGTGGACGTCGAGGCCCGCGACGACCCGGAGACCGCCGCGTGATGCGTTCATCTCCGCCGCCGCTTCGGCATCGCCGCCGGTGTAGTGGACCTGTTGCACGTAGCGCGTGTACCCGAGCCGTGCGCCCACGTACGGGTCGAACCGGCCGCGACGGATCGGATAGACCTGCCCGCCGACGCCGATGTCGAGCCAGTGCATGTTCGTCCTCGCAGGATCCCAGCCCGCGGATGCCCAGGGTTCGCCGACGTCTCCTCCGCTGCCACCGCCGCTGACCGCGAAGACCGGCGCGAGCACGCCGAAGCGATAGCCGAACTCCATCCCGCCGCCGCCGCCGAGCTTCGCGTCTTCGCACCACGCGCGCGCACACTTCGCGAGGCCGAACGAGAACCCGAGCAGAACACCGCGTCGCTGCCAGTCGTGGAAACGATACGGCGGCAGCGGTGGATCGCTCGGTTTGGAATCGGTCGGATTCGTCTGGCGCTCCTCGTTCTCGCTCGCGTCGGCCTCGCTCGGAACGCGTTCGGGCGTCGGTTCCGACGGGCGCGGCGTCGCGGGCGGGGGCTCCCAGTGGCAGATCTCGAGGTTCGCCTCCCAGCAGCGCCAATCGACTGGATCGCACGGGCACGCGCGTGCCGGCGGGGTCGTCGTGCGAGTGTCCCTCGCCGGCGCCGCATCGGACGAATCGGCGGCGAAGGGGTCGGCGGTCGAGGGCTTCTCACCGATGGCCGGTGGCGCCTGCACGGGCTCGATCGATGCTGGCGGTGGATCCGGAAGCTGGGGCGGACCGGCAGCGAAGCGCAGCACAGCGACTCCGAGCAATCCTGCGGGGAGCATCGCATGGGACGGTATCAGGAAAACGCGAACACGCGCACCGCACCATCCTGATCGAAACAGATCACTGCGGCAGCGCTGGCCGCAAAGCAGTCGTCCGGTGTCGAACGACTGCTGGCCGATCGGCCACCGTCGCGGCTCAGCCCAGCTCGGCCGCGATCGCGTCGCTCGAGTTGGGCCCGAGCAGCTCCGCGATCTCGTGGATGAGCCGGCGCTCCTCGTCGCTGACGCGCATGCCCAGACCCAGCAGCGAGCCCGCAGCCGTGGCGACGCCGACGCACTGATCGACGATCTCGTGGGCCTTGCCGCCGCGCGCGACCAGGCGGCGCAGCAGCGAGAGGCTCTCGTGCATGAACGCGTCCGAGGGGCGCTCGTCGAGCAGCGCCGCGATGGTCTTCACCGCGGCGTGATCGGCCGCGAGGCCGCGGGCCTCGAGCACGCGCAGGATCGTGGCGCGCTCGCGGCGATGGACCTTGCCGTCGGCCCAGGCGACGTGGACCAGCGGCAGCACCTCGAGCGCGGGCGCGGTCTCGCCGTCGAAGCCCAGCGCGTGGATCTCGGCCGCGAGGCCGACGTCGTCGGTCGCGAGCGCAGCGGCGACCTTGGCCGCATCCTCGAGCTTGCGCGCGTTGTCCTCGAGCGACTCGCGCAGTTTGCGGCGGGCCTCCACGTCCACGGCGTGGAAGTACTTCTCTTCTTCGTCGCTGGGATCGATGGGCATCGCCGCGGATGCTACTGCATCCCACGGGGGTTTCGCACGCGCGCGCGGGCCCGGCGGACGCGATACACTGGCTGCGGGGAGGGGCAGCGGGCGCGCATGCGCAGGCTCGGGCGCGACATCGCATCGATGCACCGGCGGGGACGCGCGCGGCCCCTGTGCGCGATCGCCTGGGGCGTGGTCGCGCTGGGCTCGGCGCCGGCCTGCCGCTTCGACAGCGGCGGTGTCGAGGGCACCGCGAGCGCCGTCGGCGAGGCGTCGAGCACCGCGTCGGGCGGCTCGGGCGGCAGCGCGGACGCGTCCATGGGCGAGGTCGGCACCGTGGGCTCGGGGGGCTCGGGCGATGCGGGTGGCTCGAGCTCGGGCTCGAGCAGCGGCGCAGCCGACAGCACCGCCGCCATCGATCCCTGTGCCGACGGGGGTGGCTGCGACGCCGACGCGAGCTGCATGCCCGACCCCAGCGGTGAGGTCGCGGTGTGCCGCTGCAACGACGGCTTCGTCGGTGACGGGCTCGACTGCGAGATCGAGCCCCACTTCCCGAGCCTGCGCGCCGAAGCGCCCTGCGGCGCGACGGTGTTCTGGTCGATGTCGTACTGCGAGGCCGACGACGTCGCGGTGCAGGACGCGTTCGTCGGCGAGCCCGGCGTGCAGTACCGCGTGAGCGTGCGCGTCCGCGGTGTGCTCGAGGAGAAGAGCTACGACTGCGCCATGCCCGAGGGCCACTGGTGCGAGGGCGGGGTCCCGTCCGATGGCAGCGACGCGTGGAACGACACCGAGCTCGCCGTCGCCACCCCCGCGACCATCGTCAAGCTCAACGCCGGCAGCAGCGGTGGCGATCACGGCATCGCGATCGACGAGATGCACGACGTCGTCATCGAGGGCGGATCGCTGTTGTCGGTCTCGATCCTCACGCTCGACGACGCGCAGGCGCGCAACAACGACGATGTCGTGATCCCGGACTTGCCTCCGGCCCCCGACGCGTACGACGGTCAGTTCGTGCAGCTCGACGCGGTCGCGATCGAGCGGCTAAACTGAGCGGTTTGCGGCTGCGTCCTCGCGACGCACCGATCACGCGAGCGCGCGCACGGCCGCGGCGAACACGTCGCCGCGGTGCGCGTAGTTGCGGAACTGGTCGTAGCTGGCGCACGCGGGGGCGAGCACGATCGCATCGCCGGGCTGCGCCATCTGCCGCGCGAGCGTGACCGCGGCGGTCAGATCCGGCGCCATCGCGGCCGGCAGCACGCCCTGCGCCAGGGCATGGAACTGCGCCGCAGTCTCGCCGATGCTCACCAGCCCGCGCCCGCGACGGTGCAGCAATGCGCCCAGCGGCGCGAGGTCGTCGCCCTTGCCGCGACCGCCGGCGATGAGCACGAAGCGCTCGTCGAGACCGCCCAGGCTCGCGAGCGCGCTCGCGACGTTGGTGGCCTTGGAGTCGTCGTAGTAGCGCACGCCGTCGAGCTCGCGCACCAGCACCATGCGGTGGGGCAGGCCCGCGAAGCGCGACAGCGCCGCCTCGCACGCGGCCTGGCCGACACCGAAGTGGCGCGCGGCCGCGAGCGCGAACAGGGCGTTGCTGGCGTTGTGGCGCCCCGGCAGCCGCAGCTGCGCGCGGTCGTAGCGTTCGTCGCCGAGCACCAGCGTGCGGCCCGAACCCTCGCCCTCGACGTACGCGTGGCCGGCCTCGCCGATCCGCAGCACGCGGACGTCGGTGCGCTGCGGCGCGATGCGGGCGGTGAACTCGCCGCCCTCGTCGAGCAGTGCGAGCCCGCCGGGCACGAGGTTGCGAAAAACCTCGGCCTTGGTGTCGGCGTAGGCCTCCATCGACGGGTAGCGATCGAGATGATCGGGTGTGACGTTGAGGACCATGCCGACGTCGTTGGGTACGTCCGGCAAGGTCTCGAGCTGGAAGCTCGAGCACTCGAGCACCAGCGCGTCGAACGGTGCGGCGCGACCCTCGAGCACGTCGAGCAGCGCGGTGCACAGCGGCGTGCCGAGGTTGCCGCCCACGAACGGGCGCATGCCACCTTCGCGCAGCAGCTCGCCGGTCAACGCCGTCACCGTGCTCTTGCCGTTGGTGCCGGTGATCAGCACCAGCGGCACCGGCTGCAGCGGCGGCAGGTGGCGCTCGAACACCAGGCGCAGACCCAGGCCCAGCTCGCCGACGATCTCCGCGTTGCCGGCGTGCTCGCGCGCGAGTGCACGGGTCGGCCCCGGCGGCACACCGGGCGAGAGCACGATGAGATCGACGCCCGCCAGCGCCGCGGCCGGCGGCGTCTCGAGCCCGCGCAGGTCGGTCGCGCCCGCCGGCAGCGTCGCCTGCGGGTTGCGATCGTAGGCGCGGACCTGCAGGCCCAGGCGCAGCAGCAGCGACGCCGCGGCCACGCCGCTGGCACCCAGACCGATGACGAGCGCGGTGCGCCAGTGCGGCGGCAGGGTGGGGGACGAGGGCGTGGACAACGGGCCGGGTTCGCGTTCGGTCATCGCAGCTTCAAGGTCGCCAGGGCCACGAGTGCCAGCATCACGCTGATGATCCAGAAGCGCACGATCACCTTCGGCTCGGCCCAGCCCTTGAGCTCGAAGTGGTGGTGGATCGGCGCCATGCGGAAGACCCGCTTGCCGGTGAGCTTGAACGAGACCACCTGCACGATGACGCTGACGGTCTCGAGCACGAAGATGCCGCCGACGATCCCCAGCGTCAGCTCGTTCTTCGACGCGACCGCGAGGAAGCCCAGGCCCGCGCCCAGCGGCAGCGATCCAACGTCGCCCATGAACACGCTGGCAGGATAGGTGTTGTACCAGAGGAAGCCGATGCCGGCGCCGACCATCGCGCCGCAGTACACCGCCAGCTCACCGACCATCGGGATGTGCGGGATGTGCAGGTAGTGCGCGATGTCGAAGTTCTTGTTGATGATGGTGCCGGCGGCGTAGGTCAGCACCAAGAAGGTCGCGGCCGAGATGATGACCGGACCGATCGCGAGCCCGTCGAGACCGTCGGTCAGGTTGACCGCGTTGGAGAAGCCCACGACCACGAACACGGCGAAGCCGATGTACAGCCACTTGTCGAGCGCGATCTCGTACTCGTAGAAGTCCAGGAACGGCACCGCCAGGCGGTAGCGGATGCTCTCGGGCATCACGCCGGACTCGTACAAGTAGATGATGGTCGAGCACGCGACCAGGATCTGCAGCGCGAACTTGATCTTGCCGGGCATGCCGCCCGAGTGCTTGCGCCGGACCTTGAGGAAGTCGTCGACGAACCCGATCACGCCGTAACCCGCGGTCGTGAGGCTCGCGAGCAGCACGTAGGGGTTGCGCATGTCGGCCCACAGCAGCGTGGGGATGATCAGCGTGAACAGGATCAGGCTGCCGCCCATCGTCGGCGTGCCGCGCTTGGACAGGTGCGACTGCGGCCCGTCCTCGCGCACGACCTGGCCCAGCTGGATCCGCTGCAGCGTGCGGATGAACCACGGGTACAGCAGCAGCGACAGCAGCAGCGCGGTCAGGGTCGCCGCGATGGTCCGCGTCGAGGTGTATCGCAGCACGTTCAGCCAGCCGAAGGCGGCGTACTTGGTGCTGAGGGGGTAGAGCAGCGTGTAGAGCACGATGGCCCGCGCGGTCGCGGAGCGCGCATGCGAGGACGCGCGGCCGCGACCCGGTAGTCCTGGCACACGCGGCCGTGTGGGCGCAAGAAGTCGGGTCGCGGCGGGCCGTGAGGGCCCGCCGCGATCGACCGCGCCAAGACCCGCCCGCGCCGGTCCTGGGCCGGCCGGGCGCGTGCGCGTGCGGCCGCGCAATCCCGGCGCGTCGGGGTGATCACTCCCGCGAGGGCACGCGGAGCATCCCCTCGGCGTTCAGTGCAGCCAGTCGCGCCAGGCCTCGGGCACCGCGTCGACGCCGAGGTGCAGCAGCCGGGGCGCGAGCCAGTCGGGCTTGTTGGGCACGCAGCGCAGCCGCATGCCGCACGCCTCCGGCGGTTGCGAGCCCTTGCGGCGGTTGCACTCGACGCACGCGGTCACGACGTTGCGCCACGTGGTCTTGCCGCCCTTGCAGCGCGGCACCACGTGGTCGAGCGTCAGCTCGCGCGGACCCGGACGCAGGCCGCAGTACTGACAGCGGTGACCGTCGCGCAGGTACACGTTCTCCCGCGAGAAGCGGACGTGCAGCGGACGCGCGACCTGCTTGCGCAGCAGTCGTACGACCGCGGGTGCAGCGAAGCTGCAGTCCACGGTGTGCACGCGCCAGTCGTAGTCGCGCAGCACCTCGACCTTGCCGACGAAGTGCATGCACAGCGCGCGTTGCCACGGAATGACCTTCACGGGCTGATAGCCCTGGTCGAGCAGTAACGTGTCGCGGGCCGCCATCGGATCCGTACCCTTATCCCAGCATCCACCGTAGCACGGCTTTGCGGCCGCGATCAGGCCCGTTGGCGATGCGCCGGTGGGCGCGAGTTGGAATTCGGCGGCGGCATCATCTATGACGTGGGTGTCACGGCCGGGGCGCCGTGGGTGGGCACCATGCGTTGGTCTGCTTCGAGACTCGCCGCCGCGTGCGGCGGACGCCTGCAACAGCCGGGCTTCGGGCCACAGGGTCCGCGCGAGATCGTCGGCGCGTTCCTGGACAGCCGACGTCCGCGACCGGGTGCGCTGTTCGTCCCGATCGTGGCCGCTCGGGATGGGCACGAGTTCATCGGCGACGCCGTCGCGGGCGGCGCGGCCGCGGTGCTGATCGCCGCGGGTCACCCACGCGCGGCGGAGCTGCTCGCCGCTGCGCAGCGGGCGGCCCCGGCGGGGACCCAGCCCGCGGTGATCGAGGTCGACGACACGCTCGTGGCCTTGCAACGGCTGGCAACGGATCGCCGCCGCGGCTTCGACGGGCCGGTGGTCGCGATCACCGGCAGCAACGGCAAGACCACCACGCGCGCCATGATCGCCGCGGTGCTGGCCACCGGCTACCCGCAGGTGCTGTGCACCCGCGGCAACCTCAACAACCACCTCGGTGTGCCGCTGACGCTGCTGGGCGAGCCCGAGCAGCCCGACGCGATGGTGATCGAGCTGGGCATGAGCGCGCCCGGTGAGAACGATCTGCTCGCGTCGATCGTGCAGCCGACGATCGCGGTCGTGACCTCGATCGCGCTCGAGCACCTCGAGTTCATGGGCTCGATCGAGGCCATCGCCGCGGCCGAGGCCGAGCCCATCGCGCACGTGCAGCCCGATCCCGAGCGCGAGCACGGGCCCGTGGGCGGGTTGGTGGTGGTGCCGTCGGACGAGCCGCTGCTGGCACCCCACGTCGCGCCGGCGAAGCTGCAGCGGGCCGGCGGCGCGGTCGAGCTGGTGCGCGTGGGTCCGGACGCGGACGCGGACGTGCGCGTGGTCGCGGTCGAGCTGGTGCCGCACGAGCGCGGCGCGACCACGCGGGTCGAGCTCGCGAGCCGTGAGCACGGTGCCTTCACGGTGTCGCTGCAGCTGTTCGGGGTGCACAACGCCCGCAACGCGGCCGCGGCCATCGCGGTGGGCACGGCGTTGGGGCTGCCGCTGCCGCCGATGATCGAGGCGCTGCGGCAGGTCGAGCCGGTCGGCGATCGCGGACGTGCGATCGCGTGTGGCCGTCACCTGCTGGTGGCGGACTGCTACAACGCCAACCCCGGCTCGGTCGCGGCGGCGCTGTCGAGCATGGCGGTGCTGCCGGGCGCGCGCCGCAAGCTGGCGGTGCTCGGCGACATGCTCGAGCTGGGGCCCGACGAGCTGGCGCTGCACGCCGAGGCCGGTCGCGCGTGTGCGGCCGCGGGGCTCGACGCGGTGGTGGGCTTCGGTCCGCGCAGCCGCGCGCTGGTGCGCGAGGCCGCGGCGGCGGGCATCGATGCACTCGCGACCGAGGACGTCGACGAGGCGACCGCGTGGCTGCTCGCGCGCATGCACGAGCCCAGCTGCGTGCTGCTCAAGGGCAGCCGCGGCATGCGACTGGAGCGTGTGGTCGAGGCATTGCAGCTGGCGCTGGCGAGCGGCGCGGCTACTTGATCCACACGAAGGTCTGCTGGTTGAGCGCGACCAGCTCGCCGTGCTCGGTCCACAGCTCGCGCAGCTCGACGAAGTAGCCCTCGCTGGCGGCCAGCGAGCGCGCGCGGTGCCACAGCGGCACGTCCCCGGGCAGCGTGCGTGCGCCGAGCAGGTTCTGCATCGTGAACGCGACCGTGGCCATCGGTCGCGGTCGCGGCTCGATCGAGAACGCCGACGGCCACCACGCGTCGGCCATCGCCGCGAGCGCGCCGGCGTCGAGCTGCGCGGGGGGATTGCGCGCGCGGATCCAACCCGATGCGACCGCCTGCGGTGCGCCGGAGAACGGCAGCGGTCCGGTCAGACGGAACTCGAAGTGCTGCGCGAACTCGGGGACCGAGGGCCCCCACGGCAGCGGCGACAGGCCCGACCACGGCGGCGGCGGCTCGTCGAGCGTGGGCCCCCAGCTGCGGTCGACGGCACGATCGCGGCCGAGCACGGCGCTGGCGCGCGCGAGCACCTCGTCGCCGTCGCCCTGACGCAGGGTCGCGTCCAGGGACGACAGCGCGTTGCCGCGTCGCAGCAGCTGCACGTCGATCGTGCACGGACCGGGCGTGACGGCGCCGACCAGCTCACCACCGAGCGAACGCAGCCATCGCGTCGCGTCGGGTTCGCACGCCACCATCGCGCGGGCCATCGCGCCGAGCACGAGCCCACCGAAGGTGCTGCGGCCCTGCGCCCAACCCGGCGGCACCTCCAAGACGAAGTGCGTCTCGTCGAGCCGACGCGGCTGCAACACGGCATCGAGTGGATCGGCCATACCGTGCTCGACGTTCGAGCCGAGCCCAGGTTACGCCATCGCTGCCTGCAATGCGGCACGGCGGCGCGGCACGAACGAGCGGCCGCGCCCGCATCGCGGGCGCGACACTCGGACAGCTCAGCCGGCGCTGGGGCAGGCGTCCTGGAACGCCATGCTCTCGTCCTGGCACGCCATGCCGCCGGCGAGCTCGTCGCACGACAGCGCGTTGATGCAGGCGAGGAACTCCTCGATGGCGGTGCCGCAGGCCTCGCCGTCGGTCGCGATCAGCATCATGACCTGGTCGATGCAGCCCTGCGTGATCTGGTCCGCGTAGTTCGCGTACTTCGGGTAGCACATGACCAACAGGTCCGAGTAGCCCTGGCAACCGTAGTCCGCCTGGCCGCCGGTGGTGCCGCCGCTGGTCGCCACGCCGGTGCTGCCGCCGGTGCTGCCACCGGTGCTGCCACCGCCGGTGCTGCCGCCCGAGCTGCCGCCGCCCGAGCTGCCGCCGTCGCTGCTCGACTCGGCCGCGGTCGAACCGCCGTCGCTCGAGCTGTCGGCCATCGTCGTCGCGGTGGTGGAGGGGTCGGTCGAGGACGACGCATCACCGGTCATGCCCGACGTCATCGTCGCGCTGTTGCTCGACGTCATCGTCGTCGCGCTGTCGTCGGTGGTGTTGTTCGTCGTGCTCGAGTCGCCGTTGCTGTCGCTGGTGGTGCCGTCGTCACCGCCCGGGCATCCCAGCGGAACGGACGAGAGCGCGAGCAAGAACGAGATGCGATGGTACTGACCCCTGTTGTCCATGATAGGCGAACCTCTGGGGGGCATTTTGAGCACGTCCGCGGGGCGGTGCGCAAGCGCCTCGGTGTGCGTCGGTACGCGCCTGCGCGTCCGCTCGACCGGTCGCTGCGGTCGCTCGGCCCCATGCAAGGGCGCCTCGGGGCAGCCGCGCCCGGCGCCGCAGGCTGGCCGCGGTGCGCGATCGCGGGCCGTTGGCGACGACCCTGCTACAACCCGTGTGGTCCGATGCCGCCGTTTCGCAATCTCGATGGCAGCCGCAACCCGCATGGGCTTCGCACCGTCCTCAAGTGGAAGCTCGGCCTGCACGAGGGGCGGAAGATCCGCGCCGCGGCGCGGGCCGAGGTGCCGCGGGTGCAGCCGGACCTCGCGGCGGTGCAGACGGCGGCTCATCCGGCGCTGACGTGGATCGGGCACGCGAGCTACCTCGTGCAGCTCGGAGGGCGGTCGTTGCTCGTCGACCCGGTGTTCTCGATGCGGCTCGCGGTCGTGCCGCGCAATGGGCCGCCCGGGCTCGCGCGCGCCGAGCTGCCGCCGATCGACGTCGTGTGCGTGACACACAACCATCGCGATCACATGGATGAGGCGAGCCTGCGCGCGCTGGGGCCCGAGCCGGTCTACGTGGTGCCGCGGGGGCTGGGTGCGTGGTTTCGTCGCGCTCGGTTGCCGCGCGTGGTGGAGCTGGATTGGTGGCAGGGCTGCGAGGCCGGTGGCTTCGAGATCACCTTCGTGCCCTCGCAGCACTGGAGTCGCCGCGGCCTGTTCGACGAGAACACCTCGCTGTGGGGCGGCTACGTGATCGCGCGCGATGGCCTGCGCGTGTACCACTCCGGTGATACCGCGTGGTTCGACGGCTTCACCGAGATCGGTCGCCGCGCCGGACCCATCGACGCCGCCATGCTCCCGATCGGTGCCTACGAGCCGCGATGGTTCATGCGCACGCAACACATCGATCCGATCGAGGCCATCGCCGCGTTCCGCGATCTCGGCGCGCGCCGCTTCGTCGCGATGCACTGGGGCACCTTCAAGCTGACCGACGAAGATCTGCTCGAGCCGCCCGCCATGCTCGTCGAGCACTGGGATCAGCAGGGCCTGCCCACCGCGCGGCGCGAGATCCCGGCGATCGGCCAGAGCGTGCGGCTCGATCGCGAGCCGTCCTCGTAGCGGTGCCGGCCGCGCGGCCGTGCCCGGCCGCACGGCCGTGCGCGGTCGCCGGTGAGCGTCGACCCACGGCAGCCGCTTTCACCGCGCGCGCGGGCTGCTATGCTGTCGCCATGGATTGTTCGCGGTGGTCGAGGTTGGGATTGCTCGCGGTGTTGCTCGCGTCGTGCAAGGACCCCGGCGGCGGCGAAGATGCGCCGTGCCAGACCAACGACGACTGCGCCGATGGCCTGACCTGCGACAACCACGACGGCGGCACCAACACCTGCCAACCCAACCACGATCACCAGCCCGACTGCGAGGTCGATCCGCAGGCGTGCGCGAGCACCGGGGGCGGCAGCGAGGGCGGTTCCGGTGGCAGCGGTTCCGGTGGCAGCGGTTCCGGTGGCAGCGGCAGCAGCGGCGGCAGCTCGGCGGACAGCGGCAGCAGCGACACCGGCGAGGGCATCGCGTGTGGCGAGATGACCTGCGGCTTCGCCGAGGTCTGCGTGCACGACATCACCGATCCGTCGTGCACCAACGTCGAGGATCCCAACGCGCCGTGCCCCGAGGGTCAGCAGATGAGCATGTGCGGCGGCGCAGGCATCCCGTGTTGCTGCGAGCCGCCGCCGCCGGTGCAGTACCGCTGCGTCTCGGCCTCGACCTGTCCGGCGATGCCCGCGTGCGCGTGCCTGGGACCGATCTGCGACGGCGGCCGCGAGTGCATCGCGCTGGGGGAGAGTCCGCTCGACTTCGCCTGTCAGACCCCGCCGGCGCCGTGAGTTCCGGGCCGGGCGCGCGTCAGCGCGGCCGCGGCACGCGGACGATCGCGTCCATGTGCAGGCTGCCGAGCACCAGCGTGTCGCCGCTGGGCACCGCGCTGGTGACCGCGAACACGTCGCCGCGTGGATCCTGCAGGTTGTGGCGCACGGTGCCGTCGGGCGCCACGCCGATCACGAAGCCGTAGCGCGGCGGCTCGGGCTGCAGCGCGCGCGGGATCCGAGCCACGACCTTGCGCAGCCACGGGTGGGGCAGCAACGGATCGAGCATCTCGCTGCGACGCGACGCGAGCCCGATCCACAGCGTGCCGTCGTCGTCGAGCGTGAGGTTGTCGGGGAACCCGGGCAGGTTCTCGATCAGCGTGTCGACGTTGCCCGCGCGCGGCCCCGACAGCCACAGTCGCGTCACGCGGTAGTCGTAGGTCTCGGCCACGAGCACGAAGCTGCCGTCGTGCGCCACCGCGACGCCGTTGGCGAAGCGCAGCCCCTCGAGCGCGACGCGGGTCTGTCCCGTGCGCGGGTCGTAGGCGATCAGACGCCCGGTCGCGCGGTTCTCCAGCGCGTCGAGCAGGTAGTCCTCGACCGCGAAGCGCTGCGATGCGTCGCTGAGCCAGATCGTACCGTCGGGCGCCATCGCCAGCTCGTCGGCCAGCCGCAGCGGCACGCCGCCGGCCGCCGTCGCGAGCACGGTCACGGTGCCGCGGCCGTCGATCTCGAGCAGGCCGCGGTGCGCGTCGGCGACCCACAGATCGCCGTCGCGATCGAACGCGAGGCCCAGTGGTCGGCCGCCGGTGTCGGCGAAGGTCTCGACGCGATCGAGCGTCGGCGGCAGCCGCAGGATGCGGCCGTCGAACATGCCGGTGTAGATCATCCCGTCGGGACCGATGGCGACGTCCTCGGGCCCGTGGCCGAGCACGACCGATCGCGTGCCGCCGCGCAGCGCCTCGTTGGGCGCGTACACGCCGGTGAGCGCCGGCGGTTCCGGCACCTCGCGCGCGATCGGATCGACCGGCGTGGGCCACATCGTCAGGTACACGACCAGCGTGCCGAGCAGGCCGCCGACGCCGCGCCACAACCACCGCCGCCGCGCGCTCACGGGCCCGAGCGTAGCGCGATCAGGCCACGAGCACGATCTTGCCGCCGACGCCGCCTTGCTCGAGCAGTGCCTGTGCCGCGCGGCCCTCGAGCAGACCCATGCGCCGGGCGATGCGCGGCGCGATGCGTCCGCGGGCGATGGCGTCGAACACCTTCGGCAGGTCCTCGCGGAACGGCTGCGGGTCGCGGCGGTACAGCTGCGTGATGCCGTAGAAGCGGCCCCGACGCCCGCGCAGCGGCGCGCCCAGCAGCACCGACGCGATGCCGCGCAGCGAGCCCACCGTGCTGGTCATCACGCCGGTGAAGCCGTACGCGATCACGGTGCCGCCGCGGCGGGTCGCCGACACGCACTGCGACAGCACGGCGCCGCCGATGCCGTCGAAGGCCGCGTCGACGCCGGCGGGCCGCAGCGCTCGCACCTGCGCGGCCACATCGACGCGGCGGCCGTCGACCGGTACCGCGCCGCGTTCGCGCACCAGGCCGTGGTGTTGTACCGAGGCCGCGCCGATGGCCTCGACCTCGGCGTCGCGCAGCAGCTCCAGCAGCGCCAGGCCCACGCCACCGGACGCGCCGGTCACCAGCGCGCTCGAGCCCGGTGCACACGCGGCGGTGCGATGGATCATCTGGTACGCGGTCACATAGTTGAGGATCGCCGCGGCGGCGTCGACGTCCGAGACCGCGTCGGGCACCGGCACGAACTCGCTCGCTGCGCGGACCATGAGCTCGGCGTAGCCGCCGTGCACGGTCAGCGCCGCGACACGATCGCCGACCGCGAAGCCCTCGACCCCGGGGCCGATCGCGTCGACGGTGCCGACGACCTCGTAGCCGGGCACGAACGGGAACGCCGGTCGATACGGGTAGTAGCCGCGGCGCATGAGCACGTCGGTGAAGCCGACGCCGGTCGCACGCACGCGCACGCGCAGCTCGCCGGGGCCGGGCTCGATCACCGGCAGCTCGACCTCTTGCAGGCGGTCGAGACCGCCCTTGCCGCTCAGCTGCACCGCACGATAACTGTCCATCGCGTCGCTCATCCTCCGCGGCAACCATGGGACCGACCGGTGGGGACCGCCATGGGCACGCGTGCATCGCTGCGATGCAACGATGTCGCACCGGGGCCGTGCCGCCGCGGGTACCCTGGCGGGCATGGAGCTGGCCTGGGACGACGTCCGCGTGGTCATGGCGCTGTTGCACACGCGCTCGCTCGCCGGCGCGGCGCGGCGGCTGGGGCTCGATCGCTCGACCGTGAGCCGTCGCGTCGGCGCGCTCGAGCGCGCGCTGGACCAGACCCTGTTCCTGCGCACGCGCGAGGGCCTGCGGCCGGCGGCGGCGCTCGAGCGGCTGCGGCCGCAGCTCGAACGCATCGATGCCGACATGCGTGCGCTGGTCGAGCTCGCGCGGCGCGGCGACGACCCGCTCGCCGACACGGTCCGCATCGCGACGACCGAGGCGCTCGCGGGCTTCCTGGTCGAGCGCGGCTTGCTCGAGGCCTGCACGCAGCACCCCGGTCTCGCGATCGAGCTGCTCGGTGGCAATCGGCCGCTCGACCTCGCGCGGGGCGAGGCCGACCTCGCGCTGCGCCTGCGCGGCGCCCGGGAGGCGTCGCTGCGCAGCCGCAGCATCGCGCGCATCGAGGTCGCGCTGTTCGCCGCACCGGCGTACTTGCAGCGCCGCGGGCTGCCGCGCGGCGACGACGATCTCGCGGGCCACGACGTGCTGGTTCCCGGGGGTGAGCTCGCCGCGTTGCCCGAGGCGCGCTGGCTCGCGTCGCGTGCGGGCGTGCGCGTGGTCTTGCGCACCAGCAGCATGCCGGCGCTGCTCGCCGCGGCGCACGCGGGCTTGGGCCTCGCACCGCTGTCGCGACCGTGGGCCGAGCTCGATCCCGGGCTGCAGCTGGTCGCGCCGCTGCCGAAGATCCCGGCGCGACCGCTGTGGTTGGTGCTGCAGCCCGAGGCCGCACGGCGTCCGGCGGTGCGGATGATCGCCGATCGCATCGCGCGGATCTTCGGTCAGCCCTCGCCGCCGCGGCGACCCGCGCGGGGCTAGCAGCGAAGCAGCAGCGCGTCGCGGGCGTGCTCGCGATCGTCGAAGTGATGCTTCTGGGTGCCGACGATCTGATAGTCCTCGTGGCCCTTGCCGGCGATCAGCACGAGGTCATCGTCGTGCGCGTCGGCGATCACGCGTGCGATGGCGCGGGCGCGGTCGCTCTCACGCACGACCTTGCGTCGCAGCGTGTCGTCGAGCTCGGCCAGCATCGCGTCGACGATGGCCTCGGGCGGCTCGGTCCGCGGGTTGTCCGAGGTGGCCCAGAACACGTCGGCGTCGCGCGCCGCGATGCTGCCCATGCGCGGGCGCTTGCTGGGATCGCGATCGCCACCGCAGCCGAGCACCACGTGCAGGCGTCCGCGCACCAGCGGCCGCAGCACTGCGAGCGTGCGTTCGACCGCGTCGGGGGTGTGCGCGTAGTCGACCAACACCACCGGCCCGCGCACGCCCTCGACCGCGACCGGCTCGAGCCGCCCGGGCGCACCGTGGCTGCGCGACAGCGCCGCGGCGATGGTCGGCAACGGCAGCTGCAGCGCGATCGCGAGGCCGGTCGCGACCAGGACGTTGTCGAGGTTGAAGGGGCCCAGCAGCGGCGTGTCGAGCTGCAGCTCGCCCACCGGCGTCTGCACGCGCGCGCGCGTGCCGGTGGCGGTGAACACGACCTCGTGTGCGACCACGTCCGCGGCGGTGTCGCGCTTGGACGCCGACCACGCGCGCGCGCCGTGCTCCGCCGCTGCACGAAGGAACGTCGCGGCCGCGGGTTGATCGTCGATCGCCGCGATCGCGATGCCGTCGTCGCGCAGGTACGTGCGCGCGAGCAGGCACTTGGCCTGCAGGTACTCGTCCATGTCACGGTGGAAGTCGAGGTGATCCTGGCTGAAGCTGGTCAAACCCACGCCGTGGAAGCGCAGCGGCGCCACCCGGGCCTGCGCGAGCGCGTGCGACGACGCCTCCATCACGACGCAGCGGCCGCCGCGGTCGCGGGTGTCTGCAAGCAACGCCTGCAGCTCGAGCGGGAACGGCGTGGTGAAGGCCGCGCGATCCTCGTGGTCGACCAGCCAGTTGCCGGTGGTGCCCAGGCGCGCGTGGGCGATGCCGGCGTCGCGCAGCATCGCGCCGACCAGGTGTGCGGTCGTGGTCTTGCCGTTGGTGCCGGTGACCGCGGCCAGCCGCAGCGACTCGCCGGGATCGCCGTGCGCGTGCGCGGCGATGCTCGGCAGCGCAGCCCAGGTGTCGCGCACGATCACGTGCGGGCCTGCGGGAGGCTGCTGCGCGGCGTACTGCGCGGTGACGACGGCCGCCGCGGCGCCGCGACCGATGACGTCGGGCACGAACGCATGGCCGTCGTGCGAGCCGCCCGCGAGCGCGACGAACAGCATGCCCGCGCCGACGCGGCGCGAGTCCGCGGTCACGCCGGTGATCGGCGTGGCGGGGTCGCAGTCGACCAGGATCGCGTCGGGCACGTCGCGCAGCAGCGCACCCAGGGACAGCGAGGTCGCAGTCGTCACGGCGTCACTTGGGCGCGCTGGCCAGCGCGGTGGTGGTGAGCGCCACGAGTCGCGGCGCCTCCTTGATCAACAGCTCGAGATCGACGGTGCGTTTGGTGCGGTAGACCAGCCCGACCAGATGGGTGTCGCTGCGCCACGTCAGCAGGTACGCGCGCTCGTCGATCGACGTTCCCGCGTCGAGGCGGTTGAGCTGGCTGAAGCCGACCTTGAGGCCGTCGATGACCTCGACCCGCGGCATGCCCGAGATCGCCTTGTCGACGTCGGCGGGGTCGCGACCCTCGAGGCTCTGGTAGATGGGCTCGACCGCGGTGTCGCTGTCGACCGCGGCGTTGACGGTCTTGCCGATCTCGAGCGCGACCGGGGCGACCTGCTGGCCCTTGGCGATCACGGCGTTGATGTCGACCTCGCTCGCGGTCTGCGACAGCCACGCCAGCGCCGACTTGCTCAGCTCACCGGTGTCGCTGAGCCCGGCCCACGCGCGTGCGGTCGCGGCGGTGGTGTCGTCGACGGCCTTCTTGGCCGCATCGAGTGCGTCACTCGCCTTCTTGCCCGCGTCGTCGGCGACGTCGCCCGCGGCCTTCTTCGCGTCCTCGACCGCCTTCTGGGTCTTGTCGGCGGCCTGCTGCGCGGTCTTCTCGGCCTGCTTGGCCGCGTCGTTGACCTTCTTCGTCGTGTCATCGCACGCGGCCAGCGACGCCAACGTGCACAGCAACAACCCACACAGGCGACCCGCGCCGCGGTGCTCGATCATGCGCTGCAGCATAGCAGCGCACGGCGTCACGGCGCGGGTGCAACGCTCGAATCAGGCGCCGCCGGAGCTTCCGCCGCCGCTGCCGCCGCTGCTGCCACCGCCACCGCCGCACGCCGTGTCGGCGGCCTCGAACTCGGCCTGGCAGGCGCTCTGGTCCATCAGCGCGGCGCAGTCGGCCTGCGAGAGGCACGAGTACAGGTCCTCCGCCGCCGCGGCGCAGCCGGCATAGGTCTCCTCGAGACCGAAGGTGTACGCGCAGTACTGCTCGAGCATCTGGGCGTAGCGCGCGTACTTCGGGAAGCACTCGACGTAGTGGTTGGCGAAGTCGGTGCACGCCTGCGGCACGTCGCCGCCGGTCGAGTCCGCCGAGGTGTCCGTGGCCGACGCGCTGTCGGTGGCCGAGGCGCTGGCGCTGTCGGTGGCCGACGCGCTGGCGCTGTCGGTGGCCGACGCGCTCGCCGAGGCGGAGGCGCTCGCCGAGGCCGACGCGCTGTCGGTGCCCGCGCTGTCGGTGGCGGACGCGCTGGCGCTGGCGCTGGCGCTGTCGGTGGCGGAGGCGGAACCGCCGGTGCTGCCATCACCGTTCGAGTCGTCACCGCTGATGATGCAGCCCAGCGGCATCGCGCTCAGCGACAAGAGGAAGGTCAGGGATTGGTTACGCAGGTCGAAGTGCATGGGGGTGCCAGACTGTAGACGCCGGCTCCACGTCGGCGCAACCGCCATCGACGGTTTTTTCCAGCCGCGACGGTGGCGAGCGTCCCGAAACCGTGCTCGCGATCACCCCCGCGCGAACGCAGTCGCGGGGGACGAGGGCCTCACTGTCCGATTGCGACCGCCTGCACGACCATCGGCTCGACCTGACCAGTCGCAGCTTGGCTGGGGACCACCGACATCGTGTGCCAGCGATCGTGGCCGTCGGCATCGGTGCCGCGGATGGTCTCGCCCGTGCTCGCGATGACCGTGGGTTGCACGTCTTCGTCGCACTGCGCGGTCTGGGCGGTGGGCAGCGGCCCGAACAGCAGCGTGCCCTCGCTGAGATCGCCCGCGAGCTCGTAGGTGACCGCGAGCTGGTGCACGCTGTCGAAGCGCTGGGTGATCCACACGATGCTGCACGCGGTGTGATCGATGGCATCGCCGCACAAACGCGTCTTCCAGCCCTCACCGCCGGTCGAGCCATCGCCGAACACCAGCTGACCGAAGTTGCCGTACTGCCGCATCTGCGGGTTGGCGTCGTAGAAGCTGCTCAGGCACGGGCCGTACTCGAGCGTCGCGACCACGGTCTGGGTCCCGGCGAACAGCGCCGCGTCGCCGGTGAACCGCAGCGCGACGAACCCGTGGGTCAGCGCGTCGTCGTCACCGCCGGTGCTGTCGCCCCCGCCTCCGCCCTCACCGGCGGGGTCCTTGGCGTCACCGCAGCCCCAAAGGGCGACCACGGTCGCGGCGGTCGACAACAGGCGGGCGTGGGGTCGAAGACGGCGATGCACGACGAGCGTGCATGGTACCTCCGCGATCGCGCCATCGAGAAGCGCGATCGTGGCAGCGCGGTCAGCGGTAGGCGCCCGCGGCGTGCCCGATCGCCGCGGCGAGCTCGACCGGCAGCTCGTGCTGGTCCCACAGCTGGCAGATCGAGTGGGTGTCGGTGGGCGAGGGGCGCGAGCCGGCGCGCACGATCGCGCTGCCGGCAGGCGGCAGCGCCGCGCCGGGCACCGCCGTGGCCGCGGCCTCGATGCGGGTCAGCGCGATCTCGGGTCCGTTGCAGCCCAGGGTCAGCAGCGCGCCGGTCCAGCGCAGCCGCTCGATCGCGAAGCGCTGCGGCAGTGCGCTCGCGTCGGCGCCGAAGCGCTCGCGCAGCACGGGTCCGCGCAGCCCGACCCAGGTCGCATCGCCGCAGTCGACCAGCAGCAGCGTCATCGCGCCGGCCTCGACGAAGGCCCATGCCCGCGTCGCGACGAAGGCCAGCGCCTCGAGCTGCGCGCGGCCGCTGGTCTCGATCTCGAGCTCGCGCTCCACCGCGGCCGCGATCGCACGGGTGTGCGCCGAGCCCGACAGCCGCAACGCCGGCGCGATCGCGGCGCGCACGACCAGCCACGCGGTCGCACCTGCGCCGGCGCACAGCATCACGCCGCCGGGCCCCAGCGGCGGCGGGCCATCGAACCACTTGCCCAGCCAGTAGTTCGCCAGCGTGGCACCGATCGCGAGCAGCGCGAAGGCACCGAAGCCCGAGCCCAGCTCCTGACCATCGAACGCGAGCGCAGCGAAGCGCGAGCCCTCACCGGCCAGCAGCCGCTGCTGCCGACGGGCCGTGAGCCGCCGCGTCGTCCGCTGCAGTCCCGCCACGCGGTCAGACTAGCAGCCGTGCTCGCGGCTCCGCGAGCCCGATGACACCGATTCACGGCGCGGACGGGTTGAACAGCGCGTCGTCGCAGCGGTTGCGACACGCCTGCGGTGGGCTGGCGGCGAACTCGGTCGCGCCCAGCTGTGTCACCGCGGTCGCGGTCACGCGCAGCAATTCGACCACGTCGTCGTCGCCGCCGACCTCGACGAACAGCGCTTCGTCGCTCCACCGCCGCACCCGGAGTCGCGCGCCGCGCCGCTTGGCCTGGCGCGACAGCACGCGATGATCGCTGCCGTCGAGCACGATGATCTCCCACGACTTGCCGCAGGGCCCGTGGTCGCTGAGGAACGCCCTGCGTCCGCTGCCGAGGTCGCAGACCATCCACTCGGCGGGCTTCTCGGGCGGCTTGGTGCCGGTGGCGCGGGCGAACACCGCCATGGTGTCGTCGGCGCCCACGGTGCAGCCGCCCGGTGGACGGTTGATCGGTGCGCCGCCGCGCGGCGTGGCCTGTCGCTCGATCGCCCACTCGTCGAGCGTCGCGGGGCCTTCGACGCCGGACAGCCGCTGCGTGCGACGGTGACGCAACGTGTCGCCCTCGAGCACGACACCGGCCAGGCGCGCGGTGACGTCGTCGACGTAGCCGTTGACGAAGCCGAGGCCGTCGAGCTTGCGGAACACCTGGCCACCCAGACCGCCGAGATCGCCCACGGGCGCGGGCACCCGCGTGGTGCGATCGAGCAGGTAGTACTCGCCGCGGTGCGTGCGACAGTCGGTGGCGCCCAGCGACTCGACCAACACGATGCGGTCCTCGCCGCGACCGAACACGGCGGTGCCGGGCATGACGCGGCGATGGCCGCCGTCGTCGGCGACGGTCTCGAGGAACGACGGACCGCGCTCCCAACGATCACGGCCCGAGCTCCATGCGGGCCCGTCGTGCTGCACGACGATGCGCGCGGGGTCGAGCTCGAGCGGTTCGCGTGCGACCCCGCCGAGCCCGAACAGCTCCATCTCCGCAACCCATAGCTCGCCGCGCTTGGGTCCGTGGGTCGCGAGCACCTCGAGCGACAGCGACGTGGTCTCGACCGGCTTGCCGAACACGATGTAGCCGTAGTCGGCACCGTCGGGCAGTTCGACGTCGACCCAGCCCGCATCGGTGTGCACGCGCAGCTGCGCGATGCGGGGGTGCTTGGCGAACTCCTTGCCCTCGGCGGCGGCGTACAGCCGCACCGCCTGCAGCTGCGCGGTGCCGGTGAGGTGGGCACCGACCACGCACGGACGATACGGATCGAGCGCACAGGTCCAGGCCGTGCGCAGATCGTCGTCGCGCAGCGCCCGGGTCTCGGCGGTCGTCTCGGCCGCCCACGACGGCACCTCGATCGCGGCCGCGAGCGCGTGCATGCCCGTCAGCAGCGAGAGGTTGAAGCCCAGGTGCGTGGCGCCGCGCGCCGCGAACGGCAGCTTCTTCTTGGCCCGCAACAACGGCGGCAAGTGCTCGGGCTCGCTCGGCGTGCTGGGCTTGGCCACCGGCGCGGTCGGCTCGGGCGCGCCGGTGGCCGGCGGCGACTCGGGCTCCTCGATCGCTGCGGGCTCCTCGTCGGCGCTCGAGTCGAAGCGCGCGCGCACGCGATCGACGAGATCGCAGCCGCCACCGAGCGGCGCGCACGCGCCCGCCAGGGCCCAGACGGCGGCGCGTCGGCGCGTGATCATCACGCCCTTCTTATCAGGCTCTGCGCGCGGCCGCGACGGGTATGCTTGCCCTGGCGCAACGTGGCGGAGCCTGCTCGATCACCTGGCGCGCCGGTCGGACCGCGCGCGACGCCAGGGCCTGGCGCGCGCGCGCAGGCGTGGCTGCGGCGATGGGCGTGGCTGCTGCTGGTCGCATTCGCGTGCGGCGCGAGCTTTCCGTACCTGTCGCGGCTGATGAATGCCAACGAGCGCCCGCGCCTGCTGCAGGCGGTCGCGATCGTGGACCACGGCACGCTGGCGCTCGATCCGGTGGTGCGCGGCGACGGCGTCGCAGGCATCGAGCCGGGCATCGACGTCGCGCGCGCGCCGGCGCACCGCGGCGGCGGGCTGTACCCCAACAAGCCGCCGGGTGCCTCGTTGGTCGCGGCACTGGCCTACGCGCTGCAGCGCGCCGGTTGTGCGCTGGTCGGCGCGACGCCGACGCTGGCGGGGCTCACCTGGCTCGCGCGGCTGCTCGGCGCGACGCTGCCGACGGTGTTGCTGGCGTGGTCGCTCGCGCGTCGCAGCGGCGACGATGCCTTCGCGCGCGCGGCCGCGGCGATCACCATCGTCGCGACGCCGCTGGTCGCGTACGCGCACGTGCTGTTCGGCCACAGCCTCGCGGCGCTGTTGCTGTGGCTCGGCGTGGTGCGACTGCACGACGCGCTCGGGCGCGACGACGACGTTCGCGGGGCTGCGATCGCCGGTGCGCTCGCAGCGTCGGCGGTGTTGGTCGAGTACGGCGCCGTGATCGCGGCGCTGCCGATCGCGTGGATCGTGGTGGTGGGATTTCGCGCGGGGCGGCGCCGCGCCGCGCTCGCGGCGGTGGTGGGCGCGCTGGGCCCGATGGCGCTGCTCGCCGCGTACCACGCCACCGTGTTCGGTTCGCCGTGGTCGACGGGCTATCACCACGTCGTCGATCGCGGCTTCGCGGAGATCCACGGCCGCGGATTGTTGGGCCTGCACTGGCCCGAGCTCGGCGACGTGCTCGAGGATCTGTTCTCGCCGTGGGGCGGCCTGTTGTACTTCGCGCCGCTGGTCGTGGCCGCGCCGCTGGCCTGGCGTGCGGGTGCGGGTTGGGATCAGCGCGGGCGCAGACTGCAGCTGCTGGTGTTGCTCGCGTTCGTGCTGCTGACGCTGGGGCTCGAGCAGGGCGGTGGCTGGCGCGTGGGTCCGCGCTATCTCGTCGCGGCGCTGCCGATGATGGCGCCGGCGCTGGCGTGGCTGCTGCGCGAGCGCGTGCGCAGC
Source organism: Nannocystaceae bacterium (assembly GCA_019694555.1). Lineage (GTDB taxonomy): Bacteria > Myxococcota_A > Polyangia > Nannocystales > Nannocystaceae > Xiheibacterium. The sequence continues at coordinate 29,859 of JAIBBS010000045.1, forward strand.
GAGGGCGCGCTGGCGCTGGTGCTCGGCGTGACCGCGTTCGCCGTGGTCGTCGACGGGCTCGCGGCGAGCCTGTTCCCGCAGCTGGTGCCAGGCGGCAACCCGTTGCGCGATCAGCTGGTGCCGCTGCTGCTCGCGGGCCGCGTGCCCTACGGTCCGGTGCCGGCGTGGCTCGGTGGCACCGCGATCTGGGCCGTGATCGCCGGCCTCGCTGCGGTCGCGCTCCCCATCGCGCAGACCATTGCGCCGGCGCGCCGCGTGGCGGTCTTCGGTGGTGCGCTCGTGATCGCCGCGGTCGCGCTCACCGTCGCGTGGGTGCTGCCCTCGGCCGAGGACGCCGAGCAGACCCGGAGCGGGATCGCGTCGATCTGGGAGCCCGGCGGCGAACGTGCGCCGCGGAGCGTGCCGCTGCGCTGACGCGGCGCGGCGATCACCGCACGGGCGCGGCGGCCTGCGACGCGAGCGCGTCGAGCGCTGCGAGGATGGGCGCGCGCGAGGCCACGAGCGCGTGATCGTCGTCGCACGGCCACAACCTCGCGCCGTGCTGCGCAGCCCAGTCGCGACCGAGTGCGAACGGCACGATCTCGTCGCGCTCGCCGTGCACGACCGCGGCCGGGCAGGGCGGTGCCAGCGGCACGCGCCACGGTGGCGGCACCGGCACCTGCAGCGCGGGTGCGATCAGCAGCAGCGCGCGCGGGGCTCGACCGCGCGCGGCGGCGTGGATCGCAGCGACCAGGCCAGCGATGCCGCCGAAGCTCGAGCCGACGAGCAACGGCGGCGCGGACTCGGCCTCGAGCACGCCCAGCAGCAGCGCGATGCGCCCTGCCAGCGCGAAGCTGCGGCAATCGGGTGCCACGACCTCGTGGCCGGCCTCGCGCAGCCACTGGGTCTTGCGTCCCTGCGGTCCGCTCTCGAGACCGTGCGCGAAGATCAGCCTCACGCGTCCTCCGGGGCGCCGCGGCCCAGTCGCGCGCGCAGCGATGCGGCCCAGCGCTCGAAGTCCGCGACTGTGCTCTCGGCCAGGCTCGGGTGTTCCGCCAGCGCCCGCATCTGCGCCTCGAGCAGGCGACGGCCGCGATGCAGCCGCGTCTTGACCGTGCCGACCGGTGCGCCGGTGATCTCCGCGATCTCGGCGGTCGACAGCTGCTCCCAGTACAGCAGCTCGAGCACCTCCTGGCACTCGATCGGGATCTGCCGCAGCGCGGCCAGCAACAATCGCTGCTCCTGTTGCAGATGCATCGCGTCGCTGGCGGTGGGTCCCAACGCTGCGACGCTGACCTCGCCGAAGTCGACGCGCGCCGCCGGGCCCTGCAGCGTGCGGTAGTGCTTGTGCAGCAGGTTGCGTGCGACCGCGAACACGAAGGTGCGGAAGCTCGAGTCGCCCCGGAAGCGCTCGCGCGCGCTGACCAGCGCGAGGAAGGTGTTCTGGATCAGATCGGCGGCGACGCCATCGGCGACCTTGTTGTGGAAGAAGCGTGCGACCGCGTCGTAGTGGCGATCGAACAGCGTCGCACCCGCGGCGGTGTCGCCCTCGCACCACGCGAGAAACAGCGTGCGGTCGTCGGACATCGCTCCGGCCAGCATGCCCCGCCGACTTTTTTCGGGCACCGGCCTTGACGGTCCCCTCCGACAGCTGTAGTACTACGGGCGTAGTACTACAGTCGTAGTACTTGCCAGATCGACCCATGGAGCCGCCCAGCGACCCGTCCGAGGCCCCCGAGCTCAGCGACCTGCAGCTGTCGTTGCTGCGGGTGTTGTGGGATCGCGGCGAGGCCACGGCGGCGGAGGTCCACGAGGCCCTGCGCGAGCAGGACCGGGCGCTCGCGCCCACCACCGTCGCGACCCTGCTGACGCGGCTGGAGAAGCGAGGCCTCGTCGGCCACTCGGTGCGCGGGCGCAGCTTCGTGTACCGCGCCGTGTTGGCGGAGCACGACGTGCGCCGCAGCATGCTCGCGCGCCTGACCGAGTTCTTCTTCGGCGGTGACCCCACCGCTCTCGTCAGTCATCTGCTCGGCGGTCGCCGTGTCGGCACCGACGAGCTCGCGTCCATCAGTCGAATGATGGACGAACGGCGGGAATCCGATCCGGAAGACCGCAGTTAGCCACCGACTCGCCACCGCTCGAGGTGCTCCATGGTTACGACGATCCTGTCGTGGGCGCTGACCTACGCGCTGCACAGCACGATTCTCATCGGCTCGATCTGGTTGCTGTGCCGCGCGATCCCGAGGCTGTCGCTGGCGATGCAGGAATCGCTGTGGAAGCTGGCGTTGGTCGGCGCGATCGCGACCGCCTCGCTGCAGCAGGGCGCCGGACTCGCCCCGCCCTGGGGCCACCTGGGACTGCCCGCGGCGCTGCAGGTCGATGCACCGACGAAGGCGGCCGCGGCGAGCACGGCCACGGCGCAGCCGGTCGCGGTGCACCACCGCGCCGGTGAGCTGACCATCGTCGCGACGCGTCAGGGCGCGCCGGCGGCCGCGAGCGTCGCCGCGGCGCCGGCACCCGATCGCTCCGCGTGGCCCTACGTGCTGCTGTCGGCGATGGTCGCGGGCGCGCTGTTCGGGCTGGTGCGCGTGGTCGTGGCCGCGGTGCGCCTGCGCAAGCAACTCGCGGGACGCCGCGACGTCATCGAGGATCCCTTGCTCGAGTCGTGGTTGGCGCTGTGCGCCAAGGCCGAGCTGCCCAAGCGCGTGCGCCTGTCGGCGAGCCCGTCGCTCAGCTCGCCGGTGGCGCTCGCGCGCCGCGAGGTCTGCATCCCCGAGCGCGCCATCGAGGGGCTCACGCCGCAGCAGCAAGAGAGCATGCTCGCGCACGAGCTCGCCCACGTGGTCCGCCGCGATGCGTGGTGGCTGCACGCCAGCGCGTTGATCGAAGCGCTGCTGTTCTTCCAGCCGCTCAACCACCTCGCGCGGCGCAAGCTCGAGGAGGTCTCGGAGTACCAGTGCGACGACTGGGCCGCGCGCCGCACCGGCACCGGTGTGCACCTGGCCAAGTGCCTCGCGGAGGTCGCCGCGTGGGTCGATCGCGAGCCTGCCGGCGGCGTGGCGGCGCCCGCGATGGCGTCGGTGCGCTCGCCGATCGTGCGTCGGATCCGACGCCTGCTCGACCTCGATCCCAACCGCGTGCGCGAGGCCGAGACGCGTCCGGCGTGGCGTGCCGGTGCCGGGCTCGCGCTGCTGGGCGGCGTGGCATGGCTGGCGCCCGGCGTCGAACCGCGGGCCGAGGCGGCCACACGCACCGCGAACGCCTCCGCTGCACCGGCGCGCATCGAGGTCGAGGACGTCGACGACCGCGGCGGTCACGATCGTGCACGCGTGCGCATCGTCGGTGGTGACGAGACCGTGGAGGTCCATGTCGCCGCGCCGCGCAACCCGCCGCCGCCTGCACCGCCGGTGCCGGCACCGCCGGCGCGCGAGCCGTCGGGTGACGTCAGCATCATCATCCAGGGCGGTTGGATGTTCGAGGGCTGGCCGCTGTTCGGACCCGGTCACGGCTACATCGGCATCGACATCGACGGGCTCGGCACGCTCGAGGCGCTGCTCGAAGACGATCCGTTCGAGGCGTCGATCGAACGACTCGAGCTCGAGCTCGAGCGTGATGCCGAGCTGCTCGAGGCGTCGATCGAGCGCGAGCTCGAGGCGCGTGAACGCGCCGCGGAGCGCGCGGAGGAGGCCTACGAGCAGTGGCGCGAGGCCGAGGACGCGCGGCGCGAGGCCGAAGACGCGCGGCGCGAGGCCGAAGACGCGCGCGCATCGTGGGGCCGCGCGACCTCGGGCGGGTTCGGTCCGGCCGCGCGCGAGGCTGCGCCCGCCGCCGAGCCGCTCGTGTCGCTCTAGCCGCGCAGTTGTCCGGGGTTTCCGGGCGCGCGGGGGTCTGATACAACCCCCGCGCCGATGGTCAAGCCGCGCGACGCCTCTGCCAACCCTGCGCTCGCCGCCGCGTTGCTCCGTGCCCCGTTCACGAGTGCGACGCGCGAGACGACGCCTCCGGGTCCGCCGACCACCGTCCCGCCCACGCCGCGCACCCTCGGTCCCCGTCGCCCCGGTCGCAGCGGCATCGAGCACATGGTGCCGCCGCGACGCCGGCCGTGACGTCGCGCGCTGCGACGATCCGCGCGGTGTCGATCGATGCCGCCGGCACGTTGCTGCGCCCGGCACGATCGATCGCCGCGGTCTATCACGAGCACGCGCAGCGGCACGGCACGCCGCACCCGCGCGAGCGGATCGCGGCGATCCTGCCACTGGCGATGGCGCAGCATCGATCGCTGCGTCGCGGCGATCCGACGTGGTCCGCCTATTGGCGCGCGGTTGTGGCCGATGCGACCGGCGTCGAGGCGCCCGCGCTGGTCACCGCGCTGGTCGCCGAGTTCGCGCGACCGCAGGCGTGGCGCATCGCCGACGGTGCCCGCGAGTGCCTTTCGGCCCTGCGCGCCCGTGGCCTGCGCGTGGGCCTGCTGTCGAACTGGGACGTGCGACTGCGCGACACCCTCGCGGCGCTCGAGCTGGCGCCGGCGTTCGATGCGTTGGCGATCTCCGGCGAGCTCGGGCTCGAGAAGCCCGACCCCCGCATCTTCGAGCACCTGTGTGCCGCGCTCGGCGTCGACGCCGCTGCGCTCGCACACGTGGGTGACGATGCGGCCGACGACGTCGCGGGCGCCGACGCCATCGGTGCATGGGGCCTGCACATCGAGCGCGATCTCTGCGGCTTCGAGGGGCTGCGGCGCTTGCTCTGCGGCTGAGCCCGCCTGCTACCATCGCGGCGCGCCGTGCACCGCTGGTGGCCCTTCCTCGTCTTGCTCGCGGGCTGTGGTCCGTGGACGCCCGCGGCCGGCGACTCGACGCTGACGGTCGGCGGCGAGGACAGCGGCAGCAGCACCAGCATGGGCGGCGGCAGCTCCGGTGGTCCGCAGGCGTGTGCCGATCCCAACCAGTGCTTCGGGCCGCCGCTCGAGCTCGCGGTGGGCATCGCGGTCGACTCGATCCTCGCGGGCGACGTCGACGGCAACGGCCGCGCGGATCTGGTCGCACGCGGAACCGCGGGCACGCCGCTGCGCGTGCTCGTGCAGCAGTTCGCGGATCACTTCGACGTGTACACCGCCACGCCCGACGGCGGGCTCGGAGCGTTGCTCGTCGACGTCGACCGCGACGGCCGCGACGATCTCGTGGAGTCCGAGGGCGCGTCGATCTCGCTGTACGACGCCGACTCGCACCTGACCGAGCGCGAGCGCGTCTCCACGGTCGGTGCGAGCTTCGCCGCGCTGCGTCGGCTCGACAGCGTCGACGCCGGCGCGATCCACCTGATGGCGGAGGACCGCGGCGCGGGTGCGATCGCGGTGGTGCGGCTCGACAACGATCCGTTCGCGGCCGTGCTCGACACCACCGCGTATGGCAGCGAACCCGGCGTGACCCACACCTCCAACGGCGTCGACGTCGGCGATGTCGACGGCGACGGCAGCACGGACGTGATCGCGGTGATCGACACCTACGGCACCGACAGCCACGCCGCCGAGGTGCGCGTGTGGCCGCGGGGGCTGCCGCACTACGGCGCGTCGTGGTTCTCCGGCGAGGGCCACACCCAGGCCATCGGGGACGTCGACGGTGATCTGCGCGACGACGTGTTGGTGTTGGAGTACTTCGGTCGGCTGCATCGCTATGCCTGGACCGGTCCGAGCTCGATCGCGGACGTCGGCGGCTACGATGCCAGCGACGGCGACGTGCTCGCGGTCGGCGACATCTCCGGCGACGGCATCGCGGACGTCGTCATCGGCCGCCACGCCAGCGACGACAATCCTCGCCTCGACCTGTTGGTCGACTGGGACGACGGCGCGCCGCAGGCCCACACGCTCGCGCTCGAGCACGAGCTCGACGCGCTCGTGCTGGTCGATCTCGACGGTGACCACCGCCTCGACATCGTCGGTGGCAGCACTGCGCTCGCGACGCTGACGTTGGTGCTCGCGCAGCCGTGAACCCGCTGCGTTTCGCCGCGCTGCGGGGCGGAACGCCGCGGTGCACCGCCGGTAGCGTTGCGCGCCCGTAAATTCGTGGCCCGAGGCCAGGCGAGACCGGCGCGGGTTGAACAGCGATGGCAGGCCGCGGCGTCGAAGCGAGCGACCGATGAACACCTCCACGCTGTCGAAGTCGTTTGCGCTGCTCGTGCTCGCTGGTTCGCTGGCTGGTTGCGCGAACCGCTACCACGTCGATGCCGAAGCGCCCAACTACGCCGCGACCGCCGACCTCGCGGTGCGCGTCAACAAGACCGAGCAGCGCGAGCTGACGATGCACATCGAGCACCTCGCGCCGCCGACCCGCATCGACCCCGCGCTGCATGCCTACGCGGTGTGGATCGCGGTGCCGGGCCACGGCTCGGCCAAGCTCGGCCTGCTCGACTACGACGCGAAGCACCGCAGCGGCGAGATCGTCGCCACCGCCGGCTACGAGAAGTTCGAGGTCATCGTGACGCTCGAAGCCGACCCCTCGACCGCGGTGCCCAGCGATCGCGTGGTCCTGCGCAAGGTCGTCGGCAAGGGCTGACGCGCGCGCACGGCACCGCGGCAGCGCTGCCGCGGTGCCCGAGCGCGATCACGACGTTCGCGTCGCGCATGTTCGCTGCGCGCCCGGCAACGTGGCGCGACTCCTGCTGGCAAGGTGCTTGCACAACCTCGACCCCGTCCGACGACGACTCGCACGACCGGCACTCCCACCACCTTTGGCCGACGTACGAGCACCACGCAGACCTGACTTGGCTTGGCTTGGAGCGTCTCATCCCGTCGGGGTGCGCGTCCTTCTCCGGCGCACCCCGACGCGGTGAGGCGTCTGCTTCATCGCGGTGGTTCGAAGAACACCTGCACGACGCTGGCGGGCTCGACCGGGCCCGGCGGCACGTCCTGCATGACCGCGATGCCGCTGCCGACCGGCTGCAACACGACGCCGGCCTCGTCGGCGGCATCGATCGCCTCGGCGATGGTGAGCCCGGTGAAATCCGGCAGGCCACCGTCGACCTGGATCGGTCGCTCGCCCGGGAGCGCGGGCTCGATGTCGGCGATCGGCGTGAAGCCCTCGGCCAACTTCACGTTGCTGGCGAGCACGCGGATCGGATCGGGCGCCGGGCGCGAGCCGTCCTCGCGCGGCACGCCGAGGTGTTCCATCACCCGCGTGGCGAGCACCGCGAACGTGGGCGCCGCGACCTCGTTGCCGTAGTGCCCGCCCTGCGGCAGGTCGACGGACACGAGGATCACGACCTGCGGAGCGCGGGCCGGGATCGCGCCGACGAATGACGCGAAGTACTCGTCCTCGGCGTAGCCACCCTGCTTGCTGGCCTTCTGTGCGGTCGAGGTCTTGCCGGCCACGCGATAGCCCTGCACCAACGCGTTCTTGCCGGTGCCCTTGTCGCTGTGGACCACGTTCTCGAGCATCTCGAGCACGGTCTTGGCGGTCGCGGCCCGGACCACGCGCTGCTTGGCCGGTCGGGTGATCGGGACCTCGTCGCCCTCGGGCGTGAGGATCTTGCGCACCAGCGTCGGCGGCACGTACGAGCCCTCGTTGGCGAGCACGGCGAAGGCCGCCGCGACCTGCAGCGGGCTCGCGGTCATGCCCTGACCGAACGAGACGTTGGCGCCCTGGATGTCCGACCACTTCTGCCATGGCGCGAGCACGCCCGGCGTCGCGCCGGAGACCTCGATCGGCGGGCGCTCACCGAAGTGGAAGCGCCGCACCCACTCGTGCAGGTGCTGCTTGTCGAGGCGCTCGTAGATCTTGGTGGTGCAGATGTTCGACGACACCGCCAGGATCTCCGACACGCTCAGCCACTCCGAGGGCTTGGTGTCCGAGATCGAGTGGTCCTCGGTGTACTTCCACTTGCCCTTCTCGCAGAAGAAGCTCTCTTCCTTGCGCACCGCGCCGGTCTCGAGCGCGGCGGCGACGGTGATGGCCTTCATCGTCGAGCCGGGCTCGAAGTCGCTCTGGACCGCGTGGTTGACGGTCTGCGCCAGGGTCTCGACGGGATGGTTGGGATCGAAGGTCGGGCGGCTCGCCATCGCCAGGACCTCGCCGTTGCGCGGGTCGAGCACGACGATGCTCGCGCTGGCCGGGGTCCAGGTCGCGACCAGCTCGTCGATGGCCTCCTCGGCCATGTTCTGGATCGCGGAGTCGATCGTGAGCACGACGGTGTTGCCGCGGCTGACGTCGGGATCCGGGAAGCCCTCGACCAGCAGCTTCTTGCCGCGCGCGAAGTAGGCCCGGCTCATCGCGTCGCGACCGCGCAGGTACTCCTCCATGCCGTACTCGACGCCGAGGTTGCCCTTGCCACCGGCGGCGACGCGGCCGACCACGTGGGCGGCGAGCGTGCGCCGCGGGTACACGCGGTGCGGGGCCTGCTCGAGGCTCACGCCATCGAGCCCGCGCTCGCGCAGACGTGCGGCCTGCTCCTCGCTCAGCGACATCCGCAGCTGACGGTAGGCCTTGTCGCGTGCGAGCTCCTCGCGCAGGTAGGCCTCGTCCTCGTCGGGGAACAGCTCGAGCAGCGCGGTCACGACGTCGTCGGTGGTGCCGCGCGCGGTGATGAGCCGCGGGTTGACCACGACCTTGTGCACGCGATCGGTGACGGCCAACGCGATGTAGCCGCGGTCGACGATGTCGCCGCGGCTGGCCTCGACCTTGTAGCTGCGCAGCTGCTGGCGATGACCCAGCTCGGCGAAGTGATCGTGGCGCAGCACGCCGATGTTCCACGCGCGCCACATCAGGCCCAGCAGGCCCAACGCCAGCACGGTGCCCACCACCGCGGCGCGGGTCCGGACCGCGCGCAGGTCGGTCGCCATCGGTCGCACCAGCTCGCCGCCGCGCTGCAGCAGGTTGCGCGCGCGGCCGGCCGGCGCACGACCGCCCAGCACGCTGCCGGCGCCCAGACCCGAGGCCGGCGCGCTCGGGTTCGCCTCGGACATGGGTGCTGCGCCGGTCCCGCTGCCCATGCCGCTGGCTCCGCCGTCGTTCGAGCTCACCTCGCTCGCCTGCCAAATCCCGCCGCGGCCGGCAAATTTCCCGCTTCCTTGACCCACCGCCGCGGCCGCGCGACCTTGGATCGACGATGGCCCCCGTCCACACCGAACGCATCTGATCGGCGCTGTCGCGCACGCAGCTGTGGCTGCTGGCGATCCCGTGCTTCGACGAGCTGTGGACCGCGGTCCCGGTGATCGAGGCGCCCGGGATCGAGCGCAGCCATGCGCTGCAGCATCATGGCGTCGCGCTGACGCTGTTCGTGGCGCCGCTGTTGCTCGGCGCGGCGATCGAGGCCGCGCTGCTGCTGCGTGCGAGCCGTGGCCACGCCCGGCGGTGGATCGCGTCGATGCACGCGCTCGCGGCCGCATGCGCGCTCGCGGCCGCGTGGGTGCCCCATGCGTGGATGCTCGCGGCGGCGCTGGGCCTCGCGGGCACGGCCGGTGGCGTCGCGGCGGCGCTGGGGCAGGGCGCGCTCGTCGAGGCGGCGCCGGATCGACGCGAGGGCACGATGGCGCGCTGGACCCTCGCCGGCGCGCTGGGTGATCTGTTCGCGCCGGTGGTGGTGGCCGGCGTCGCGTGGTTCGGCGGCAGCTGGCGCGTCGCATTGTCGTGGATCGCGACCGCGATGCTGCTCGCGAGCGTGCCGCTGTGGCGCGCGTCGCTGCCGGCGCACGTGAAGACCGACGACGACGACGACGACGACGACGGCGGACCCGCGGGCGTGCGCGCGGCACTGCGGCACCGCGGGCTCATGGGCTGGCTCGCTGCGGCCGCGGCCTGCACCCTGCTCGACGAGATCCTGGTCGCGTTCGCAGCGCTGCACCTGCGACTCGATCGCGGCGCGAGCGAGGCCGCGATCGGGCTGGCGATGTCGCTGTGGGCGGCCGGCTGCGCGGTGGGCTTGGTCGCGACCGAGCGCCTGCTCGTGCGCGTGCATCCGCGGCGCGTGCTGGGCGTGGGCGCAGCGCTGTGCACCGTCGCGGCGCTGACGTGGTGGGCGTTGCCGGGCTTCGCCGGTGCGACCGCAGGCCTGGTGTTGCTCGGGCTGGGCAGCGCGCCGCTTTATCCCATCGCGAAGGCGCGCGCGTACGCGGCGGTGCCGGGCCGCGCCGCGTTGGTCGGTGCCGCGGCGCAGCTGTTCGTGGTCGCCGATGTGTTCGCGCCGTGGGCGTTGGGCCTGCTCGCCGATGCCACCGGGCTGCGCGCTGCGCTGGCCGCCCTCGCGCTGGGCCCGGCGCTGTTGCTGATCGCTGCGATCGCGTCGCGACCGTGGCGCGGCTGATCAGGTCAGCCAGTCGGGCAGCTGTTCCTGCGCGAGCAGGTCCTCGACGCGCTGGCGCGGACGCGTGACCGCGAAGCGACCGTCGTCGACCAACACCTCGGCCGGCAGCGGCCGGGTGTTGTAGTTGCTCGCCATCGTCATGCCGTAGGCGCCGGCGTCCATGACCATGAGCAGCTCGCCGGTCTCGACCGCGACCATGCGCCGACCGAGTCCGAGGAAGTCGCCCGATTCGCACACCGGACCGACGATGTCGACGCGATGCGTGGGCGCGCCCGCGGCGACGGTCCGCACCGGCACGATCGCGTGGTAGGCCTCGTACAGCGCCGGTCGCAGCAGGTCGTTCATGGCTGCGTCGACGATCACGAACGCACCGGCTTCGCCGCGCTTGCGGCCGATGACGCGGGTGAGCAGCACGCCCGCGTCCGCCACCAGCCAGCGACCCGGTTCGACCGCGAGCTGCAGGCCGAGGTCGTCGGTCTCGACGCGCACGGCCTGGCCCCACGCCGCGACGTCGAGCTCGGGCTCGCCCTCGCGGTAGGCCACGCCGAGTCCGCCGCCGAGATCGAGGTGCGCGAGCGCGACGCCTTGATCGCGCAGCGTGCCGATCATGCGCCGCAGGTGCATGATGCTCTCGCGGTACGGCGCGATGTCGGCGATCTGCGAGCCGATGTGGCATGCGAGCCCGACCAGGCGCAGGTGCGGGTGCCGGTGCGCCCGCATCGCCAGCTCCGGCGCCTGCACCATCGGGATGCCGAACTTCGACTGGCGCAGCCCGGTCGCGAGGTATGGGTGCGTGTTGGGATCGACGTCGGGGTTGACGCGCAGGCTGACCGGCACGCGCGCCTCGGCCGCGGTCGCGCGGGCCATGACGCGCTGCAGCTCCTCGGCCGACTCGATGTTGATCGAGCGGATGCCGGCGGCGATGGCCGCGTCGAGCTCGGCGTCGGTCTTGCCCACGCCCGAGAACACGATGCGATGCGGCGGGATGCCGGCCGCCAGTGCGCGCGCGAGCTCGCCACCGGAGACGATGTCCGCGCCGACGCCCTCGCGCGCGATGACGCGGAGCAGCGCGAGCGAGGAGTTGGCCTTGAGCGCGAAGCAGATCAGCGGATCGGGCGCCTGGGCGCTGCCGTGGCGACGTCCGCTGAGCGCGCTGCGCAGCCGCGAGATTCGTTCGCGCACGCCTTCGGCGTCGTAGACGTAGGTCGGCGTCCCGACCGCCTCGGCGATGGCGCCCAGCGACACGCCGCGCAGCAGTGCGCCGCCGCCGGGGACGAACTCGAGCCCGAAGCGGTCCGCCTGGGCGCACACCCACCGCGCGTCGACGCCGTCGTCTGCGCCCTGTGCCTCGTCGTCCAGCGTCCGATCCGCCATCTTGCCCAAACGCGAGCGTGATTAGCGGAGCAGGGCAGGCCCGTCAATCGCCGGCCGCCGCCGGGGCACGATGCCGCGCGCGCTTGCCCGTGGGCAGCGCGGCCAAGCGATGCTACGATCCAAAGTGGCACCTCAGGTCCCCGGCATAGGAGGTCGTCGCATGAAGCAGAACCATCACGAGACCAACCTCGAGCTTTCCCTCGCGTCCACGGCGACGCGGAGAGGGGGGACCTCCTAGCGCGGATCGGGGACCACCGCCCGTTGGCACGCGTTCGAGCGTGGTCACGGCGGTGATGGGGACGAGCCCACCGAGCGGCGTCCCCATGTCCCCTCCACACGGGGGTTCGACCGGAATCGCTGCGCGGTTCCGAAAGTCGGCACGCCGACGGACACCCGTGAGCCCTTGCGACCGTGCGGCTGGCTCGGCCGCACCTGTTTCTTCCGGGGCTGCTCCTCAGCCCCTCGTGGGTCGACGGTGACCCGTCGGCTCCCGCCACGAGCGATCCAACGTCACGCGGTCGCGCGCGGTGCTCCACCCAAGTCGTGACGCCACCATCGGACTTCGAGTCCGTCACAAACGGAACCGGAACCGACCCGAGGTTGCCCACCGCGGCGGGGCCATGCGAATGGCCCCGCCGCCTTCGTCTGCGGCGACGCGCGGACGGGGCTCACGGCGGGATCACGCAGGCGCCGACGTTCTGGTACGCCGCTTCGGGCGGGTCTTGCCCGCCGACGTACCACGACACGCACGCGAGCGCCGGATCCACCGCCGGACACGGATCGGGCTGCTCGGTGATGTCGCACAGCGGCGTGCAGCAGCCGAAGTTCTCGTTGCAGCCGGGCACGAACTCGGGCGTCACGCACAGCAGGCTCGGCTCGCAGCCGCTGAGCAGCCAGCACAGCTCGCCGGCTCCGGAGCCGCCGATGGTCGGCAGGCACAGGAAGCCGGTGCCGCCGGGCGCCTCCTCGTCGGGGTAGCAACCCTCGCCGTCCGGGCAGTCCTGCACGAGCGGGTCGCACTTGTCGAAGCAGAAGGGCACGCCCGCGAAGTAGATCAGGCAGCCCTCGTCGAACTCGCACATCGGTTGATCGGCCGAGCCCTCGCAGTAGCGCTGGCACGTGCCCATCAGGTCGCCGTCGAAGTCGAGACACATCGAGCCCTTCTCGCAGTCGTCGATGCAGCTGCCGAGGTAGCCCTCGATCACGCACGGGTCGCCGGGTTGTCCCGCGTTGGCGTCCTCGGGGCAGCAGCGGATCTCGTCGGGCACGAGATCGGGCTCGGCCGACCACGGCGCGCACTTCTCTCCCGGCGCGCAGTCCTGCTCCCAGATCGAGCACTGCGCGTCGATGCTGGTGTCGTTGCCGGTGCTGCTGCCGCCGCCCGAGTCGGCGACGCCGCTGCCGCCATCGCCCCCGGTCGCGACGCTGCCACTGGTGCCGCTGGTGGTGGTGGTGGTCGTGCCGCCGGTCGTCGTGGTGCCGCTGCTGCCACCCCCGCCGGTGCCGGACTTGCCGCAGCCCGCGATCGCCAGCGAGAGCACCCAGGGGCCGAGCGCGCGCAGCATGGATCCCAGCATAGGCCAGCGCCGCGGCGCTGACCACGTCGCCGACGCGCTCAACCCTCGTCGCCGAACAGGTGGCCCGAGCGCCGCTGCTTGGTGCGAAGGTAGTGCTCGTTCTGCGGTCGCACGCCGACCACGATGGGCTGGCGCGCGACCACGTCGAGGCCGGCGGCGCGCAGGCCGTCGAGCTTGCGGGGATTGTTGGTGAACAGCTCGATACGCGTCAGACCGAGCGCGCGCAGCATCGCGCCGGCGAGGTCGTAGCTGCGCAGATCGTCGTCGAAGCCCAGGTGCAAGTTGGCGTCGACGGTGTCGAGGCCGGCGTCCTGCAGCGCATAGGCGGCGACCTTGTTGGCGATGCCGATGCCACGGCCCTCCTGCCGCAGGTACAGCAGCACGCCCATGCCGCGCGCGTCGATCTGCGCGAGCGCGTGCTGCAGCTGGTCGCCGCAGTCGCAGCGCAGCGAACCGAGCACGTCGCCGGTCACGCACTCGGAGTGCACGCGCGTCGGCACCACCGCATCGGCCGGCAGCGGACCGCGGACGATCGCGATGTCGTCGAGCAACCGCCCGCTCTCGTCCTGGAACGAGACGATCTCGAACGCGCCGTGACGGCTGGGCAGCGCCGCGCGGGCGTGCACGCGCACGCGCGGCCGCTCGATCGAGGGCGTCTCGTGCGGGCCGAGCGGCAGCGGGATTCGTGGGCCCATGGTGCGTTGGCGCGGCGCCGCCGGGGTCAGAACCCGCGCGAGGCGTCGACGATGCCCTGGTAGAGCTTGTTGGAGGAGGCCATGCCCAGCTCGATGCTCTCGAGCACGAGCTCGAGCAGCTGGTCCTGGTCGAGCCGCAGCACGTCGTAGTAGCGCTGCCGGTCGATGGCGTGGATGGTGCCGGGCCAGTAGCCCTCGTTCACCAGGATGTTGTTCATCGCCAGGCGGGCGACGCGGCCGCTGATGTCGGGCCACGGGAAGATGCGGATGACCTCGCGATGGACCTCGACCGCGAGCTCGATCGGGTGCGCGCGCTTGCACTCGTCGGTGCGGAACCAGTCCGTCAGCTTGCGCATGCGGTAGCTGATCTTGTCTGCCGGCGCGAGGTCGTGGAAGTACATGCGGTGGATCGGGTTGTCCTTGCGGTACTGGACCTGATCCTTCTTGTCGACCGGCAGCAGCAGCTGATGCAGCTTCTTGAGCCAGTCGAGGTTGAGCGCGAGTCGCTTGCCACGGGTCTCGAGCACGTGACGGATGCCGTCGCGCACCGCGATGATGTGGTTGTAGGCGGGGATCAGCGACGGCGCGCTGATGATCTCGTCGTCGATCGCGGCCTTGATCTCCGCGACGTTGAGGACCGTGCCCTCGAGCGCGAAGTCGTGGTAGATCCACGACATCAGGAACCGCTGGTCGAACTCGACCCGCTGGGTCTCGGAGAGCATCCCCAGCTTCTCCCACAGCAATTCCGACGCTTCTTGCAATTGCCGGTAGGTCTTGGCGCGCGCGGGCTGCATCATCGGCGGGGCCTGCTCCGAGGGGCGCACGCTACGGAATTCTCCGCCGCGAGGTCAACGGTTACGCGCACGATCGGGGGCGGTCGCGCGAAATTTGACCGCCGGGGGGCGATTTGGCACGGGCTAGGGGTCCGTGGGCGAAGCGACCGAACACGTGTCCGTGCTCGTGCGTGAGGTTTGCCGCGCGCTGACCCCGGTGTTCTCTCGGACAGGTGCAGGGGTTCTCGTCGACGCGACCGTCGGGCTCGGTGGTCACGTACTGGCGTTGCTGGAGTCGATCGCGCAGGCTGCCTGTGCCCCGCCGCGGTTGGTGGTGGGCTTCGACCGCGACCCCGACGCGCTGGCGATCGCGCGATCGCGCCTGGGCGCGGTGCTCGGCGCGCGCGCGCTGGTGCTGATCGACGGTCCCTTCTCGGGCCTGGCCGCGCAGCTCGACGAGGTGCTCGCGGCCCACGCCGGTGACGGCGCCGAGGTCGTCGCGGTGTTGGCCGACCTCGGGGTCTCGTCGCTGCAGCTCGATCGCGGTGCACGCGGCTTCTCGTGGCGGGTCGATGCGCCGCTGGACATGCGCATGGATCCGCGGCGCGGTCGCAGTGCCGCCGACGTGCTCGGCGACATCGACGGCGGAGCGTTGACGCGGATCCTCCGCGAGCTCGGCGAGGAGCCCGAGGCGCCGCGCATCGCCGCCGCGATCGTGCGCGCGCGCCCCCGCACCACCTTCGCGCTGGCCGAGGTCGTGGCCGCAGCCATGAGCGCGCCGGCGCGGCGCAAGCTCGGCGCGCGCGTGCACCCGGCCACGCGCACGTTCCAGGCGCTGCGGATCCACGTCAACGACGAGCTCGGCGAGCTCGATGCGCTGCTGGCCGCGGCGCCCGATCGCCTCGCGCGCGGCGGTCGGCTGGGCATCATTTCGTTCCACTCGCTCGAGGACCGTCGCGTGAAGCAGCGCTTCGCGACGCTGTCGAGCCCGCCGCCGATGCCGGCGCACGTGCCGTTGCGCGAGCACGAGCGCCCGCGTCCGGCGTTCGCGATTCCCCCCGAGTTCCGCGGCGGCGTCACGGCGGCCGACGACGAGCTCGCCCACAACCCCCGGGCGCGCAGCGCCCGACTTCGCGTGCTGGAGCGCGTGTGATGACGAACCGCGATGGATCCCCCGACGCAGACGGCGGCGCGACGACGCGACGCCGCAACGCGATGAAGTCGGTGCCCAAGGCCTGGGCCCACGGTTGGGGCCGCGTCGGCGACATCGCCGGCGCGGTGCCGCTGCCACGGTTGCGCCGCGGCAGCGCCCCGGCCGGCACCTCGATGCTGCTGGGCCTGCTCGTGCTCGCGCTGTGTGCCGCCGGCATCGTGCGCGTGCGCGCGTCGGCGCGGGTGCTGGCGCTGGGCGCCGAGATCACCGAGCTCACCGACGAGCAGGCGCGGCTGCAGGAGCAGAAGCGACGGCTGCTGGCCGAGCGCGCGTACCTGCGGCATCCCGATCAGGTGGCGGAGATCGCCCGCGGCAAGCTCGGCATGGTGCCGGTCGAGCCGTCGCTGGTGCAGCAGATCCGGCTGGTCGAGTAGCGCTGCGTTCGCCCGAAAATTCGGGGCGCAGTGCCGGCCGCGCTACCGTGCGCGGCGATGTCCGCGTCCGCCCGCCTCCGCTCGATCCTGCTGCTCGCCACGCTCGCGCTCGGCTGTGCCCACGGACGCAGCGCCTACCCCACCGCCGAGACCGATCTCGCGCTGCAGCGGGTGGTGCTGTACCGCAACGGCATCGGCTACTTCGAGCGCCACGGCGAGGTCGAGGGCGACGCGCTCGCGATCAAGGTGCGCAAGGACCAGGTCGACGATCTGCTCAAGAGCCTCACCGTCATCGATCGCAGCACCGGCAAGGCCGTGAGCGTGTCGATGCCGCTCGATCCCGAGAGCTGGGCCAGCGCGGCGCTGTCGACCCTGGCGCCCGGTCGCGGCAGCCTCGCGGAGGTGCTCGACGGCCTGCGCGGCACCGACGTGGTGCTGCGCACGCTCGAGGGCCGCATCCACGGTCGCATCGTGATGGTCGAGCGCATCGTCAACGAGCCCGACCCCACGGCTCGGTCGATGCGCGCGGGCCTGCCCGCGGCCGAGGGCCCGCAGCAGGATCACCGCGTGACGTTGCTGGCCGGCGACACCATGCAGACCGTGCGGCTGTCGAAGATCTTCGGCGTGGTGCTGCGCGACGGCGACCTCGCGCTGCAGCTCAACCGCCGCCTCGACGCCAGCGCCGGCGAGGGCATGTTCCAACAGGTCGAGGTCGTGGTGCGGCTCGCGGGCAAGCGCGCGCACGACCTCGCGGTCAGCTACGTCGTGGCGGCGCCGATGTGGAAGCCGACCTACCGCGTGGTGTTGCCGCCGCAGGGCAAGGGCAAGGCGCTGCTGCAGGGCTGGGCCGTGGTCGACAACACCAGCGGCGAGGACTGGAACGACGTCGTGTTGTCGCTGACCTCGGGTGAGCCGATCGCGTTCCGATACGACCTGCACACGCCGCGCACGCTCGAGCGCGCCGATCTGACGGAGGCCGGGGTCGCGCGCCGGGCCCAGGTGGCAGTCGGTGAGACCAGCTTCGAGGAGGTCCCGCCCCCGGACGAGCCCATGCCCGAGCCGGAGAAGGTCGCCGAGGCCGAGCTCGACGACTACGACGAGGGCGAAGGCGACATGCGCAAGCGCGAGGAGTCGCGCGCGGCCAAGCCCTCACGGCCGGCCAAGAACAAGGCCAAGGATCGCAGCGGTCGCTACGACGCGGGGCCCAGCACCAGCACGACGGCTCCGGTGACCCCGGCCGACAAGCCGGCCGACCAACCCATCGACTACGAGGCGCTGCGGCGCTCGACCCTGGCGAGCGCGCGCAGCAAGCAGATCGCGGGCTTGACCAGCTTCGATCTCCGCGAGCGCGTGACCGTGCCCAACGGCAACTCGACCATGGTCGCGGTGCTCAACCAGGAGGTCGAGGGCGAGCAGACCTTCTTGTACCGCCCGGGCGGCGCGGGCGTGGGCTATGAGGCGAATCCGTACCGCGTGGTGCGGTTCAAGAACAGCACGCCGTTCCAGCTCGAGCCCGGGCCCATCAGCATCTACTCGGGCGACAGCTTCGTCGGCGAGGGCCTGTCGGAGGCGGTCGGTGCCGGCGTCAGCGCGACGCTGCCGTTCGCGGTCGAGCCCGGCATCCTCGTGAGCTCGAGCGCGACCTACTCCGGCGACCAGATGCAGCTGCTGCGGATCGTCCGCGGCGTGCTCGAGGTCGAGACCTTCGCGCGCACGACCACGACCTGGCGCGCCAAGGGGCCCAAGTCGATGGGCAACTTCACCGTGCTGGTGCGGCACGGCAAGGCCGGCTGGAACTACGAGCTGGTCGATCGGCCCAAGGGCACCGAGGATCTGCCCGACGGCTACCTCGTGCCGGTGACCGTGACCAAGCCCGGCGAGGAGGCCAGCGTGACGGTGATCGAGCAGACACCGTCGGTCACGTCGCTGTCGATCTGGGACGCGCGCTCGCTGGGGTTGCTCGAGGGCCTGGTCGCGCAGGCGACGCTCACGCCGGCGCTGCGCAAGCAGCTGCAGCCCATCGTCGAGCTGCGGCAGGCCATCGGTCGCATCGACACCGAGATCGACGGGCTCGAGCGGCAGAAGGTCGAGCTCGACCAGCGCGCCAGCGAGACCCGCGCCAACCTCGAGGCGATCAAGAAGGATCCGGCCGCCAGCGGGCTGCGGGCCAAGCTCAGCAAGCGGCTCGACGAGTTCAGCCGCGAGGGCGACCGCATCGGCCGCCGCGTGGTCGAGCTCAACAGCCAACGGCTCGAGAAGCGCATCGCGCTGGAGGACCTGCTGCAGGACCTCGAGCTCGAGGCGCCGCGGGCCGCGGCGCCGAAGTGAGCGCGGCGCGGCCTCGGCCTCCGCTCGCTGGCGGCGCGGCCTGGGCCTTCGCTCGCTGGCGGCGCGGCCTCGGCCTCCGCTCGCGCGCTGCGCTCAGT
>JAIBBS010000246.1 GCA_019694555.1 Nannocystaceae bacterium
CCGAGGTCTCACGGTGCGACGCGTTGGGCGGGGTCGCGCGTCACGGCGCGTCGACCTCGCGGCCCAGCCGCACGTCGACGCACCCGAGCGCGGTGTGCACCGCCGCGGTGTTGCTCACCCACGTGCCCTGGTACTCGAGGCCCGTGACCACCGCGAGCGGGGCCAGCATGCCCTCGTCGGCGTGGAAGGCACCGGCGCTGCTGGGCACGTCGCAGACCGTGAAGGTCGGACCCTGCGCGTGGTGGTTGATCGGGATCACCGTGTGCACGCGGCTGTCGTCGTCGCGCGCGGTCCAGGTCGCGTCGAAGGCGGTCGGCGCGGTGCTGTCGCCCTGCAGCATGGTGGTGAGATCGGGGAGGTCGGCGGCGAGGCCCAGCGGCGGCAAGGCGACGTCGACGGTGCCGAAGTGCAGCGTCAGCGTGACCGCGGCCACGTCGGCTGCGACACCGCCGTAGAGATCACCGGTGATCGGGTCGGCCTCGATCACGACCTCGCCGCTGCCGTCGTCGACGGTGAGCGTGGCATCGGTGAACGCGAGCCGCGGATCGACGCAGCTGCCATCGTAGGCGCACACCTGCGGGGCGCTGCAGCCCTGGCAGCCGCCGGGCTGGAACGCATGGTACGCGCAGCTGCCGTTGTCGAGCTCGGCCGGACCGATCCACGGATCGGGCTTGTCGAAGATGCGGCCGTACAGGCTCGCGGAGACCTCGTCGACTGCGAGGATCGTGACCTCGCCGATGCGCTCGCCCAGCGGACACACCGCGCCCAGCTCGATCGCGTCCGGTTCGCCGGTGGTCGACTCGCCGCCGCTGCTGTCGGCCGCGCTGGTGCCAGACTCGGTGCTGCCCGACGAGCCGCTGCCGCTGGTGCCGGGATCGCCGCTCGACGAGCTGCCCGCAGTCGGACCATCGCTGGCGCTGGTGGTGGAGGGATCGACATCGCCACCGTCGTGGCAGCCGGCGTGCGCGAGCACGACGGCGAGGGAGAGGACACGGAGATCGAAGGTCATGGTCAAGGCTCGCGGGCGGCCGGCCGTGGCCGCCCGACGAGCATGCACGGTCTGGCGGCGCCGGATCCTTCACCCGGCGGGGGGCCCGCCCGCGGTGCCGTCGCTCGCGGCGACCGTGCGATCGACGAAGTCCACCACCGCGTCGGCGAAGGCCTCGGGCTGCTCGAGGAAGGTGAAGTGCCCGGCGCGCTCGATCACCACGCGCTCGCGCAGGGCCGCGGGCGTGCCCAACTGCGCGAGCGCGTCGTCGGCCGCCGGCAGCGGCACGATGCCGTCCTGCCGACCCCACAGCGCGAGCACCGGCAGCGTGATGCGGTGCATCTGGTCGCGGAAGGCGATCGCGCGCATGGCTGCGTCGTCGCGATAGAGGCTGTCGACCACGTAGTCGCGGTTGACCTGCAGGTACGCCAGCGCGGAACCGCCGGAGCGGAACACGAGATCGAACGAGACCTCGATGTCCTGATCGGGATCGAAGAACGCCGCGTTGGTCTCCTCGACCAAGCCGGACCAGTGCTCGAAGCTCGCGATGCCCAGCGGCGGCCGCGAGGCCGCCCAGTCCCGCACGCCGCGCCAGTGCGCGACCTCGTGGCCGCGAGCGAGCTGTTCCTCGGCGTACTGCTGCAACCACGCCAGCTTCATCGGGAACACCGTGGGAAAGTCGTGGTTGCCGGCGAGATCGATGAAGCCCGAGATCTTCGCCTGCCGCACGGGGTCGAGCAGGTACGCGGTCGCCAGTGTGCCGCCCCAGCTGTGGCCCAGCAGGAACACGTGCTCGGGGTGATAGCGCTGGCGCACCAGCTCGACCACCGCGTCGGTGTCGTCGACGAACTGCTCGACGGTGAAGCTCTCGGGGCTGGCGTTGCCCTGTGCGGTGCCGCAGCCGCGTTGATCCCAGTAGACCACGCCGACGTGCTGTTCGAGCAGATCGGTGCCGGCGCCGCGCAAGGCCTCGATCGGATCGCCGGGGCCGGGGCTGAGCCAGATCACGATCGTGCCGGAGTCGAGGTTGCCGCGGACCCAGATCGGCAGCTCGGCGTCGTCTTGGCGCAGGAACATGAACTCGCCCTCGGTCTGGTACGGCGAACATGCGGTGGACGCGAGCAGGGTCAGCAGGGCGAAGCGAGCGGTGGTGGTCATAGACGGACTCCCAGCATCAGGGCGAAGTGCGCGAGCATGTGGTGGTTGAACGGGTACTGGCCGAAGCCGGCCAGGCGCACGAACGGCGCGACGTGACGGGTCTCGATCGCGACGCCGAAGCTGCCGGTCGGCATCACCGCGTTGCGACCGCGGTTGGGTGCGCGGTGCAGCACGCCGGCGTCGTCGAGCGCGAACACCGGTGCCGCGAGCCAGCTGTGCAGCAGACCCACGCCGACGGTGCCCTCGAGCGCGACGCGTCGGCCCAGGTGCACGCGACCCATCAGCTCGGGGTAAGCCGCGAGCCCGATGCTGTTGCGGCGGTGCACCCACGTCGCGAGCGTGCCCTGCACGACGAGCTCCGCCCGCGGCACGCCGACCAGGCGCACGCCCGCGCCCGCGAAGGCGCCCGGGTGCAGCAGGAACTCGCCGAAGTAGCCGGCGTGGATCGACCAGCGTCGCGGTCGCAGGGGCGGCGGGCCGCGGCGCGCGGGCTCGACGGTCGCGGCCGTCGGCGACGCTGCGGTGGCGGTGACGGAGGGCTCGGCGGCCGCGGCGGAGCGCGCGAGGCCGCACACGAGGGTGAGCGCGGCCAGGCACGCGGGTGCGCGGCCGAGGGAACGAAGGGGCAGCATCGTCACGCAGCATGTCCAGGCCCGCCCGCGGGCGCCGCCGGGGACCGACCAGGCGGTCGATCGCGCCGACCAGGCGGCGTCCGATCGCGGCGCCATGGAACGGACGCTCCGTTTCCTCTTCTCGTGCCCGGCCGCGCCGGTCACGGGACCCTTCACCGTCCGCTCGCTCCGCGAGCAGAGCCCGTCCGCATCCGCGGACAGGTACTCAACCCTCGGGATGCAGCCGGGCCAGCAGCGCCGCACGGTTGCGTCGCGACAGCGGCACGCGTTGGCCGTCGTCGAGCTCGACCTCGGCGGCCGCGCCCTCGCCCACGCGCACGACGTGGGCGAGGTTGACGATCGCGCTGCGGTGCACGCGACAGAAGCGTGCGGGATCGAGGCGCTCCTCGAGGTGGACCAGCGACAGCTCGCTGATGTACTCGCGCCCGTCCGCGTGGATGTACGTGTAGTGATCGCGGCTGATGAAGCACGCGACGCGATCGACCGCGACCACGTCGACGCGGCCGGCGAGCTTGAGCGCGAGGCGGACCAGGTGTCCGCCGTTGCCGGCGAGCGAGCGCTCCAGCGCGGCCAGCCGCGCGTCGACGTCGAGCGCGGTGCGGACGCGGGCGCAGGTCGCCGCGAAGCGCTCGGGCGTGAAGGGCTTGACCAGGTAGTCGCAGGCGTTGGCCTCGAAGGCCTGCAGCGCGAACTGTTCGAACGCGGTCACGAACACGACCTTGGGTCGTGGCAGCGGCAGCTGGCGCAGCACGTCGAAGCCGTCGAGCTCGGGCATCTCGATGTCGAGGAACAGCAGCTGCGGCTGCAGCGTGCGTACCTGCTCGAGCGCCTCGAAGCCGTCGCGGGCCTCGTGCACGGCCGCATGGGGGAACTGCGCGGCGAGCTGCCGCGTGACCGCGCGTCGGCCCAGGGGCTCGTCGTCGACGACGAGGATCCGAATCGCCTGGTCGGGTTCGATCGCGGTCATGCGCGCGCTCCGGTGGGCAGCTCGATGCGCACGCAGGTGCCGTCGGTGTCGCTGCCGATCGACAGCCGTGCCTGTTCGCCGAACATCAGCGCCAGCCTCGCGCGGGTGTTGGCGACGCCGCCGCGGGGTGTCGGCGCGTCGGCATCCTCGGCGGGCGCGGGCGCAGGCGGTGGCACCAGCGGCGCGCCGGTGTTGTGCACCTCGAGCACGAGCGTGCCCGACTGCTCGTGCCCGCGGACGTCGATGCGACCGCCGCTGCGCGACTTGGCGATGCCGTGCCGCACGGCGTTCTCGACCAGGGTCTGCAGCATGAGGCTGGGGATCGCGATCTCGTGCAGCGCCGCGGGCACGTCGAGCGCGAACGCGAGCCGGTCCTCGAAGCGCACCTGCTCGACGCCGAGGTAGTTGTCGACGATGGCGAGCTCGCGACCCAGCGTGATGGTGGGCTCGGCCGCGGCCTGCAGGATCAGGCGGTACAGATCCGCGAGTCGCTGCGCGAGCGCGCCGGCGCGGCCGGGATCGTCGAGCGTGAGCTCCTTGAGCGCGCTCAGGGCGTTGAACAGCAGGTGCGGCTGCATCTGCCGCGTGAGCACGGCGAAGCTGGCGGTCGCGGCCGCGCCCTGCAACCGGAACGCTTCGGCGCGGTACCACAGCGACGCGCCGACGACGACGGTCAGGCCGATGACCGGCACGAGGATCCCCATCGTGCGCCACCAGTCGCGCGTGACGGTGGCGACGCTGCGACCGGGCGACCAGCCGAAGTGGTACAGCACGACGTAGCCCAGCGTGATGCCGACGAACAGGCCCGCGACCAAGAATCCCACGCGCGGCAGGCCGACGATGGCGCGTGCGCGCAGGCCGGCGATCCGTTCCGCGAGCTCGTCGAACACGAGCACGCCCAGCCACGCCATCGACGTCACCGCGAGCGTGCCGTCCCACCACCAGTCGTCGATGCCGTAGTACAGCATCATCGCCGGCAGGATCGACAGCGCCAGCGAAGCCGCGACCAGCGACACCCGACCCGCGCGCGCGAGCCCGCGCTGCCGCGCCCGCCACGGGCGCAGCAACCAGCCGATCGCCGAGCCATCGCGCCGGAACACCGCGCACGGCACTGTAGCAGGCACCCGCCGCGCCGTACCGCGACGCAGGCCGATCGCGACGCCGGACGCCGCGCGGCTCAACGCCGCCGCGCCGCCGCGACCACCCGGAACGTCACCCGCACCTTGCCGCGCCCCAGCTCACGCCGCGCGTGCATGGCCAGCCGCTCGCCGTGCTCGCGCTCGTGCTGCTCCCGGAACGCGGCGATGAGCGCATCGAGCATCCGGTCGTCGGCGTACTCGAAGTCGTGGTGCACCTGCGCCTCGGTCGGCTGCTTCGCCATCGCGGGATGAAGGTAGCGCGTCGCGCCGCGCGGTGGGGGTCGCCTCGCTCCCAGCCCCCCCGCGTCACGCGTCGCCGAGCGCGAACAACCCGTGTTCCATCGCGAACAGCGCCGCCGCGGCGCGTGAACCCACGCCGAGCTTGTCGAAGATGTGCGCGACGTGGTTCTGCACGGTGCGGCCAGAGATGCCGAGCACGATGCCGATCTCCCGGTTGGTCTTGCCCCGCGCCAGCAGTACGAGCACCTCGACCTCGCGTGGGGACAGGCCTGCGGGGGCCTGTGGCGGCGTGCGCTGGCGCGCGCCCAGGGCCGCGAGCACGGTCGCGACCACGCGGCGGTCGAAGCCGGGTTCGGCCAGTGCGCTGGCGATCGCGTCGAGGTCGCGGGCAGGGCGGTGGGGGCGGAGCTCGCCCATGGCGTGCGCGACGTCGCAGGCCGCGAGGATCCGCGCGGGGGTCGTGAGCACCGCGCCGGGCGAGCGATGGGGATAGCCGCGGCCGTCGATGCGTTCGTGCGCCGCCGCGGCGATCGCTGCGAGCGGTCGCAGCTCGTCGCACGCCGACAGTGCGCGCTCGGTGTAGTACGCGTGCAGCCGCACGCGCTCCCACTCCGCGAAGCCCAGCGATCCCGGCCGGTCCCAGATGCGGTTTGGCACGCTGAGGCGGCCGAGGTCGTGCAGGTGCGCCGCGCGGACCAGAAGTCGCGTCTCGTCCGCCCCGAGGCCCAACCCTGCCGCGACCGTGGCACACAGCGTCGCGACGCCGGCCGAGTGACCCAGCGTGTAGACCGATTTCAGATCCGCGAAGAAGCCGAACGCACGGGCCACGGTGTCGACCTGGGCCTCGTCGCAGCGCAGCGCCACCGGCTCCGCGTCGAGGAACGCGGCGAACAGATCGGCGCGCTCGATCGCCGCGAACAACCCGTCCGCGTGCGCGAGTGCGACCGCCGTCATCGTGGGGTCGAAGTGCGCGCCGCGACGTCGCCGCAGCACCGCCAGCGCACCCGCACGGCCCTCGCGGTGGTGCGCGATCTCGACGATGTCGGCGATGATGTGCACGCGCGCGACCATGGCGATGTCCTCGCCGCCGAGGCCACGCGGCGCGCCGCGGCCGTCGTGCCGCTCGACCACCTGCGACAGCGCCGTGCCCAGGCGCGAGAGCCCCAGCAACCCCGCGATGCCGATGGAGGTCTCGGTCTGCGCCCGCGCGTGCTGTTGCGGTGCGTCACCGCTGACCACGCGCCACACCGCGCGCGCCCGCGCCAGCGCCGGCGCGCCGCGTCCCAGCCGCGCCACGATCGCGCCGAGCGTGCGCAGCGGGTCGGCCGCGTCGGCCATGCACATCACGTTGCGCAGCAGTCGATCGTCGCCCGCACCGAAGTACACCGTCTCCTCGTGCGCGAAGCCGGTGCAGCCGAGGTAGCGCAGCAGGCTCGCGTAGTACACGTCCGCGATCTCGTCGGCCTGCAGTCCCGCCGCGCGCGCCAGCGCCGTCGCGAACACGGCGGTGCGCATGGCCTTGCCCGGCGGGAAGTCGTTCGCCAGGTCGCAGGCCACCGAGAGCCCGCCGAGCAGCGCCGCAAGCCGCACCATCGTCGCGAGCGAGGGTAGCGGATGTGGCATGAGCCGAATTGCCCATCGACCGCCCACCGCCGCGCCGCGTACATCCTTGGCAGGAGAAGCGCGCGAATGATTCTCGTCTACAACGCCAACGGTACGACAGGCTCAGGGGTGGTCGGGGCGCTGGTCGCCCAGGGACATGCGGTGCGCGCGGTGGTGCGCGATGCCGAGCGAGCGCGGACGACCCTGCCGCCGGGCGTGGAGGTGATCGCGGCGCCGCTGCTCGACCCGGCCGGTCTGGAGCGGGTCCTGCCGCCGGCCCTGGCCGGGGTCCACGCGATGTACGTGGCCACGCCCGCGTGCCCCGAGCTGCCCGCGATCGAGCGCGCGCTCGGTCGCGCGGCCGCGGCCGCCGGCGTCGCACGCATCGCCAAGCTCGGTGGCATCCGCGTGGAGGACGAGTCGATCCCGCCGCTGATGGGCAAGCTGCACGCGCGTGGCTGGGCCGCGCTGCGCGACAGCGGCGTGCCCGTCGTGCACCTGCGTGCGGGCTTCTACATGCAGAACCTGCTCATGGCCGCGGGCGCGATCCGATCGGGCGTGCTGCCCGCGACGACCCGCGGCGCCAAGATGGCGTTCGTCGACGCCCGCGACCTCGCGCGCTGCGCCGCGGCGGTGCTGACCGAGGATGGCCACGACGGCAAGAGCTACGATCTCACCGGCCCGGTGGGGTTGAGCTTCCACGACGTCGCCGCGATCCTCGGCGAGGTGCTGCATCGCGAGGTCGCGTGCCTCGACGTCGACGACGCGGCGTTCCGTGCCGGCGCGATCGAGGGCGGCGCGCCGGCGTGGGTGGTGGACCGATTGCTGGAGCTCTACGACCACGTCCGCACCACCGACTTCGCCGCGGCGCCCACCGACGCGGTGCAGCGGCTGACCGGTCGCGCGCCGATCGACCTCGCGCGCTTCGTGCTGGAGCATCGCGCCGCGTTCGATTGACGTCCGCGCGCGCGCGTCGGGCGATGCCGTGCCACCGTGGCACGCACGCCCCCCGTCCGCGCACGCTCACCGGTCGCGATCGCGGCCTCGGACCCGCGGCATGTCGGTTGCACCGCCACGAAGCGATGCAAGCCGACCCCGACGATGCGATCGCGTCTCCACCACCGCCGCGCCTGGCGCTGCTGCACCGGTGGTTCATCCAGTACAACCCGCTCTACCTCGTCAGCGCCGCGGTCGTGCTGTGGGGCATGATCACGCTGCAGCGCTCGGGTCTGTCGCAGCTGGGCACCCACGGTCAGCTCGCGATCACGGCCATCGCCGAGGCGTACGCGTGGGCCCTGGTCGCAGGCGTGGCGTTGCTGATGCAGCTGCGGCTGCGTCGGCCGGCGCTCATGCTGGCGCTGCTGACCGCGGCGTTCCAGGCCGATCTGACGCTGCACACCGAGACCGCGCCGCACCTGGGCATCGCCGGCGCGATCGCGTCGGCGCTGTGGGTCGGCAGCGCCGCGGCCAAGCTGTGGCTGCTGGTGCGCGCGTTGAAGCTGCGCGTCGCGGCCTCGGTGATCGCGGTCCCGGTGCTGGGCGCGGGCGTGCTCGCGGCGTTGCCGTGGTGGCTGCGCGGCGCCTCGAGCACCGCGGGCAGCCGCGGGATCGCGGTGGTGCTCTTCGCGGTCTTCGCCGCCGCGCTGTGGACCCGTCGCGAGATCGCGAGCAAGGTCGCGCTCGACGAGTGGGGGCAGCGCGTCGCCGCGCGGGCGCAGCATGCGGTGTGGATCGGCTGGGGCGTGATGCTGCTGCTGCACGCATCGTTCTGGGTCACGCACCATCCCGGCTTCATCGACACCTCGCTCGCGGTGCCGGTCGCCGCGCTGCTGGCGACCCGTTTCCTGCGCCGTGAGCTCGGTGTGTGGCTGGCGGTGGCCGCGAGCCTGGGTCTGTCCGCGGTCATGCTGCCGCAGTGGTTCGGCACCGTCGCGGCGCTCGCCGCCGTCACGCTCGCACTGCACGCCCTGCGTCGGCCGACCCTGCTCGAGGCCGAGCCCGCGGCATCGCTCGCGCGGGATCCCTACCGCGACGAGGCCGCGTGGCCACCCGAGCCGCCGCAGTGGGCGCTGCTGCGTGCGAGCCGACCGGCGTGCGTGCGCCTGGGCACCGGCGTGCTCGCGTGCGTGTACCTGGCCTGTTGGAGTCTCGATCACAGCGGCGCGTGGTGGCGTCACCACACGCTGTGGCTCGACGCTGCGCTGCTGGTGGTGACCGCACTCGCGAGCCTGCGCGCGGGCACCAAGCTGCCGTGGCTGGTGCCGGCGGCCAGCGGCGCGCAGCTCGCCAGCGCGTACGTGCACCGCGTGCTGCCGCAGTCGCACACGGGCCAGGCGCTCGCGTGGGTGGGCCTGGGCTTCGCGCTGCTGTTCGCGTCGTTGCTGGCCTCCTATCGCTGGCGTCGCAGCGACCCCGGCGGTTGACGCGGCGGTTGCCGCGTGGCAAAGCTGACGAGGTGGTGACGCTGCGCGCGACCGCAACGCTGTGCACGCTGCTCGTCGCGGTCGGCTGCGGTGCGCTGCTGGGCTATCGCATCCACGAGCACCCCGACGATCGCGAGGATCCGGACGTCGACAGCGTCGCCGAAGGTGGCTGCGCCGACGCCGAGATCGTCGCGCTCGCGTCACTGTTCGGCGACGATGGCCTGCCGGCCGCCGACGCGCCGGTGGGCCGCCGCCTCGCGCTCGAGGGCAATCCCGAGGGCGTGTTGATCTGCAGCCAGCGCGGCTGCAAGTTCGAGTGCTGCGACAACAGCTGCGGCTACGAGATCGGCTGCGCCTACCAGCTCGGCGAGGGGCTCTCCGCGGTGTGCCTCGATCACGAGGACTTCCGCTGCGGCGGCAGCGACTGCAGCGCGTACTGCAGCCCGCTGTCGCAGGCACCGGAGCACGACTACCGCTTCGTCGGCACGCTCGAGCTGCGCGGCGGTCGACTCACGCTCGCGCTCGACGAGTACTGCCGCGCGGACGACTGAGACGCCGTCGGCGGACGCCGACGGAGCGTCCTCTCCATCGGCACCGAGAGACCGTCGAGGAAGCGGAGCGTCCTCTCCATCGACGGAGCACGCGTCGAGCTCAGGCGGCCTCGCACACCATCGGCACGCCCGGCAACCACATCGACGCGTGGTCGACCCAGCCGTCGCCCGCGACGGCCATCGTGCCGCCCTCGCCGGCGTGGGGTCCGATGATGAAGGTGTGGTCGAGCGCGATGCCGGCCTCGGCGTAGGCGCCGATGTCCGAGGTCGCGTTGCCGTAGGCGTAGTCGAACTCCCAGCCCTCGGCCTGCAACGACATCAGCGCGTCGGCCTTGTACGCCTGCGCCGAGTCACCCAGCACCAGGTTGGGCGACAGGATGACCATGGTCTTGTCGGGGTCGAGCGGGAACTCGTGCTCCATCAGCCAGCGCTCGGTGGCCTCGCGCGCGGTCTCGTTGGTGATCGCGGTCACGAGCGTCTCGGCGCGCGAGGTCAGGTACAGCACGCGATAGCCACGATCGTAGTAGCCGTTGATCATCTCCGAGGCGCCGTCGCGCTCGACCGGATCGTAGTTGCCGTCGGCGAGCTGCAGCAGGAACTCGGCGTCGGACAACGTCAGGGTCTCGTCGATGTCGGTCACGACCGCGGGAATCATGTCCTCGCACACGCCACCGCCGGTGCTGCCACCGGTGCTGCCGCCGTCGCTGCTGCCGCTGTCGGCCGCCTCGGTGGTGCCGCCGCCGTCGCTGCTGCTGCCACCGCTGGTGCTGGCAGAGGTGCTCGCGGTCGTGCCCGCCGTGGTGCCCGCGCTGGCGCTGCTGTCCCCGCTCGCGCTGCTGGTGCCGTCGCTGCCGCTGCTTCCGCCCTGGCCGTCGCCGCTGTCGCCATCGTCGGCGCAGGCGCTGCTGCCGAGCAGCAGCACGGCGGCGAGGAGGTCGAGGCGAGCGCGCTGCAGGAATCCAGGACGGTAGGGCATGCGACGCCGTCATGTGTATCGCAGGCGCGGG
>JAIBBS010000046.1 GCA_019694555.1 Nannocystaceae bacterium
CGACCTCGGCGCCGAAGCGGCGGCGGCCGCGGCCGCTGCTGCTGCGCCGCCGCCCGGCGCCGCCACGGGCGTGCACGCGGCGCCGCAGCTCGAGCCACGCGGCCGTGGCGGCCCACGGCGCGGCCGTCGTGATGCCGCGCTGGGAGCCGGCCGGCTAGACTGCCCCGACCGCGTGCGCGACGCCGCTGCCACCTTCGAGCGCGACCGCGACGGACGCCTGCTCGCATGCCGCGATCGCGACGGGCTGCTCGCGTGGTCGATCACGTGGCAGGGCGACGCGCTGGCTCGCGCATGGCTGCGGCTGCCCGAGCGCGACGACGCGATCACCCTGCACGCCGGCGGTGCCAGCGACCCGCTGCTGGGCCGCTGCGATCGTCTGCTGCATCGCGACGTCGTGGTCGCACGCGTGGCCGCGATCGACTGGCGTGCGCCGAGCTGGATCCCCGCGGTCGACGTGCCCGGCGCGCTGCCGGCCGGCGCCGGCACGGTGCTGCTCGATCTGATCGCGACGCTCGCCCGCGAGGCCGGCACGCCCGCACTGCGCTACCGCGGGCCCTACCCCACCGCCGCGCTGTACGACGCGCTGCGCTGCAGCTTCATCGCCGACGGCGACCGCGATCGCTTCTGCGCGCCGCTGCAGACCGACGCGCTCGCGGGCCGCGTGCACGAACCCACGGTCGCGTTCGCTCCGGCGCCGCACCGTCGCGACTGGCCTGCGCCGCGGATCTGCGTGCAGTCGCGCGACGGTCTGCAGCGGGTGTGGATCGACGGCCGCGCCTACGAGGTGCGCGTGGGCCCGCCGCGCCGCCTGCTGCCGCAGCGCGACGGGTGGCGCGCGTGTCTGGTCGCCGGCGGCGAGGTGCTCGCCGAGCTCGCGCAGCTCGATCGCGACGGTCGACCGCGCGGGCCGCTGCCCGAGCCAGCGCCCCTGCAGCATCCGTGTGTCGGGCTCGCGTTGCCCGAGGCGATGGTCGCCGTGGTCGCGCAGGGCCTGGCCGCGCACGCGCCGGCACCGCTGCGTGCCGCGCTGCAGCGCTGGGTCTGCGCGCACCCGCTGGTGTTCGCCGACACCGGCCCGTGCCTCGCGCGCGAGCACGACGGCGCGCTGCAGCTGCATGCCGCGCTGGCCGACCGCGTGCTCGCGCTGCCGCCGGCGCAGTCGCTCGCGCTGGTGGTCGAAGCGCTGCACGAGCCCGCCAGCCGCGGCCTGGCGCGCGCGCTGGCGGGTGCGATCGCACCGGCGCACTGACGCCGCGATCAGTCCGACTCGACGCCCACGCCGGTGGGTCCCTCGGCGTCGATGCCACCGCCGTGCTCGCTGGCCAGGCCCGCGCGCGCGTAGCCCCAGCTGCCGCCCTCGCTGGGCGCGATGAACTCGGGCACCGCGCCTGCCGGCGGCACGTAGGCATCGGCACCGCCGCCGTCGAGCATGAGCCCGATGCTGACCGCGTCGGGCCGCGACGCGATGCACTCACCGCTGACGTTGCCGAGTCCAGCGGCGAGGTCCGAGCCCAGCCAGTAGGAATCATCGCCGGCCTCGTCCACGAACACGCCGATGCCGTTGCAGTTCGAGGCACCCAGCGCCAGGCTCGGCGCGTGGTACTCGTCCGCGCCGCCGGCGGACAGCAGCACACCGATGCTGTAGTCGTGGCCGCCGCCCTGGCTGACGTTGACCTGCGGCACGCTGCCACCGAAGACGTCGTCGCCGCTGCCACCATCGGCGAGCACACCGATGGCGTAGTGTGCCGCGCCGCCCTGCACGTACCAGCGCGCGTCGTAGCGATCGGCGCCGTCGCGATCGGCGAGCAGCCCGGTGCCTTCCCAGTAGCCGGTGCCCTGGGCGAACACCGACGCGTCGTAGGCATCGTCGCCGCCGCCGTCCCGCAGCAGCCCCAGCCCGCCCGAGAGCGACGACAGCGTGCTGCTGTCGTCGCGCACGCCGTAGCCGGCACCCTGGCACATGCTGGTGTTGCCGGTGTCGGGCAGCTGCGGGCTCAGGTACACCGGCAGCCCGCCGAGCGCGGGATCACCGATGTCGCAGTCGTAGGCGTCGTCGCCCTCGTGATCGAGCAGCGCGCCCAGGGCCGCGACCGAGCCGAAGCCCTGCGCCTGCGTGAAGCCGCGGTGCACGTCGTTGCCGGCGCCGTCGATCAACAGCCCGATGCCGAAGCTCGCGGCGCCCTGGCCGGTGGCCTCGAGCGCGTAGTCGTCGTCGCCGCCGTCGTCGAACAGCACGCCGACGCCGAGGTGGGCGTAGCCCTGGCTGCCGCGCAGGCTGCGATAGCGATCGTCGTCGCCGCCGAGATCGAAGAGCAGCGCGATGCCGTTGCGCGCGGCGCCCTGACGAAAGTGCTTCGAGCGGCTGTAGTTGCCGTAGCCGGCGTTCGCCCCGGCCCGCCCCGCGTCGTCGGCTGGCAGCAGCTCGGGCCGATCGTAGGGATCGGCGACGACGTCGTAGCCGTAGTCGTCCGCGCCACCCAGATCGATCGCCACGCTCACGGGGTTGCTGGCGCTGCGGTTGGCGGCGACCTCGTCGCGGTAGACGTCGTCGCCGCCGGTGTCGAGCCGCAGCAGCACGATCGCGGTGTCGGCGGGATACTCGTGCGCGGCGGCGTCGCGGATCTCGATCGTGCCCGCGGGCGTCGACAGCGTGTAGTCGACACCGGCGAGGCCGACGAAGCGCGACAGCGCGGCATCCTCGATCGCGAACGCGAGCTGGGCCGCGGCGCGGTACAGCCGTGCGCGCGCGACGGTGCCCAGCAGATACGCGCGCACGTCCGCGTCGCTCGCCGACGGCAGCGGTCCCGCGGCGAGGTGCACGAAGTTGCCGCCGTGCTCGTACCAGAAGCTGGCATCGCCGCCGGCCTCGGCATCCACGGCCAGCCGCGCGGCGACGCCCTCGCGCGCCGCGGCGATCACCGGCGCGAGCGCGTCGGCGAGCGGCTGCGGCAGCGCGCCCCGGGCCGGCGCGCAGCCACCGAGCAGCTCGCACAGCGCCGCGACCTCGTCGTCGAAGTGCGTTGCGACCACGGGCGCCGCGTCGTCGGGCGGACGATCGAGCAGCGCGGCGGCGTGGCGGATCGCGCCCGCGACCGGGTGGGCCTGCGACGCGGCGTGATCGAAACCGCCGGCGACGTCGCCCTCGAAGCAGCCGATGCGCGCGGTCGTGGCCCGCAGCGGCGCGAGCCACGACAGCGCGAAGTCACCCCCGAGCACGCCGGCCTGGAACTGCACCGACTGCGCGAGGTCGTCCGCGGAAAAGCCCAGTTCGTGTGCGTCGAGAGCCGCGCGGGTGATCACCGCGGCCCACGGCGCCGACGGGCGGTCGATCGCGCACGGACCCGGCTGCGGATCCGGATCCCACGCGGGTGTGTCCGGCGTGCCCGCATCCGGCATCGGCCCGGTGCTCTCGCCCTGCGACGACGCGCCGCTGTCCTCGCCGCTCGACGCGCCGCCGCTGCTGCCCGCGTCGGTGGCCACGCCCGAGCTCGAGCTGTCCTGCGGCGCCGCGCGGGTGTCGTCGCCGCCGCACGCCGCGGCGAGGCACACACCGGCACAAGCGCGGGCGAACGGGGATCGGGGCCGCCACGGCATCGCGGCATGGTGCCCGAAGCGGCCCGCGGGTTCCGTCGCGGCGACGGGTCACCCCCGCTGACGTGCCGTGCGCAATCGGTCATGCTGGGCGCATGACTCGATGGGCTCGGCTTCCCAAGCGCTTCGCCCGGATGGGCGTGACCATGCTCGCACTGGCCGCGTGCGGTGGCGACGACGGTGGTGGCACGACCACGAGCGTCAGCGGCACCGACACGACCGCATCCACGAGCGGCGCCAGCACCAGCACCACCGAGACGACCAGCGCGAGCAGCAGCAGCACCGGCGCGGGCTCGAGCTCGAGCGACGGCGGCACCAGCTCGAGCGGCGGCGCCGACAGCTCGAGCGGCGGCTCGACCACCGGCCCCGCGTGCGATCCGCCCGTGGTCGGCGAGTGGAACGCGTGCAAGGACGCCGAGGGCACCATCGACAACACGCTGTGCAACTGGATGGGGACCGGCGAGAGCGTGGGCATGGTCAGCTGCCTGTCGGCCTCGAGCAACCCCGACGCGAACGTGTGCTTCATCCGCGGCTGCGTCGACGCGTGCGACTGCTTCGATCCGCCGACCACCGGCACCGCCGAGGTGATCTGCGACGCGATCCTCGCCGGCGGCGAGATGGGTTGCGGCCTCGATTGCAGCGAGGGCAAGACCTGCCCCGACGGCATGGAGTGCCTCGACAACCTCTGCTTCTGGGTGCCGGCGTGATGCGTCTGCCGCGGCGCCGCGTGCTCGCGGGTCTGCCCGCGGTGGTGCTCGCACCGGCGATCATCGGTTGCGAGGGCAAGGGCACACCCATCGTGCGACCGCCGCGTGACGGGCTCGCGCGCATCCTGCAGCGCATCGATGCGCGCGCCACCACCGACGGTGCCGGCGCGACGCTGCACCGCGTGTTCCCCTCACCCGCGCTGGCCAACCTCGATCCGTTCGTGCTGCTCGACGACTTCGACGTGCGCGAGCCCGCGGGCTTCCCGGATCACCCGCACCGGGGCTTCGAGGCCTTCACGTACATGATCGCGGGCGAGTTCCACCACGAGGACAACCTCGGCAACCGCTCGGCCATCGGTGCCGGCGGCACCCAGCGCTTCAACTCCGGTCGCGGCGCGCGACACTCGGAGATGCCCGGTCCCGGCGCGAGCAACCGCGGGCTGCAGCTGTGGGTCAACCTCCGCGCCGACGAGAAGCAGATGGCGCCGCAGTACGAGGGCATCGCCGCCGCGGACATGCCGGTGAGCGAGCGCGACGGGCTGCGCATCCACACCGTCTCGGGCGCGGGCTCGCCGGTGGCGCTTCGCACCGAGGTCGACTACCTCGACGTCGAGCTGCTCGCCGACGCCAGCATCACGCGCGAGGTCGCAGCCGATCACGCGGGCCTGGTGTACGTGCTCGACGGCGAGCTGCAGCTGGGCGACGAGCGGGTGCCACGGCGGCAGGCCGTGATCCTCTCGCCCGGCGCGGTCACGCTGCGCGGCGCCGCGGGTGCTCGCTTCGCGTGGCTCACCGGGCGAGCGCACCGTCAGCCGATCCGTCACCGCGGTCCGTTCGTGGACTGACGCACAAGACTGCTTGGCTCTCGTCGCGAAGCGACCGGGGTCGGGTGACCAGCTCGGCCGCGCACGGGCAGAGGAAACGAAGCGTCCGCTCCCCCGCTCCACGCACCCGCCGTCGCGATGCACCACGGTCGACGCCGGCAAGACCTGCTACAACCCCGCTTCGTCCGACCGATGCCACCGACCCGCCGCACGCGCGCGCTGGCCCTGGGCACCTTCGTGCTGCGATCGCTGGCATTCGCGCCGGCCCCGACCGCGCCGCGGGCCTCGCTGGGCGCGGTCGAGCTGCGCTGGGACGCGCCGATGTCGACGTGCCCGGACATCGACGCGATCGCGGCCGACGTGCGCGCGGGCCTGGCTGCGCCGCCGCGCGAGGCCGACGCGGTGGCGCTGCGGGTCGACGCCCGGATCGAGCCCACCGACGACGGTCGACTCGCGCTCGAGGCCACGGCGACCTCGGCCAGCGGCAGCGAGTCGCGTCGCTGGGTCGTGGACAGCTGCGCGGTCGCGGCCGAGGTGGTCGCGGCGGTGGTGACCTCGGCGATCGAGCAGGCCGAGGCGGAGCCGCTGCCACCGCTCGTGCCCGACGCGATCGAGGCGACGGATCCACCGCCGCCGCCGCCCGCCGAGGTGCGCGAGCCGACCCCGCCCGAGCCCACGCCCGCGCCGCGACCGCGGCGGATCCCCGGCGCGGCCGTGCGCGTCGGCGGTGGCGTCGAGTTCGGCGGACTGCCCTCGGCCGGCGGCGCGATCGATCTCGCCGCGGTGCTCGAAGGCCGCTTCCTGCGGCTCGAGGCGATCGCGCTGTACCTGCCGCCACGGATCGCCAAGGCACCGCAGGGCGCGAGCGCGTCGATCCAGATCGCGACCGCGGCCGTGCGCGGCTGCGGCCAGCTCACCCGCGGCCGCTGGCGGTTGATGCCGGGCTGCACCGGCCTGGAGCTCGGCGCGGCCCTGGGCGCCGGGCGCAACGTCGACAACCCGCGTTCGGACCGGGTGCTGTGGGCGGCGTGGCAGCTGGGCGCGGGCGTGGCGGTGCACGTGCACCCGCGACTGCGTGTGCACCTCGACGCGCACGCCGCCGTGCCGCTGGGGCGCGCGAGCTTCTCGCTGCGCGAGCTGGGCCCGGTCTGGCAGGCCCGGACCGGCGGCCGCGTGCTGCTGGGGCTCGAGATCGTGCTCGCGCGGCCGCGGCGACGGCCGTCGTGACGGATGGCCGCGCTCGCGGCATTCAATCGATCCGGTGGGCTCGATCCTCAGCCTGCGCGCCGCCGGGCGCGCGACCCCGCCGGCGGCCCCGGCCCCGGCGTCGGAGCTCGACGATCTGGCGCGGGCGTACCAGGCCCACCACGCCTTCGTGTGGCGCGTGCTCGCCAACCTCGGCGTGCCGCGGCCGGCGATCGAGGACGCGGTGCAGGACGTGTTCTTGGTGCTGCACCGCCGGCGCGACTGCTTCGACGATCGCGGGGTCATGCGCGGGCTGCTCTTCGGCATCGCGCGCCGTGTCGCCCGCAGTCACCGCCGCAGCGCGCAGCGTCACCCCGCTGCGCCCGCGCGCGCGGTGACGCCGGAGCTGGTGCGCAGCGAGGACCCCGACGAGGCGCTCGCGCGGCGACAGGCCGCGGCGATCGTCGAGGCCTTCCTCGACGATCTCGACGACGACAAGCGCATGGTCTTCGTGCTCGCCGACATC
Source organism: Nannocystaceae bacterium (assembly GCA_019694555.1). Classification (GTDB taxonomy): domain Bacteria; phylum Myxococcota_A; class Polyangia; order Nannocystales; family Nannocystaceae; genus Xiheibacterium. The sequence goes on from JAIBBS010000046.1 coordinate 6,834, forward strand.
GAGGGCCTGGCCATGCCGCAGATCGCCGAGCTGCTCGGCATCAAGCTCAACACCGCGTACTCGCGCCTGCGACTGGCGCGTCAGCACTTCCACCTCGCCGTGTCCAAGCACCGCGACGGAGGCGAACGATGAGCGACCACGAGCGCTATCTCGCAGCGTATCGCGCGACCCACGGACCGAGCGAGGCCGAGTCGGCCCGCGCGTGGGCGGCGTTGGCGACACGGGCCCGCGCCGGCGCCGAGGTGACGCTCGCGGACGAAGCCGCGACGACGCCCTCGACGTGGTCGCGGCCACGCGTCGCCGTGACCATGGCGGCGTGCGCCGCTGCGGCGGCGGCGGTGTGGCTCGCCACGCGCACGCCGCAGGCGCGGCTGTCCGGCGACGCCCCGCCGGCGCCGGCCGCCGCGGTCGACGAGCGCGACGCGGGCACTACCGCGATCGCAGCACCGCGCACACCGCCGGCCGAACCACCGCCGCCCGCGATCGCGACGCCAGCGGTGGCGCCTGCGGTCGCGCCGGCGATCGTGGCCGCGCCGCGCGAGGGCAAGCGCTCGCGCAACGTCGAGCCGATTCCATCGCCGTCGCTGCCGCCCGAACCCGCGCCGGCGAGCGAGCCCTCCTTCGACGCCGCGGAGGTGACGGCGCTGCGCCGCGCGCAGGCGCTGCTGGGCCGCGATCCCCAGGCCGCGCTCGCGCAGCTCGAGCGCCACGCCGAGCGCTATCCCGGCTCGTCGCTGGCGGCCGAGCGCGACGCGGCCCGCGTGGCGGCGCTGTGCAATCTCGATCGTGTCGACGACGCCCGCCGAGCCGCGGCTGCGTTCGAGCGTGCGCACGCGGGTTCGCCGTTGCTGGCGCGCGTGCGTGCCACGTGTGACGCAGGCTGAGCGTCGCTCGTATTCGCGATGCGTGAGACGGATGCGACCGGTGCCGGCATGAATCTGGACGGAGGACGAACGATGCGACGCTTTCCCCTTGGACTCGGACTCGGTGCGCTGCTCTCGACGATCGCGTGTGATCTGCAGAAGGGCGACCTCGGCGGCAACGACCCGAACGTGTGCGATCCCTCGGTCGACGACTGCGATGCGACCGACGGCAACGCCGACGATGGCAACGACGGCAACGGCGACGGCGCCGAGGGCAACTGCAACCCGGCGCAGGATCCCGACTGCGGCGAGCCGCAGACCACCGGCGACACCGGCTGCGATCCGACCCGCGATCCCGCGTGTGGCGGTGGCACCGACGGCGCCTGCGATCCGATGACGGATCCCAGCTGTCCGCAACCGTGCAGCACCGACGCCGACTGTCCGATGGGCTCGGTGTGCCTCGACGCCGATGGCGACGGCGCGGGCGATCTGTGCATCCCCGAGGGCGGCTGCGATCCCAACGTCGATCCGACGTGCTGCGACGACCCCGCGGGCTGCGGCGGCACCTCTGGCGGCACCGACGGTCACTGCGACCCGATGGTCGATCCGACGTGCTGCGACAACCCCGGCGGCTGCGGTGGCACCGACGGCGGCACCACCGGTGACACCGACGGCGGCACCGGTGGCAACTGCGACCCGATGGTCGACCCGACCTGCGGCCACGTGGCCTGCACGACCGACGCGGACTGCCCGCCCGGATCGAGCTGCCTCGACGCCGACGGTGACGGTGTCGGCGACGTCTGCGGCTGAGCCCGCACGGGCCGGGGGCGAGACGCCGACGCGTCTCGTCCCGGCTCAGCCGGCCACGGTGCAGTCGAGCAGATCGGTGTCGTGGTCGCGGACCACGACGGTGGTGGTGCCTTCGTCGTAGACGCGGCCGAACGAGTTGTCGCCCGCGCCGAACTCGATGAAGGTGAAGCGACGGCCGCTGACGCCGTCGTGCAGCGTGTAGACGTTGATCTCGCCGCCATCGACGCGATCGAACGCCTCGGCCGCGGTGGTGACGTCGTCGTGGGCCGACTCGTGCACCGCGTCGACGATCTGCGCCTCGCGCAGGGCATCGATCGCGTCGCCGGCGTGCAGCACGACGTGCGACTCGATCGCCACGCGCGGGTTCTCGAGCAGCTCGACCAGCATGGTGCCGAACACGCAGCCCGTCGGCGGCGCGCACTCGCCCGACTCGCACGCGGCGCGCATGCGGAAGCGGCCGCGACCGCGCGCGTCGTGGGTGCCGACCACGACGAGGTAGTCGCCGGCGTCGTCGAGCTCGAGCGCGCGCAGCCGCGGCAGGCGGCCCCAGCCCGAGTCGTCGTCGAACGCGATCGCGTCGGTGCCCCAGCCCGCGTTGGTGTGCGGGCCGTACACGAACAGGGTCGCGTCGAGCTTCGCGGCCGAGCCGGCGTGGGTCAGCTCGAGCGTGACGACCGCGCCCTCGCGCACGGCCAGGGGATACCCGTGGAACTGCAGGTCCTCGGTGAAGCGCTCGTCGCGATCGGCACCGAAGGCCAGCGCGTCGTGCATCGTCACGTGGTCCGCGGCGTCGGCCTTGCCGCTGCCCAGCGCGGGGCTCACGGCGTCGCCGCCGTCGGCGCTGTCACAGGCGAGGGCGAACAGGAGGGTGCAACCGAGCGTGCGACGCATCGGCGCGCCGCTTCGCAAGCCGCGTACCAGCGCCGGCGAAGCGCCGGCCCGAGATCCGCCGCAGGCTTGCGTGCGCGGGCGCGTCGAGGTGGCGACGACTGTCGCCACGGCCGCCCGCGATCAGTCCTCGCAGCGGGCCTGGTCCTTGGGGCAGCGCACGCGCACGTGGATGTGGATCAGGTGACCCTCCTCGTGGCGCACGACGCCGTTGTTGGTGTTGCGCGCGCGCGGGTACTGGATCGCGGCCTCGAGCTCGTCCTTGGTCGCGCCGGCGTCCTTCGCAGCCTCGTACAGCCGCTTCTGCCGGCTGTAGTCGAGGAAGATGTACGAAGCGTCACCGTGATCGATGAACGACTTGATGAGGTGCCACGACGCGGTCCAGTCGATGTCCGCGGGTGAGTCGCTCTTGGGGCTCGCGCCCTTCTTCTTGGGCAGCCGGATGTCGACGTCGCGGCCCGACTGGTGCGAGCGATGGGGGCGGAAGCGGCCGCCGCGCTCGAGGCTGATCGCGCCGATGAGCAGCTCGCCGTCGTAGCCCGAGCGCTGCCGCCACGCCGACACCGCCTGCTGCAGGTGCAGGATCGTGTGGCTGCTGCCGAAGGATTCCTCGGGCCGGCGCACGGTGTACAGCTCGCTCTCGGGCAGCTGGACCCCGCCCGAGAGGCGGCCGCGGTTGGGCGAGCCGATCGAGACGCCGTCGGAGGGCACGTCGAACTCGGGCAGCACCACCTCGCCGGGGATCGCCACCGGGCCGCGCGGGTCGCCCGAGGTCACCGCGGCGACCTTGCGGAGCTTGGGGTTGGTGTACACGACCAGCGTCTGCCCGGCCTTGAACTTCCGCGGCACGTCGCGGTTCCAGCGGTGCAGGTCGCCCTCGGGCACGTTGAAGCGGTCGGCGATCTCCTGCCAGGTGTCGCCGCGCTTCACCTCGTAGCGGATCTTCTGCCGCGGCGGCGGGACCAGGCGCGCCCGGACCTTGAGCTCCCAGCCGGCCTTGAGCGTGCCGCTGCGCAGCACGCGATTCCACGACACCAGCTCGGCCTTGGTCACGCCGTAGCGGGCGGCGATGTCCTCGACCGACTCGTAGGGCACGACCCGGTGCTTGACCAGGGTCCGCTCGGCCTTGGGCCCGGGGCTGCCGCTGCGGTCGCTGGTCGCCGCGTCGTCGTCGACGTCCGCGCTGCCCGCGGCCTGGGCCGGGGCGCCCACCAGCCACAGCGCCGCGCCCAGGATCACCGTCCGCCAGCCCGAGGCGGGCTGCCCCCCGAACGCGTTCGTTCGGGGTGCGGGACGGTGGCCGGTACGGTGCGGCATGCGTCGCCCCGGATCACGGGGCACGCCACGCTAGCCCACGATCGTCGCGACGGGCAAGGCACCCCGGTGCGGATCGAGTCGAGTTTTTCGGGTTTTTTTGGTGCGCGCTGGCACCAACTGGGTGGATCCGCGCCGCGCGACGGATCAGCCCGCGGGCTTGGTGTCGGACGCGGGCGCAGCAGGTGCGTCGGCGAGGCCGAGCACACCGAGCACCTCGGGATAGACGCGATCGGCGAAGTACTCCGAGCCCGCCATCGTGAAGTGGATGCGATCCTCGGCGCGGATCGGCTGCGGCTTGCGGCTGCTGCCGACCTTCGCGTTGGCGAGCAGCTCGCCGGAGTCGTCGGTCACCATCGGTGCGGTGTCGACGTAGGTCTCGCCGCGCGCGACCACGGCATCCTTTTGGATCGCGCGGATGACCTCGAGCTTGGTCTCGAGCGAGCGCAGGCCCATGGTCGGCAGGCCCAGCCACACCACCTTGCGCGTGTCGTCGTCGATGTCGGCGAGGAAGGCGTCGACGCGGGCGCGGTAGTCGGTCTTCCACGCCTCCTCGTCGGCCCACGGCACGCGCTTGCCCTTCTTCTTGGCCGGCGTCATGTCCTGACCGTCGTTGCCGCCCATGATGACGACGACGAGATCGGGGCTGCGCGCCTCGACCTGCTTCTTGGCCTCGGCGGGCCAGTCGAAGAAATCCGGCCGCGCCAGGCCCGAGGCGCTCTTGCCCTTGCGGAAGCACTCGATCTCCGGGTGCGCGTCGAGCTTGCGCTCGAGCAGCGCACCGAAGCCGGTCGCCGCGAGGCTGTCGCCGAGGATCAGCACCTTGCGCGGACCCGCGGGCGCAGCCGGCGTGGGCGGGGCCTCCGGCTCGGGCTCGGGCTCGGGCGTCGGGGTCGCCTTCGCGAGGGTGGACTCCGCGGCCGGACTCGTCGCGGGCTTGCTCGCGTCGGGCGCCGGCGACGGCGCCGCGGCCGATGCCGGCGCAGGGCCGGGATCGTCGGTCGCAGCGGGCGCGGACGCCGGCTCCGCACGACAGGCCATCGAGAGCGCGCCCAGCAGCGCGAACGCAGCGGGAGCACGGAGGGTCATCGAGATCGCTCGCATGGGCGGGGGGCTTCGACTCGGGACGCTAGCGGCTCGGCGTGCCGGTTGCGAAATTTTCGCACCGGGGCGCGCCGCGTCCGGCCGGCCTCGCGTGTAGCCGACAATCGGCACGGCCACAACCCGGCCGGCGCGGCCGCGCGCAGGCTCCAGCGGCCCGCGCGAGGCCGTCGGGTCGGCAACCGCGCAGCTGGCCAAGGCCGCCGTGCGGTGGGAGACTGGTCGGACCTCGGAAGGTCGCTGCCCATGCGTGACTCGCTCCTCACCTCCCTGACTCGTTGGCGTACGGCTCGGCGCGCAGTGCTCGGCGCGATCGTGGTCGCAGGTGCCGTCGCCACTTCGACCGCGGTGATCCGCTCGGTCGCACTGCACGATTGCCATGGCGGCGCGGTCGACCGCGCGTACACGTACAGCGGCATCGGCGTGGTCATCGAGCGTGGTGAGGACGCGGTGCTCGTGAAGCAGGTGCTGCCGGGCTCGCCGGCCGAGGGTGTGCTGCACGCGGGCGCGCGGCTGGTCTCGGTCGACGGTGAGGTGCCGGCGACGGTCGATGCGTGGGCGTCGGCGATCCGCGGTGCACCGGGCACGAGCGTGGAGCTCGAGGTCGGGTACCCGTGCGGTGGGCACAAGACGGTGGTGATCGCGCGCGACATCGTGCGCATGCGGTATTGAGGCCGGCGACGGGCGCCGGCAGAGGGAAGCACGCGCGGCGTTCTTCCCTCTACACGAAGCGCGGTTGACCCGTCGTCTCCGTGACCGCGAGCCATAGATCGCGGTCCGGATCGATGCGGCGGGTCGACGACAACACCAGCGGCAAGGGCACGTGCGTGAAGCTGCCGTGCCAGCGGCCGACCATCACGTCGGTCTTGCCGGCCATCGCGGCGTGGACGGCCGAGCGGGCGAGCTGATCGCAGAACACGGCGTCCATCGCGTTGGCCGGGACGCCGCGGATCATGTAGCTGGGGTCGATGTACTTCAGCGAAAACGGCACGCCGAGCTCGCGGAAGTGGGCGCTGATGCGCTGCTCGAGCTTGCGACCGATGTCCATGCTCGCGTCGGCGAAGCGCAGGTTGCCGGACGCGTCGTGGCTGACCTGCTCGGCCATCACCTTGCCGCAGCCCTCGGCCACGACCACGACCGCGTGACCGCGCGCGGACAGGCGCCACTGCAGGTGCGCGAGCAGGCCCGCGGGACCGTCGAGTCGGAAGTGCACCTCGGGCACCAGGCACACGTTGACGTCGCGGCTGGCCAAGGTCGCGTGCGCTGCGATGAAGCCGGCCTCGCGACCCATCAGCCGCACCAGCCCGATGCCGCCCTGGGCCGAGGTGGCCTCGGTGTGCGCCGCGTCGATGGCGACGCGCGCCATCGCGACCGCGGTCTCGAAGCCGAAGGTCTTGTCGACGAAGTCGATGTCGTTGTCGATGGTCTTGGGCACGCCCACCACCGCGAGCCGCACGCCGCGTTCGTGCGCGCGCTCGGCCAGCGCGTGCGCGCCACGCATCGATCCGTCGCCACCGATCACCAGCAGCGCGTCGACGCCCAGCGCGCCCAGGCGATCGAGCATCGTGTCGATGTCACGCGGACCTCGCGAGGTGCCCAGCATCGAACCGCCACGCGCGTGGATGTGCCGCACGGCCTCGGGATCCAGCTCGATCGGCGCCAGGCCGGTGGCCGGGTCGAGCCCCGCGTAGCCGAAGCGGATCCCCAGCAGACGGCGCACGCCGTAGCGGTGCCACGCGTGCAGCACCAGCGAGCGCACGACGTTGTTGATGCCCGGGCACAGCCCGCCGGCGGTGAGCACCGCGAGCGTGGTGCGGCCGGGGTCGAAGAAGATGTGCTCGCGCGGCCCGGCCTTCTCGAACGCGCGCGACGGCTGCGGCGTGGCGCCCTCGAGGAACTCGACCTCGAAGAGCACGCGCTCGCGGTCGTCGACGTAGTCGGGGATCTCGTCGCCGGGTGCACTCGACAGCTGCAGCGGCGACGCCACCGTGCACGGTCCGAGATCGCGTGGGCGCCAGGGCGGCGGCGGCCAGTGGCTGTCGTCCTTGGGTGACATCGGTCCTGCGATCCCCTGCATATCCGAGCGCGGCCGCGCGATGGAAGGCCGAGTTGTGCGCGCGTCCCCGGGGCGAGCACCGCAGCGCTTGCGCCCCGAAACGCGCGCGCCCGCGCCCCGACGAGCGGGGGCGGGCGCGGCGTGGTGCAGCGCGGCGACGGCCGCGTCAGACGCACTGCGCGTTGTCGGCGGCGTTGATGTTCGCCGGGCAGGCCATGCCCGCCGCGCACGAGCCGACATCGCCACAGAACTGGCACGACGCGACCGTCGCGTCGGCGCAGTCGGGATCGAGCACGCCGCAGCCACAGTCGCAGCCGTCCGCCGCGCCGTAGTACGCGTCGTTGCAGGTCCACGCATCCGGGACCGCCACCGCGCACGTCCCGATGTTCGCCGGGTCGATGTCGGCCGGGCACGAGGCGCCGTTGGTGCACGAGCCGGTGTCGTCGCAGTAGTCGCACGCGTTGACGTCGTTGAGGACGCAATCGGGATCGATCAGGCCACAACCGCAATCGCAGCCGTCGTTGCCGCCGTAGTAGTCGATGTTGCAGGTCCAGACCGTGGTCGGATCGCACACGCCGTTGTCGGCCGCATCGATGACGCCCGGGCAACCACCACCGGTGTTGTCGCAGCTACCGGCGTCGTTGCAGAACTGGCACGACGCCGCCGTCGCGTCGGCGCAGTCGGGATCGACGATGCCGCAGCCGCAGTCGCAGCCGTCGTCGGCGCCATAGTAGCTGGGATTGCAGGTCCAACCCGGCACCGGGTTGCACACGCTGTTGGCGTTGTCCTGGATGTCCGCGCACGAGGTCGAGCACGCGCCGACGTCGTTGCAGTACTGGCACTCGAGCACCGAGGCGCTGGCGCAGTCGCTGTCGACCACACCACAGCCGCAGTCACACGACCCGTCGCCGTAGTAGGCCGGGTTGCAGGTCCAGTTCGCGAGCGGATCGCAGGTCGAGTTGTCGTCGGGGTCGATCGCGCCGGGGCATGCGGGCTCGCCCTCGCTGCACGAGCCGGGGTCGTTGCAGAACTGGCACGACGCCACGCTGGCGTCGGCGCAGTCGCTGTCGACCACGCCGCAGCCGCAATCGCAGACGCTGTCGCCGTAGAAGGCCGGGTCGCAGAGCCATCCCGGAGGCGCGCCGCAGTCGGCGTTGTTGTCGGGCGCGATCAGCGAGCAGTCGACGCCGTTCTCGTCGCACGAGCCCGCGTCGTTGCACGCGTCGCACGAGGCCGCGGTCGCATCGGCGCAGTCGGGATCGACGGTGCCGCAGCCGCAGTCGCAGACCGTGCCGTCGCCGTACAGCGTCGGATCACAGGTCCACAGGACCGACAGATCGCACTGCGTGGTGTCGTTGGGGTCGATGACGCCGGGGCAGCCGCCGCCGACCGCCGCGCTGCAGGAACCCGCGTCGTCGCAGTACTGGCAGGTCGCGATGTTGCCGTCGACGCAGTCGGGATCGACGATGCCGCAGCCGCAATCGCAGCCGTCGTTGGCGGCGTAGTAGTTCGGGTTGCAGGTCCACCCCGCGACCGGCCACGCGCACGCCTGCGCAGCGACGCAGATCATGCCATCGGGGCAGGTCTCGCCGGCTTCGCACGAGATGTAGCAGTCGGCGGTGCCGCTGCCGTCGAGGTCGGCACACGCGGCGCCCGCGGTCCCGCCGGGCGGCAACACCGGGCAGTCGTCCGCGGTCACGCAATCCTGCTGCGCGCACCAGCTGCCGCCGGGCACACCGCCTTGGATGCACGCCTCGGTGTCGGCGCAGACGGTGTCGTCGGGGAAGCAATCACCCCACGCTGCCTGCGGCCCGCCGGTGGTGCCGCTCGAGCCACCGTCGGTGGTGCCACCGGTCGAGCTGCCGCCACCGGTCGAGCTGCCGCCACCGGTCGAGCTGCCGCCACCGCTCGAGCTCTCGGCCATGCCGCTCGAGCTGTCGCCCATGCCGCTGCTCGACGAGTCGACCGCGGTCGTGGCCGAGTCGGTCTCGCTGGTGGTCATCGTCGCGGTGGTCGTGGTGCCCGCGGAGGTGTCCGCGGAATCCGTGCCCTGGGTCGAGGTCTCGCCCACGGTGTTGCTCTCTTCGGAGCCACCGCTCGACGAGGTCGAATCCGCGGAGGTCGCAGAGGTGTCGTCGCCGGGGCAACCCAGCGGCAGTGCCGTGAGCAAGACGAGTCGGAGGCTTCGCGTGAATCGCATGGCTGAGCAGATCCTCGTTCGGGGTGGACGGAGTCCAACGGGCGTGGTTGCCCCGTGCGTAGCAGAGCCCGCGCGCGCTGGGAACCGGAGCGCGCCCGAGATTCGACTGTGCACGCAGTTTCACGCCGTCACGGCGTGGCGGCGGCGATCAACCAGACGTCATCCAGCACACAAGCCGCCGCGGGATCCTCGTCGCGCACGCGCAGACGGATCGAGCCCGCAGCGGTTGCAGTCCAGCGCTGCGGTTGCAGCACCGCCGCGCCGCCGATCGGGCCCAGCCGCGCCAGCTCGACGTCCTGCGCATCGACCACCACGACCGTGCATCCGCGATCGTCCTGTGGCCGTCCGACCACGCCGACCGCGAGCTGCAGCGCGTCGCCGGCGGCGACGGACACCGGGCCGATCACGGCCTCGCCCTTGGCGTCGAGTTGGCCCGATGCGCCACCGCTCGACAGCCAGAACTCGCCGCCGTAGCCGGCAGGCTGCGGCAGCTCGCCGGTGAAGCCCGCGACCGGCCGGCGGCCGTAGCCCCCGTGGGTCGTCACGCCCTGCAGCGTCCCGTCCTCGAAGTCGGCCAAGACCTGCGCGCCCTCGGGGATCTCGGCGGGGATGATCGGAGCCATCCGCACCTGATCGGCGACGTAGGCCGTGACGACGCCGGCTTCGGACATCCAGCCCGACATCGGCCGCACGCGCGCGCGGCCCTGGCGCCGCTCGACGACCTTGTAGCGGCCGCGCAACGCGGCGCGCAGCCACGGCGGCGGCTCGCCCTCGAACCATAGCTCGTCGTACTCGCCGTCACGCACCCGCTGTGCCAGCGCCGACTCGACGGCCTTGCGATCGGCGGGCTCGAGATCCGCGATGCCCATGCTGCCGACGTGGCCGGTGCCTCCGGCGATCACCGACCACCACGGCCGCTGCAGCGCCAACAGCTCTCGCCGCTGCGCCTGCAGCTGCTCGCGCAGCGCGGCGGCGTCGGCCCGGGCTGAAGTCGAGGGGATCGTGCGCTCGAGCGACTGCCACGCATAGCTGTCGCGCAAGCCGGCGAGCCCGCGATCCCAAAGCGGCTGGAAGCGCGGCTCGAGCAGCAACGCGAACGACAGCTGCGCGCCGACCAGGCCCAGCGCGATCGCCTGCGCCCGCCCGGCCCCGGGCAACGCGACGCCGATCCACACCGCGCCGAAGAGGATGCCGGGCAAAAACGCGTTGGGCTCGGCCCACTGCGTGCTGTAGCCCAGCGCGCTGACCAACGCCGAGGCCAGCGCCATCAAGCTCCAGTACAGCAGGCCGCGGTGTGCGGACAGCCGCGCACGCAGCCGTTGGTCGTCGCCGCCGAGCTTGCGCGCGCGCAGACCCCATGGCGCGACGAAGCGGATCACCAACCACGCCACCAGCACCGTGAGCCACGGCGCCGCGTGGACGAACATGGCCCAGGTCTTGCGCGCGAAGCGTTCGTGGTTGAAGCGATGCGCCTGGTGCAGCTCGAAGACGTAGTGCCACAGCAGGCCCTCGCTGCGCGCGTTGGCCAGCCACAGCACGCCGCCGTCGAGCACCGCGATCACGGCGGCGTAGATCCACAGCTGCCGCGGCGCGACCAACAGCGCGCCCACGCCCGAGGCCAACACGAACACCGTGGCGGTCTGCTTGGTCCAAAACGCCAGCGCCATGAGCACGCCGGCCAGCGCGGCCTTGCGCGCGTCGCCCCACGACTCGCGCAACAACACCAGCGCCCACACCACCAGCGCGAGGAACATCGTGTCCGGCCGCGCGAGGTCGAGCCAGCGGAAGCCGAACACGTAGCCCGACGCGAACAGGCCCACCGCCGCGATCTGGTGCGTGCGCGGCTTGCCCTCGCGCCGCACCGCGCGGACGATCGCGGCCGCGATCGCGACCACGGCGAGGATGCTGACCACGCGGCCCAACGCGTAGTCGAGCGGGAACACCAGACCCAGCGCGCCCACGACGATCGCGTACAGCGGTGTATAGAGGAAGGGCACGAAGTCGGGCCCCGGTGGCGGGTACAGCGACTCGCCGCGCTGCAGTCGCAGCGCCTGGTGGAGGATCCCGCCCTCCATCCACTCGAGCTCGAGCGGGAAGCCCACGCGCAGCGCGAAGACCACCGCGAGCGCGAGCAACCACACCAACGCGAGCGCCAGCACGACGCGCTCGATCGCGGCGTGCCAGCGCGGCTCAGTCACCGTCCACCTCCGCCGCGCCGAACGGACCGACCACGCGGTCGCGCGGCCGACGGCAGCAGTACACGCCGGGATCGAAGGCCTCGCCGTCGGGACCGATGGCCGCGCCGGGCCCGGGTTGCACGCATGCCCACGCGTAGCCGCCGCGAAACGGCGGCCGCGCGTCGGCCTCGCGCGGCGGCGCCTTGCCGCGCATGCCCGCGTGGCACACCAGATCGGGATCGCGGCTGCGGATGTACTCCGGGGGCGCGAACAGCTGGTGGCCCGGACGGACCGACTCGCCGGTGCGCAGCGGCAGCGGATCGAGCGACGCGATCACGGGATCGACCAGGCCGAACGCATCGATGGTCGGCAGCTCGGACGCATACGGCACCGCTCCGGCCGCGCCCACGGTGATCAGCGTGTCCGCCGGCAGGTGTTCGCGCATCCACGTGCCGGCGGCGCGACCCACCTCGGCGAAGCGCGCCATCGCAGTCACGCCCTCCCAGCGCCCCTCGAGCCAGCCGTCGGGCTTGCGCCGATCGGCGTGCCAGCGCGACGACGCCGACCACGACATGCCCGCGACCGCGAGCACGCCCAGCACCAGCGCGCCCGCGAACACCGGCCGCGGTCGCTGGCTCCGCGCCGCGAGCAGCTCCGCGCCGCGCTGCAACGCCAACGCGAACAGCACCGCGAGCAACACGGTCGCGGTGAGCAGGAACCGCGAGTAGGCCATGAAGTCGCCGCCGACCGACCACGCGTACGCGACCATGGCCGCGGCCGCCGCGAGCAGCGGCAGCGCGCGACGCCGCAACAGCGGCAGGATCCACGGCAGGTACGGCAACCACGTCGCGGTGCTCCATGCGTGCACGTAGGCCACGCCCCAGGCCTCGCGCAAGGCCGCGCCGTGGGCCTTCACGGCCCAGGTGTTGGGCACCCACGTCCCGTAGTAGGCCCGTCGCCACAGCAGGTGCGCCACCACCGGTCCGATCGCGAGCACAGCCGCGACCGCGAGCTCGCGACGCGACGGCGGCGTGCGACCGGGCCACGGCTGCGCGAAGCGATCGATCGCCGCGAGCAGCAGCCACGTCGCCGCCCACGCGCCCAGCAGCACCACCGCGTCGGGTCGCAGCAGCACCGCGGCCGCGGCCGCCAGCGCCGCGCTGCGTGGCCGCGCGTCGTACCACGCGACCATGGTCGCGAGCACGGCAGCGCTCGCCGCCGCGGTCTCGAGGCCGCTGGTGCCCCACACCACGACCTCGGGCGACGCGGCGCACGACGCCACCGCGAGCAGCGCGAACCACTGCGTGTGGGCCTCGCCGCCGAGACGCTGCACCAGCGCCGCGGCACACAGCAGCACCGCGACCAGCGACGCGAGCCCGAGTGCGATCGCGGCGTGCTCGGGCGCGACACCGACGCGATCGAGCACGCCCAGCACCACGACCCACAGGAAGTTGGTGTAGCCCTCCACGCGCTCGAGCGGCGCGACGTTGAACGCGAGCTCGCCATGCCGCGCGAAGTTGCGGGCGTAGCGAAACGAGATGTACGCGTCGTCGCAGAGGAAGCGCCAGCGCCAGGCGTGCGCGACGCCGGCGATCACCGCCGCCGCCACGGCCATCCGCGCCAGGCCCCGAGGGCTCGCAGCGGACGGATCGAGCCATCGGGCGCTCATGCGTGGGCCCGCCCAGCGTAGCAGCGATCGCCCATCAGTCGCGCTACCCTGGCGTCAGCCGTGCACTCGAGCGAGCAAGCCAGCCGCACCGCCACGGCGCGCTGCCCCGACGAGAACGACATCACCGCCTTCGCGCGCGGCGAGCTGGCGCCGCGCGAGCACGCGGCGATCGAGGCCCACCTCGACGGCTGCCCTGCGTGCGCCAGCGTGGTCACCGAGCTGGCGCGACTGTTCGGGCCGATGGGCTCGCGGGTGGCCGCGCCACCCGAGCCGACGCTGGCATCGGGCCCGGCCGCGCGCGGCGACGACGACTGGCTGGTGCCCGGCGAGCGGCTGGGTCGCTACCGCGTGCTCGAGCGCGTCGGCGCCGGCGGCATGGGCGTGGTCTATGCCGCCTACGATCCCGAGCTCGACCGCCGCGTCGCGGTGAAGCTGCTGCGCGATCGCGGCACCGCCGGCGGCGTCGACAGCGAAGGCCGTGCGCGGCTGCTGCGGGAGGCACAAGCGCTCGCGCGGCTGTCGCATCCCAACGTCGTCGCAGTGCACGACGTCGGCACGTTCGGCGAGCGCCTGTTCCTGGCGATGGAGTTCGTCGACGGCGTGACGCTGGGCCGCTGGCTCGCCGAGCAGCCGCGCGACGGCGAGGCCGTGCGCGAGGTCTTCCTCGCCGCCGGTCGCGGGCTCGCGGCGGCGCACGCAGCCGGCATCGTGCACCGCGACTTCAAGCCCGACAACGTGCTCATCGATCGCGGTCGCGCGGGCGCACCCGTGCGCGCGCGCGTGACCGACTTCGGCCTCGCGCGCGTGCTCGGCGACGGCGACGATCGCCGCCGCGAGGCCCCACCGACGAGCGTGGGCCCGGCCGCGCTGACGCAGACCGGCGCGCTGGTCGGCACGCCGGCGTACATGGCCCCGGAGCAGCTCGAGGGCGGACCGGTCGACGCGCGCTCGGACCAGTACAGCTTCTGTGTCGCGCTGTACGAGGCGCTGTGGGGTCGACGGCCGTTCGTCGCACGCACGCTCGCGGAGCTGGTCGCCGCGACCCAGGCCGAGGTGCCGACGCCGCCCGCGGAGGGCACTGCGGGCGTGCGCGTGCCGCCGGCGCTGCGCGACGCGATCCTGCGCGGGCTCAGCCGCGATCCCGCGCGTCGCTTCGGCGACATGGACGCGCTGCTCGTCCAGCTCGAGCCCGCGCGCACGCGGGGTCGCGCGCTATGGTTCGCGCTGGCGGTGCCGGTGACGGTCGCCGCGGCGGCGGGTGCGGTGTGGCTCGACCGCACGCGCGAGACCCCGACGATGTGCCGCGGCGACGCGCTCGCGGGCGTGTGGGACGCCCACGCGCGCGACGAGATCGCCGCGCTGCTGGGCGCGTCGGCGCCGGGGTTGGGCGAGACCGTCGCGCAGGGCTTCGCCGGCACCATCGATCGCTATGCCGCGCAGTACGAGGCGCTGCGGGGCCGCGCGTGCACGCCCGCGAGCGCGGACGATCGCGCGCCGGGGGTCGCGGCGCTGCGCATGCTGTGCCTCGAGGAACGCCGCGCACACCTGCAGGCGACGTTGCAGGTCGTGCGCGACGCCGCCGGTGCGCCCGACGGCCGCGGCCTGCTGTCGCGCGCACCGATGATCGCCGAGTCGCTGCCGAGCCTCGATGCCTGCGACGACGTCGCGACCATGGCGGCGCATCGCGGCGACGCGGTGCCGCCCGCGATGGCCTCGGCGGTGATCGACGCGCGCAGCGGGCTGGCCCAGGCCGCGGCGTCGTTGACCGGCGGCGACTACGACGGCGCGCTGCAGCAGCTCGACCGCGTCGCGCCCGACATCGAGGCCCTGGGCTTCGCGCCGCTGCAGGCGGAGCTGCGACTGGCGCGCGCGCGCACGCTGCTGCAGCTCGGTCGCATCGACGAGGCCCGCAGCGAGCTCGAGGCCGGCAGCGCGCTCGCGGTCACGGCCGGCGATCGTCAGAGCGCGGCCGCGATCCTGGTCGAGCTGCTGTACGTGTTCGGTCAATCCGGCACGCAGGTCGAGCTGGGCGAGTTCGTCGCGCGGCAGGCCCGGGCCGAGATCGACGCGCTCGGCGATCCGCCGCGGGTGTTGTCGCGCTGGCACAAGAACCGCGCGAGCCTGCTGTGGCAGGCCGGCAAGGCCGACGATGCGATCGCGGCGCTGCGCGAGGCGCTCGCGCTCACCTCGGTCGAGGGCGCACCGCTGTTCCGCATCGAGATCCTGTTCGACCTCGCCAAGCTGCAGGTCACCAACCTGCAGTTCGACGAGGCCGCGGCGGCGCTGGCCGAGTGCCGCGCGCTGGTGGTCGAGCAGCTGGGCACGCTTCACCCGCGCATGGCCGACGTCGAGTTCGCCGAGGGCCTGGGCGACGTGGCGCAGCTGCGGTGGCAGCCGGCGCTGGCCCACTTCGAGCGCGCGGCCGAGATCCGGGCTGCGACCGTCGGCGAGGACCACCCCGACTACGCCAGCGACCTCGCCACCGTCGGCGATCTGCTGGGCTACTCGGGTCGCCACGACGAGGCCCTCGCGGCGCTGCGCCGTGCGATCGCGATCGATACCGCTGCGCTCGGACCCGATCACGTCATGACGCTCAACTTCCGGCTGCGCCTGGCCCAGGCCGAGCTCGGCGCGGGCCAGGCCGAGGCCGCGATGCACGAGGCCAGCACGGCGCTCGAGCGGGCCCAGCGGGTGCTCGCGCCGGGGCACCCGTTCGTGGCCGCGGGCGTCGGTGTGCTCGCGGCGGCCCAGCGCGCCGCGGGCCACGGCGCCGAGGCGCTGGTGACGATGCAGAAGGCGGTCGAGCTCTCGGTCGCGAGCGAGGGCCCGAGCCACCCCGACACCGCGATCGCCATCGGCGAGCTCGGCGAGCTGCAGCTCGAGCAGCAGCGCTACGACGAGGCCATCGTGTCGCTCGAGCAGGCCATCGCGCTGTGCACCGACGACAGCCTCGTCGGCAGCGAGCGCGCGTGGTTCGTGTACCTGCTGGCGCGCGCGCGGCAAGCCGGCGGACACCCGCCGGCCGACGCCGCGAGCGAGCGGCAGGCGCTGCTCGACGCGATCGCCCGGCTCGAGCGCGCCGACGATCCCCAGCGCGCGGCAGCGGTGCGGCAGTTCGTGGCCGAGCGCGCGCGGCTCACTCGACCGAGGTCGTCGTCTTCACCGGCACGACCGTGATCACCACCGTGGTGTCACCGCCGTCGAGGACGACGCGACGATCGGCACCTTCGACGTGGACGTCGTCGGCGACCACGGCACCGTCGCGCGCGTGATCGACGTCGAGCGCGACGCCGCTGGCGACCGCATGCGGCGTGATCGACAGCGCGTGGGTGTGCCCCGCGAGATCGAGCGACAGCGTCGCGGTCTGCGACCACCGCACGGCCTTGTTCGCGCGCACCCGCGTGCCGCCGTCGCGATCGACCAGCTCGACGCGCAGCATCGCGTTGCTGTCGCTGACCGACTCGCTGCGCTGCGCCGCGTTGCCGCTGGCGGGCACCAGCGCGCCCACGAGCACCGAGACCAACATCGAGACCGAGACCGAGCGGGTGTGGCTGCGCATGGGGTGCCCTGGGGATACGACCGGCGGCGGGCCCGGGATTTCCGGGGCATCGCAGCGATCGCGATGAACTGGAGTGCCACGACGGTCCCACCGGTTCGCCCGGCCGCACGATCGGTCGGACGCCGGTAAGCCGCCTCACCCACGGCGGCCGGGCGGATCAGCTCCGTGGCTCTTGCCTGCCCGCGGGCCGCGGCGCGGGTTCAGCAGCTGCTCGGAAACGCGAGCGGCAGGTCGCCATCGACGCGGGACCCGGCGAAGGTGCTGCCGGACAGATCGAGCATCAGCGGCGCGATGACCATGCCCGTGAGATCGCCGCACCAGTTGTCGGCGTCGACGATCTGGCCGTCGAACTCGAGGTTCGACAACGTCAGATCACTGCCGGTGATCGGGTTCGCCTCGCCGGGGATGTCGAGCCCCGCGATCGCGAAGGAGAAGCTGCCGTCGGCGGCCACGGGCACGTCGTCGATCACGATCGGAGCGCCGATGGGTTCGCGCGGCGAGGTCGTGCTGCCGACGTCGAGCGTCAGCTGCTGCAGCGAGAGATCGAGCAGCGCACCGTCGCCATCGGGCGTCTGCACCACGGTCGCGAGGTACTGCAAGGGATGGTTGGGATCGATCTGCGCCGCGACCGCGAGCAGGTGATCGCCGCTGATGTCCGCGAGCATGCCGCCGCCACTGGTGCTGCCGCCGCTGCTCGATCCACCGCTGCTCGATCCGCTGCCGTCGGTCGAGCTGGTGGCGCCGGTGCCCTCGCTCGAGCTGCTCGAGTCCGCGACCGTGCTCGACTCGCTCGTGCTGGTGCTGCTGCTGCTGCTGCTGCTCGAGCCCGGACCGCTGGTGCTGTCGGTCTCGCTGGTGCCGGTGGTTCCGGTGCTGCCGGTGCCCTCGCTGCCGCTCGAAACCATGCCCGCGTCGTCACCACCGCACGCGCCTGCGAGCGCCACCGCCAACAACCACCGTCGCCCACCACCGTGTCCAACCCAATGCATCATCATGGCCCCGAGCTTGGCACGCGAGCGGGGTCGGTGCAACGACGGTGGTACGGACGCGATCAACCCGGCGATGGCCGCTTTGCCGCCCGACCGAACATCATCACGTGTTGCCACGGCAGGCCGTCGAACTCGCGCACGAGCACGAAGCCGCGGGGCTCCAGCTCGCGGCGGATCTGCGCCTTGGTCATCTTGTGCTCGGGCTTGATCGGCACGCCGTCGTCTTCGCCGCGGAACTCGACCAGCACCAGCCGCCCCCGCGGCGCCAACGCCTCGCGCAGCGCCGCCAGCACCGCCTCGGGCTGCGCGAGCTCGTGGTAGACGTCGACCACCAGGATCACGTCGCAGCCGCCGCGCGGCAGCCCCGGGTCCTGCTGCGTCGCGAGCACCGGCTCGATGTTGGTGACACCCGCCGCCGCGACGCGCTCGCGCAAGAGCGCCAGCATCTCGGGCTGCAGGTCGCTGGCGACGACGCGCCCGCGCGGCCCCACGGCCGCGGCCATGCGCAGGCTGTGATAGCCGTTGCCGGCGCCCAAATCGCATGCGACCTGCCCGGGCTGCAGCGCGAGCTCGCGGTGCAGCGTCGCCGGGTCCTCCTCCTGCTCGCGCTCGGGCCGGGTCAACCACTCGGCGCCGGAGTGGCTCATCGTCGCCGCGATGGTGCGGCCCTCGAAGCTCGCCGGCGACGGCGCCGCGTCGACGTCGCGCGCCGGTGCGGCCGGGCCGGGCGCGGCGGTGCCCGGCGACTCCGTCCCCGCCGGCCCCGACGACTCCGGCTCGGCCGGTCGACACGGGCTCGCCGCGATCGCGACGACGGACACGACGAGCGCACGCAGCACGCCCCTGCAGTGTGACCAAGGCCGCGGCGGCCGCAAGCCCCGTGGTACAAAGGACCCTGCGGCGTGCGGCTGTTCATCCAGATCCCGTGTCTCAACGAGCGGCAGTGGCTCGCGCAGACCGTCGCCGATCTGCCGCGGTCGATCCCCGGCATCGACAGCATCGAGGTGCTGGTCGTCGACGACGGCAGCACCGACGGCACCGCCGAGCTCGCGCGCGAGCTCGGCGTGCACCACGTGGTCCGTTTCCCCCGCAACCGTGGCCTCGCCGCGGCCCACACCGCCGGACTCGACGCGTGCCTGCGCCTGGGCGCGGACATCATCGTCAACACCGACGCCGACAACCAGTACCGCGGCAGCGACATCGCGCGCCTGGTCGAGCCGATCCGCGCGGGCCGAGCCGACATCACCATCGGTGATCGCAACACCGACGCGATCGCGCACTTCTCCTTCGTCAAGCGCGTGCTGCAGCGCTGGGGCTCGCGCGTGGTCCGACGCGCCTCGGGCACGCCGGTGGCCGACTCGACCAGCGGCTTCCGAGCGCTGTCGCGGCGCGCGGCCTACGGCGTCTTCGTACACAACCGCTTCACCTACACGCTCGAGACCATCATCCAGGCCGGCCACCTCGGGCTCGCGATCGAGAACGTCGCGATCCAGACCAATCCCAAGTCCCGCGAGTCGCGGCTGTTCCGCTCGATGTTCGAGTACGTGCGGCGCAACGGCGCGGTGATCCTGCGCGCGTACAACCTGTACTGGCCGGTGCAGACCTTCGGCTTCCTCGCGGTGCTGCTGTTCCTCATCGGCGCCGGCCTGGGCCTGCGCTTCCTCTACCTGTTCCTGCAGGACCCCGACTACTCCGGCCACGTGCAGTCGCTGCTGGTCGGCGTCGGCGCGATCGTGCTCTCGCTCATCGTCGCGTTGATGGCCCTGCTGGGCGATCTGCTCGCGACCAACCGCCGCCTCACCGAGGAGGTGCTGCTGCGCGTGCGTCGGCTCGACGCGCAGCTGCAGCGCAGCGCGGCGGCCGAGGGTCGCGGCGCGCACGAGGGCATCGAGAGCACCGGCGCCGCACCGTGGCGCCCCGCCGCCGGCGAGCTCTCGGTGGTGCCCGACGGCCGCGCGTTGCCGCCGGGCGAGGAACCCAAGCGCTCGGTGCAGGCCCCGTGAGCGCGCGTGGACCAGGCGTCGGCGCCGTTGCCGACGACAACATCGTCGGCAACCACTACGACAAGTACGGCACGCGCAATCCCATCGCGCGCGCGCTGGTGCGAGGGTTCCTCGGCGCGGTCACCGAGCTGTACCGCAGCACCGGTGCGCGCAGCGTGCTCGAGGTCGGCTGCGGCGAGGGCCTGTTGGCGCAACACCTGTGGCGCTCGGGCCCGCGACCGGATCGCTTCGTCGCCTCCGACGTCGAGCTCGATCGCATCGCGCCCACGCTCGAGCCCGCCATCGAGCGGGTCCGGGCCTCGATCTACGAGCTGCCGTTCGAGGACCGCGCGTTCGATCTGGTGGTCTGCTGCGAGGTGCTCGAGCACGTCACCGCGCCCGCGCGCGGCGTGGCCGAGCTCGCCCGGGTCGCCGGCCGACACGTGCTCATCAGCGCGCCGTGGGAACCGGTGTGGCGTGCGCTCAACCTCGCGCGGGGTCGCTACGTGCGCGCGCTGGGCAACACCCCGGGCCACATCCAACACTTCTCGCGCAGCGGCTTCATCGCGCTGGCGCGCGAGCACCTGCGCGTGACCGACGTGCGCACGCCGTTGCCATGGACCGTGCTGCTGGGCCAACCGCGACGATGACCGACGCGCAGCGCCGTCGCGATCGCCTGGTGCGCCTGGCCGGCTTCGTGCTGGTGACGGTGGTCGGGTTGTGGGTGCTGTGGCCGATCCCGCTGGGCCACGCGCCGCTGTCGAAGGACCACACCGTCCACATCACGCGCATCTGGGCCTGGGCCCACGAGCTGCAGCAGGGCGCACCGCGGGGTTGGAGCGAGGTGTGGTTCTTCGGCACGCCCATCGGCGAGGTCTACCCGGTGCTGGGCGACGCGCTGGTGGTCGCGATCCGCACGCTCGGGCTGGGGCTGTTCGACTGGCACCAGGCCTACGCACTGGGCTTCACGATCGTGTTCGTGTCGCAGGGCTGGGCGATGCTGCGGCTGGGCCGACACTGCGGCGCCGGCCCGCTGGTGGGGCCGATCGCGGCGCTGCTGGTGCTGTGCGACGCCGGTGCCTACCGCGAGGGCGGATGGATCTACACCGTCGACTACGGCGTGTGGCCGCAGGCGCTGGCCAACACGCTGACGTGGTTGGCGTTGGGCGAGATGATCGTGCTCGCGCGCGCCGAGCAGACGCGGGCACGCGGCGCGGCGCTGGGGCGCGCGGCGCTGTGCACCGGTGGCGCGTTGCTGTCGCATCAGATCACGCTGCTGGTGCTCGCGTTGTGCCTGCCGCTGCTGCTCGCGGTGGGCCTGCGTGATCGCGCGCGCTTCGGCGCGACCGCGGTGGCGGCCGGCGCCACGCTCGTGCTCGGCGTCGCGATCGCGGCGTGGTGGGTCGTGCCGATGGGCGCGGTGCGCATGTGGATGGTCAGCTACGGCTGGCTGTGGCAGCCGCTGGCGTGGATGCTCGACGAGGCCCAGCGCGGCCACCTGACCCAGGGCATGCCCACCGGCATCTCGGTGCTCATCGCGATCGGCATCGTCGTGGTCGCGCTGCGCGGTCGCGACGCGGCGCGGCTGCTGGTCGCCTGCGGCGTGCTGCTGTGGCTGTGGACCGCCGAGGACACGCTGTGGCGGCTGCGGCTCGATCTGCTCTCGCCCGCGTTCGGGCAGATGCAGTGGCAGCGCTTCCTCATCGCGGCCAAGCCCGGGCTCATGCTCGCGGGCGGCTGCGCCATCGGCATCGCCAGCGAGGCTGCGATCGCAACGTGGCGGCGCGGCACGGCCGGGCGCGCGATCGCGGTGGTGCTCGCGCTGGCCACCGCGACGCTGGCGGGCTGGGCCGTCCGTGACGGCGCGCGCACGATGGCGCGGGTGCAGGTCGGCACGCCGCTGGTGCGCTACGACGTCGACGACGCGGGGCTCGACCAGGACTACGCCGCGCTCGCGGCGTGGCTGACCGAGGCGCGGCAAGCCGAGGGCGCGCCGCGCTGGCGCGTGCTGGTCGCGGCGCCGCGCAACCAGCACTGGTTCATGGACATGCCGGTGCGCACCGGCCTGGCGATGTACAAGGCCGGCTTCACGCCGGGCGACAACTTCGTGCACAAGCCCGAGGCCGACACGCCCGCGCTGCTCGACGCGCTGGGCGTGCGCTACGTCGTCGCGCGTCGCCGCGGCGGCGTGCGCGAGGCCCGGCTGGTCGAGCGCTTCGGCAAGCTCGAGCTGTACGAGCGCAAGCGCTGGCAGCCGCGCGACTCGGCCCACCTGCGCGGTCCCGGCAGCATCACGATGGTGCACGACGATCCCGACGGCGGCCTGGTCGAGCTCGACGTCCGCGGCGCCGGGCCCGACACGCGCCTGGTCTTCGACATCGCCGGCTATCCCCGCTGGTCGCTCGAGCACGACGGCGTGCCGGTCGAGTGGGTCGAGACCCCGGCGATCGGCGACGGCCCCGACGCGACCCAGGCCGAGCGCCGCAGCGGTGCGCTGCGCGGCGGCAAGGCCGACGGCGACGACGGCACCGAACCCACGCTGCTGGCCGCACCGGCGGCGGACGGGCGCTGGGTGCTGCGCTACCGCACCTGGACCGCGCGCGACGTGATCGCGATGCTGACCAGCGTGCTCGCGCTGGTGATCGCGGCGCTGCTGCTGCGGCCGCACCCGCGCTTCGATCCCGCGGCGCGGCTGCAGCCATGGTTCCGCCGCCTCGCGGGCGAGCCGGGCTCCGCGACGCGGGGTTGGATCCGACCGTGGATGTTCGCCGCCGCGGTCGCGCTCGCGCTCGCGGTGTGGCTGGTGCGCACGCGCGCCGGCCTCGCGGTCGAGCGCGCGCAGGCGATCGGCTGGCTCGATCGCGGCGACGCCGACGTCCGCGTCGCCCACGGCACGGTCACGCCCGGCCCGCTCAAGACCGACATGCTCGTGCACCCTGCGATCCTCGTGCTGCGACCGCCGGCACGTCCGCGCGGCGATGCAGAGCCACCACGCCGCGCGCCCGCGGTGCTGCGCTTCGACGACGTGGCGCTGGGCCAGCGCTTGACGGGTTGGTTCGCCCTCGACGACGATGCCGCCAAGATGAGGCCCGAGGGCAAGCACCGCCTCGTGATCGAGGCGCGCGCGCAGGGCGGTGACGACGAGCGGCCGTGGACGGTGCTGTTCGACGAGGCCGTGCGCCACGTGCCGGGCCGGCAGTGGCTGGAGCTGCCCACCGACGCGCTCGCCGACACGCGCGCGCAGCTGCGGGTCACCGTGCACAGCGAGGGCGCGGCGCCGCCCGAGCTCGGCTTCGACCTCGATCTGGGCGCGCCCCCGCCGTGAACACCGCGACCGAGCCGCAGCGCGCCTGGTGGCGCAGCGGGCGTGGTCGCCTCGCCGCGGGCCTGGGCGCGCTCGCGGTGATCGAGGCCGCCGCGGCGCTGTGGGCCGCGCGCGAGCCCATCGACGAGGGCGACTGGGCCGCGCTCGCGAGCGCGATCGAAGCCCGGGGCGACGACGCGCCGGTGTTGCTCGCGACCGCGTGGCTGGGCCCGAGCGCACGCATGCACGTGCCCGCGATCGCCGAGCTCGACGCGTTGACGCTGCCGGATCTGCACGGCGTGCCTCGGTTCCACGTCGTGGGCCTGGGCGCGGCGTGGTCCGACGCGCTGGAGGCCGCGCGACAGGGCGCGGCCGCACCGCGCGCGCTCGAGACGACGACGATCGGGCCGTTCTCGTGGACGCGCTACGAGGGCGACGGCGCGCGCGTACTGACGACGCTCACGCGCGACACCGCCGGGCTCGCCGCGCGCACCGATGCGGGCCCGTGCCGCGGGCGCGAGCGACTGCGCTGCGACGAAGGCGAGATCGCACCGCGCATCGTCGAGGTCGACTACCAACCGCGCCGCTGCCTGGGCCTGTCGCTGCGCGACGGCACCACCGTGACGCTGCAGTGGTCCGCGGCGCAGCTGGGCCACCGCCTGCGCGGGCACGTGGGCATGGGCGACTACAACGCGCGGCTGCGCAACGACGCGCCGGTGGACGTGCGCGTGCGCGTCGACGGCGTGCTGGTGCGGCACGCGACCGTCAGCGATGCGCAGGGCTGGTGGCCGTTCGAGCTCGCGACCACGCCCGGGCGCGCGCGCGTCGAGCTCGAGGTGGTCGCGGGGCTGTCGGGCAGCTGGTCCGGACGCAACTACGACGGCACGCCGCACCGCACCGTCTGCGTCGAGCTGCGCGCGCTGGAGGATCCGCGATGACGGCGAGCCCGCTCGCACCGCGACCGCGGCTGCTGCTCGCGGCGCTGCTGGGACTCGCGACCACCGCCGCACTGGCGCGCGGTCACCTCGACGTCGGCTACGTGCGCGACGAGGGCATCTACTTCGACGCCAGCCGTCACTACGCGCGCTGGGCCGCGGCGCTGCTCGAGCAGCCCGGGCACGCCCTGACCGCGGCCGAGCGCGATCGCTGGTTCCGCATCAACCATGAGCACCCTGCCCTGCTCAAGCTGCTCGCGGGCATCAGCGCGCGCGCGCTGGCCCAGCCGCCGCAGCCCGGCACCGCGATCGAGGGCGTCGAGCCGCCCGCGCCGCGCGGGGGCGTGGTGCCGCTGCTGCCCGAGGGCGCAGCGATGCGGCTGCCGGCGCAGGTGATCGCGGGCCTGGGCGTGGCGCTGTTGTTCGCGACCGCGGCGGCCACCGGCGGCGTGCTCAGTGGGCTCGTGGCCGCGGGCGCGTTCATGCTGCTGCCGCACGTGTGGTTCCACGCCGGGCTGCACGCGTTCGACGTGCCGGTCGCGGTCGCGATGTTGACCGTGGTGCTGGCCTACCGTCGCGCGCAGTCGAGCCGGCGCTGGGGCGTGGCCGCGGGCGTGGTGCTGGGCCTGGCGATCGCGGTCAAGCACAACGCGCTCTTCGCCGGCCCGTTGCTGGCGCTGCACCACTTCGCCACGCTCGCGCACGCGCGCATCCGTCATCGCCGCCCGGTCTCGTGGGGGCAGTGGTTCCCGCTACCGCTGTGGAGCATGGCCGTGCTCGCACCGCTGGTGGCGTTCGCGCTGTGGCCGTGGCTGTGGAGCGACCCGATCGCACGCATCGGCGAGTACGTCGCGTTCCATCGCCAGCACGCCTACTACAACATGGAGTTTCTCGGCGCGAACTACAACCAGCCGCCGATGCCGATCGCCTATCCCTTCGTGCTCACGTGGGCGAGCGTGCCCACCACCGTGCTGGTGCTCGCGCTGGTGGGCCTGGTCGTGGCGCTGCGCGACGACCTCGCGCCGCTGTGGCGTGTGCTGCCGCCCGCGGGCACCGACGCCGCGAACGCGAGCTTCTGGACGCCGCGGCCGGCGGGTTGGAATCGCGGCGATGGGCTGCTGTGGCTGATCATGGGTGGCTTTCCGCTGCTGCTGATCGCGCTGCCGAGCACGCCGATCTTCGGCGGCACCAAGCACTGGATCACCGCGTATCCGTTCCTCGCGCTGGCGGCCGCGCACGCGTTCGCGGCGCTGCTGCGCCGACCGCTGGGGCCGCGATGGCTCGCGCCCGCGCTGGCGATCGTGTGCCTGGCGCCCGGCGCCATCTCGACCTTCGATGGTCATCCCTTCGGCATGTCGCAGTACGCACCCTTCGTCGGTGGTGCGCGCGGCGGCGCGTCGCTGGGCCTGGGGCGCGGCTTCTGGGGGCACGCGATCGCACGCGAGCTGCCGCTGTTGCCGCGCGACGTCGGCGGCACCGCGCGACTGTACGTCCACGACATGCACGAGCTCGCGGTGCTGCAGTACCGCCGCGAGGGTCGCTGGCCCGAGGGCGCCGAGTCGGTGCCGCTGGCGCGCGCGCAGTCGGGCTTGCTGTTCCACGAGCTGCACATGGCGACGTGGGAGTACCAGCTGTGGGAACAGCTGGGCCAGACCGCGCCGCGGCACGTCGTCGAGCTCGACGGCGTGCCGCTCACCAGCGTCTACGGTCCACCGCCGCGCTGAGCCGCACGATCGCCGCGCGTCACAGCGACGCGAGCAACGCCTCGGTGTGCTGACCCAAGGCGGGCGCGGGTCCCAGCGGCTGCATCGCCAGCGGCAGCGGGGCCCCGACCGGCGCGCCGCCGCGTCGCCACACCAGCTGCGGATCGTCGAGCGCCTCGTGCAGCGGCAGCACCGGCGCGACCGGGATGCGCTCGCGATCGAGGTGCGTGAGCCAGTGCGACAGCGGGCGGCTGCGGATCGCCCGCGCCACCAGCGTGCGCAGCGGTCCGCCCGCGACCGCGCGCAGCGGCAGCGGCACCGCCAGCGCCACCGCCGGCAGGCCCAGCGCGCGGCACAGTGCGCGCCAGAACTTCTCCTCGTCGACGATCGCGATCGACAGCCAGCGATCGTCGCGCGTGCGAAACAGGCCGTAGTGCGGCAGCGCGTGCAGCCGCAGCCGCGCCAGCCGTCGCACCGGCGCGCTGCGAGCCAACCGCTGCGACACCGCGTCGAGCCGATCGCGGCCGGGTTGCTGCAACCACCGCTGCAGCCGCGACGCCGCGGCGCCCACGGGACCACCGCGCTCGCTGGCGGCCGCGGCCGCGCGATCGATCGCGCCCGCGAGCGTGCGCTCACCCAGGCCCAGGCCCTCGGCCCACGCGTGGGTCCACGACAGCAGCGTGTCGACCATCGCGACGTCGAGCACGCGGCCCTGCCCGTCGCGCGCGCGGGCCAACAGCGCCGCGAGGATCGCGGTGCTGGCGGTCATCGCCGACGACAGGTCCGCGATCGGCAGCGCCGCGCCGAACGGGTGCTCGTGACGATCGCGCGACAGCTCGCACAGCCCCGTCAGCGCCTGGAAGTTGAGATCGTGCCCGGGGTAGCTGCGGTAGGGTCCGTCCTGGCCATAGCCGCTGATCGAGCAGTAGACCAGGCGCGGGTTGTCGCGCCGCGCCGCGATCGCGTCGCAGCCCAGCCGCGCCATCACACCGGGGCGGAAGCCCTCGACGACCACGTCGCTGCTGCGCACCAGCGCGCGCAGGGTCTCGCCGACGTCGTCGCGCTTGAGGTCGAGCACGATCGAGCGCTTGCCCGCGTTGACGATCTCGAACAGGCGCGGGGTCATCCGCGCGGTGTCGCCACCGGGCGGCTCGATCTTGATGACCTCCGCGCCCAACGACGCCAGCACCAGCGTCGCGTAGGGGCCCGGCAGGTTCTGCGTGAAGTCGAGCACGCGCAGGCCCGCGAGCGGTGCAGCGTCGTCCATCGCGCGCAACTGTACCAAGCGCCGCCGCGGCCCCTCGCGTCGCGGCTACGGGCCTGCCCGCGCGGCCACGGCGGCCGCGCCACGGCCGGCGAGCGCGCCGAACGGCGCCGGATCGGCGGCCTCCTCGAGCGCCACCACCCGCATGCGCCCGCCACAGCTGCGGCAGCGCAACGCACCGTCGCCACGCGAGCGTCGCGGCCGCGGGCGCTCGCCGGCATCGGGCGCACCGACGAGCGCGAGCTGCAGCGGCTTGCGTCGCCACTTCACCGCAGCGGTCGGCGCGAGCACGCCGTGGTAGCAGATGCGGTGGACCGCGCGAGGGGGCGTCAGCGCCTGCAACCGACGCGCGAGCTCCTCGGGCGCGAACTCGACGTGGGTGGTGCCGTCCGCGAACGCGTGCGGCAGCCGCTGCACGATGCCGCGTGGGCCGGGCCGCAACGACTGCAGCGACACCGGTGCGCGCACGAGGTACTCGGCCAGCCGCACCAGCGCGACGCGAGCCTCGGCGTCGATCCGCGGCATCGCGTGCACACCGAAGCCCTCGCGCCGCGCACCCACGCCGGTGATCCGCTGCCGCCGCGGCGGCGCGTCCACCGAGTCGATCCGCAGCCTTCGCGCCGCGGTGTGCACGGTGGGCCCGGGCGCCAGCGCGGACGCGATCGTCAGCTCCGCCAACGCGCGTCGATCCTGCTCGCGGCCGCGCCACTGCTGCAGCAGCCGCTCGCGCACGCCCCGGGTCAGCGCGAGCAGCTCCGCGGCCGTGGGTTCGTCCGACAGCGGCACGAACAGCGGGCTGGCGCGACCCGACGCGAGATAGCCGCCATCGAGCACGAGCGCGTGCACGTGCACGTCGAGCGCGAGGCCCCGCGCGACGCGGTGGACCACGCTGGCACCGCCGCACTCGATCGCCTCGGCGCCGCCGGGCTGCTGCGCCAGCTTGCGCCGCAGCAGCGCGAAGACCCCGGCCAACAGCTCGCGGCACAGCCGCGCGACCCAGCGTTGATCCGCAGCCGAGGCCGCCTGCAGCACCCCCGGCAGCGACAGCACCCAGTGACGCACGGGCACGCGAGGGATCGCGCGCACCAGCGACGCGGCCGCGCGCGCGTCGTGCTCACAGCGATCGCCACACGAACCATCGCAACGAAAGCGCACCGCGGCCTCGAGCTTGCAGCCCCCACAGCGCAGGCGCAGCAGCCCCTCACACGGCACCCGCGGCCCGCGCCAGCGCGCGAGCAGCTGCTCGGGATCGGCGATGCCGGCGGCGTGCAACACACTGCGATCGAGGCCGAGCAGCTCGAGCTGCTCGACCGCATCCGGCCCGGTGCGCGACACCGCCGAGTCCCCGCGAACCTGCGCCGTCATCGTGCGCGCCGTCGTTGCGATCCTCGTGCCAGCGGCGACGCGCGTCGGAACCACGCTGCGACGCGGGCAGCGACGCCACGCCAACTCGGCCCGCGGCCACGTGGGCCGGCCCGGCCGGCCGCGTGGCCACCGTGGCCGGCCATGCGCCACCCATGACAACCGCGCGCGCGCGCCCTACCATGGCCCGGCCCCCTTGTCCGTCACGCTGGATCTGCAGGTGCCGATCGTGGTGCGGACACACGCTTCGGGCAGCGTGTACGCCTGGCCGCTCGCCGACCCGGATCTGGTGTGCCGCGGCGATTCGCTCGACGAGGTCGGCGCGACCGTGGCGATGTTCCTGGCCGAGCACCTCGCGCGGCTGCCCGGTGAGGCCATCGCCGCGTTCGCCCTGCCTGCCGACGCGCGCCTGCTCGAGCTGCCGGTGACGCTCGCGCGCGACGACCTGCCGCAACGCTTCGGCATCGACGGTCCGATCGCGATCGCCTGCGTCGCCGTGCCCGACGGCGAGGCCACGTGGGTCAACGTGCTGCCGCTGCGCGAGATGATCCACGTGGGCGCGGGCGAGGACCTGGTCGCGCGCGTGACCGACGAGATCGTCCGCCGCGCCGGCGCACGCGAGCTCGACGACTCGACCTGGCTGTCGCTGCTGCCCGCGGTCGAGACCGCGCTGGTGCGCATCGACGTCCGCGTGGTCCGCAACGACCTCGCCGATGCCGGCGCCCGCGCCCGCGAGCAGCGCGAGCGCAACGACGAGCGCGCGCGTCGGCAGGCCCGCGAGCTGCTCGACTCGATCGGCGTCGAGCTGGTCGCGCGACTGGCCCGGCACCCGCCGCCGCCCGCGGTCGCGCGCACGCGCGAGGTGCAGTTTCTCGCCGCGCTGCTCTCGGGCCACGAGCGCACCCAGGTCGCGCTGGTGGGTCCGGCACAGGCCGGCAAGACCGCCGTGCTCGAGGCGTTGCTGTCGCAGGCGGTGGTGCCGTTCCGGCAGCGGCCGGTGTTCGCGACCTCGGGCTCGGCCCTGGTCGCGGGCCAGTCGGGCTTCGGCCAGCTGCCGCAGCGCATCACCGAGGTCATGCGCGCGGCCGAGCTGCTCGACGCGATCCTCTATTTCGACAACCTCGCCGATCTGTTCGCCGGCACCGCCGGCGGCATCGAGGATCTCGCCGCGGGCCTGCGACCATGGCTGCTCGAGGGCCGCGTGCGCGTGCTCGGCGAGTGCACCGCGGCCGCGTTCGAACAATTCGAGAAGCGGCACGGCACGATCATGGCGTGCTTCCATCGCGTCGCGGTCGAGCCGCTGTCGGCCGAGCACACCCGCGAGGTCGTGCGCGCGCGGGCCTTGCACGCGCAGCGAACCGAGCCGCGGCGGCCCACGCTGCAGCCCGAGGCGATCGCACCGCTGGTCGAGCTGTGCGAGCGCTACCTGCCGGACCAGGCCTTCCCGGGCAAGGCCGTGCGCCTGTTCGACGAGCTGCGCGCGATCCACCAGCACGACGTCGACGACGCCGGCCGTCCGCACCGCATCAGCACCCACGACGTCCATCGCGCGTTCTGCCTGCGCACCGGCATCCCGATGTTCCTGCTGCGCGACGACGAACGCCTGCGCCGCGACGCGTTGGTGGCCGAGTTCCGCCGCCGCGTCATCGGCCAGCACGAGGCCATCGCCTCGGTGGTCGACACGCTGTGCACGATCAAGGCGCGGCTGCAGCCGCCGGGCAAGCCGCTGGCGAACTTCCTCTTCATCGGGCCCACCGGCGTGGGCAAGACCGAGGTCGCCAAGACGCTCGCGCGCATCCTGTTCGGTTCGCCCGATCGCATGGCGCGCTTCGACATGAGCGAGTACGCCGACCCGTGGGCCGCGGAGCGGTTGATCCGCGGCACCGTGCGCGAGGACGGCGAGCTGACCCGGCGCGTGCGCCAGCAGCCCTTCAGCGTGCTGTTGCTCGACGAGATCGAGAAGGCCCACCCGGCGGTGTTCGACCTGCTGCTGCAGGTGCTCGGCGAGGGCCGCCTGACCGACAGCCGCGGCCAGACCACGCACTTTGGCAACACCATCGTGATCATGACCAGCAACCTCGGCGCCGCGCATCGCCCCCGCGGCAGCGGCACCGGGCTGCACGGCGCGGACGAGCGCAACGACGAAGCCGGCGCGGCGGCCGAGCGCCGCCACTACCTCGATCAGGTCGATCGTCACTTCCGTCCCGAGTTCGTCAACCGCATCGACCGCGTGATCCCGTTCGCGTCGCTGCGCGCCGACGAGATGCACCAGGTCGCCGCGGTCTCGCTGCAGAGGATCCGCGAGCGCGCTGCCTTCGCCCAGCGAGGCATCGAGCTGGAGATCGACGACGCCGCGCTGGCCGAGCTCGCGCGCGCCGGCTACTCGCCGGTCTACGGCGCGCGAGCGCTGCGACGCCACCTCGAGGATCACCTGGTCGCTCCGATCGCCTCGCTGATCTCGCGTGCGGGCGAGCAGGCCGACGGCGCAGGGATCGCGGTCGCCACGACCGGGCTGGCTGCGATGCTGGGCGAGGCCAAGCCGGCGCTGCAGCTCGAGCACGGCGCGCTGCGGCTGGCGCTGGTGCGACGACGCGGCCCGCGGGCGCACGCCGATGCCGGTGGCATCGATCGCATCGGTCGTCTGCGCCGCAACGCCACCGCCGCAGCCGCGGTGTCGCGCGTCGCGGATCTGCGGCAGCGACTGGCGTACCTCACCGCCGAGCTGGCGCAGCCGCGCACCGGCGTGGACATGGCCGCGTCGCTGCGCGAGCACGAGCGGGCCCGCGCCGCGCTCGCGCGCATCGACGATGCACTCGAGGTGCTCGAGGGCCTCGAGGAGCTTGCGGTCGTCGCTGCGGCCGAGGGCGAGCGCCCGCGCTCGCTGGTGAGCGACGCCGAGCAGGCCCACGCCCGCTTCGAGGCCGAGTTCGTGCGCGCGATGTTCGAGAGCGAGCCGCACAACGCCATCACCGTGGTGGTCGGCGCGCTCGACGGCACCGCCGCGCTGGCGGCGTGGCTGCGGCAGCTGTCGCGCTGGGCCGACAGCGGCGGCTGGACCGTGCTGGTCCATCGCGCGGGCGAGTCGGCGCCGGCGTGGCCGCGGCTGCCGTGGGGCCCGCCGCATCCGCTGTCGTCGATGCTCGCCGAGCTCGAACGCGATCCCGCGCCGGCGTCGTGGCGCGCGTTGCTGGTGCGCGCGAGCGGACCGCTGGTGGGCAACCACCTCGCGCTCGAGCACGGCCTGCACCGGCTGTGGCCGCCCGATCGCGCGAGCGCGTGGCACCTCGACGTGCGCGCGCTGGCGTGGCGCAGCGAGCTGGGCACCTTCGAGCTCGGCGCACCGCACTTCGCGCCCGCGCCACGACCCGCGGCGGATCAACTCCACCGCCTGCCGGCAGTGCGCGAGCAGTTCGCCGACGGCACCGTGACCATGCCCGAGCTCGGGCTGACCACCGCGCCCGGGCTCGACCTCGGCGCGCTGGAGACCGTGCTGCGGCTGTGGTTCGGCGAGATCGTGCGTCGACTGACCCTGGGCAACGACCTCGTGCCGGAGCTGCCGTCGTGACCGAGCTGCGCGTGACCGTGTTCGAGCGCCGGCGCGGCACCATGCTCGAGTGGCACACCGTGGGCCTGGGCGATCTCGATCGCATCGAGCGGGGCCCCAGCGCGCTGCGGCTGCAGCAGCGCCTCGCCGACGGCCTGCGCAAGGCCCTGGCGTCGCGGTGGCCGCAGCAGCTCGCGCCGATCGAGTTCGTGCCGGGCCGTCAGCTCCACAGCGTCGCGCTCGATCTGACGCTGGGCAACGGCGGCCGCCGCTTCCACGACAAGATCCCGCTGGTGCTCGAGCCGCGCCCGCGCGGCGGCATCGAACGCGCCGATCCGATCTGGATCGCGTACCACCCCATGCGCTCGCGCGAGTGGTTCCCGCACGCGCCCGATCGCGACCTCGCGGCCGAGGCCACGGCGTTCTTCCGCAGCCGCTGGGCCGAGCTGCCCGACTGGCAGCTCGACCGCATGCGCGCGATGCCCCGCGACGCACTGCGACTCTTGGCGATGCAGGTGCGCACGCGGTCGCTGTTCGACCGCCTGGCCAAGGGCGAGCCGCAGGCGAGCGGCTTCGCGGCGCTGGGCCAGGCCCAACGCAAGCGCGGCGCGGCGCTGCTCGAGGAGCTCGGCGTCGATCAGACCGCGCTCGCGGCCGACGAGGAGCTGCCGCGCGGCAGCCCCCGCAGCCCCTGGCGCGAACAGCTGCAGCAGCTGCTGTGCGGCAACCGCCGCAGCTCGGTGCTGCTGGTGGGGCCCAGCGGTTGCGGCAAGAGCACGCTGCTGCGCGGTGCGGTGCACGACCTGCTCGAGGCCGATGGTTGGTCGGCGCATCGCAACCTCGATCGCGTGAACGCAGTGTGGCTGGTCCGCGGCCACCGCATCATCGCGGGCATGGCCTACCTCGGGCAGTGGGAGCAGCGCTGTCTCGATCTGCTCGAGGCCTGCCGCAGCGAGCGCGCGCTGCTGTGGATCGACGACCTGCACGCGTGGGGCCGCATCGGCGAGAGCCGCGAGTCCGACCGCTCGCTCGCGACCTTCTTCCGCGGACCCATCGCGCGCGGCGAGATGACGGTGCTGGGCGAGTGCAGCCCCGAGCAGTACCAGATGCTGCTCGACGACGCGCCCGAGCTCGCCGCGGCGTTCACGGTGCTGTGGGTCGAGCCGACCGGCGCGGGCGAGACCGCGACGTTGGTGCAGCGCAGCGCGCGGGCGCTCGAGCTCGAGCACCACGTCGCGTTCGCGCCCAGCGCGTTGTCGACGATCGCCGAGCTCGGCGGCGCGCTGTCGCCGACCACGGTCGAGCCCGGACGTTCGATCGCGCTGCTGGGCGCGCTGGGCCGCGGCGAGCACGGCGTCGCGCTCGCGCTGGGCGCGGTCGAACAGGAACTCGCCGAGGGGCGCACGCTGCACGCGATCCGCCGCTACCGCGAGCTGACCGGCTGTGGCCTCGCGGCCGCGCGGCAGGCGGTCGACACGTTCCGCAGCAGCGGCGTGTGGCCGACCGTGGTGGTCACGCAGCGTCCGCCCGCGCCGTCGCCACGCTCGACGCTCGAGCTCGAGTTCGCGTCGCTGCCCGAGCCGCCGACCATCGGCGCGCACGCGGTCGTACGCCTGCTGGCGGCGCGCACCGGGGTGCCCGAGCTGCTGCTGGTGCCGCAGCGACCGCTGTCCGCCGAGGCCGTGGCGGCCGACTTCGCGGCGCAGATCATCGGACAGCCGCGCGCGATCGCGGCCATCGTGGACGTGGTGCTGCGCATGCGCACGCAGACCGGCGATCGTGCGCGGCCCTACGGCGTGCTGCTGCTCTCGGGCCCCACCGGCACCGGCAAGACCGAGCTGGCCAAGTGCCTGGCCGAGTACCTCTACGGCGACGTGCGTCGGCTGGTGCGGCTCGACATGAGCGAGTACGCCGGGCCGGACGCGCCGGCGCGGCTGATCGGCGATCGCTTCCGTCCCGAGGGCACGCTGACGCAGGTGGTGCGCGCGCAGCCGTTCTGCGTGGTGTTGCTCGACGAGATCGACAAGGCCGACCCGTCGATCCTCGCGCTGATGCTGCAGGTGTTCGACGACGGACGGCTGACCGATGCCGCCGGCCACGTGGTCGACTTCAGCCACGCGGTGGTGTTGTTGACGTCCAACCTGGGCGCCGGCGCCGAGCCGACGCTGGGGCTGGGTGGACGCAGCGGCGGCGACGTGGCCCGCGATCTCGAACGGGCGGTGCGCGAGTTCTTCCCGCCCGAGCTGTTCAACCGCATCGACCGCATCGTGCCCTTCGATCCACTCACGCGCGAGGCGGCCGAGCGCATCGCCGCGCGCGAGCTCGAGGCGCTGCTGGGTCGCGCGGGGCTGGTCGAGCGCAACGTGTTCGTGCGTTTCACCCCGGCGGTGGTCGAGCACGTGGTCGCACGGGGCTTCGCCGCGCGCGACGGTGCGCGCTCGCTCAAGCGCTGGCTCGAGGACCACGTCGGCGCGTGGCTGGCCGACGAGATCGCCAGCGGTCCCATCGCGGCGTTGCGGGTGCTGTGGCTGTACGCCCGCGACGGCGCGTTGGCGCTGCACGCCGAGCACCTGGTCGAAGCCACCGTGCGCGCGACCCCGGGCGCGATGCAGGCGCTGCTGCAGTGGGACGCGCGACGGCTGCGGCAGCAGGTGCCGGCTGCGCTCGCGCGGGTCGAGACCCTGCTCGACGGCGAGGCGCTGACGCGGCTGGCCGCGACGCTGCGCGCGACGCTGCCGCCCTCGCTCGCGGGCGATCGCGATGCGGCCGAGGCCGCGTACAACCTCGAGAACCTGCGCGGCGAGCTGCTCGAGCTGCGCGAGCGGCTGCGGCTGCAGCGGGAGTACGACCCGCTGCTCGACGACGGCGGGCAGCACGAGATCGACGGCGCGCTGCTGGAGGCCGAGCAGTACGGCTGGGACCGCCGCGTGGGCGAGTTCAGCGGCGAGACCTTCGTGCGCTCGCTCGACCCGCGCGCGCTGGTGCCGGAGCTGCCGCTGCGCACGCGCGGACAGGTGCTGGTCGAGCTCGCGGAGCTGCGCGCGCTCGAGCGCGCGGTGCAGCACGCCGACGACGTCGAGGAGCACGTCGTGCTGGTCGAGCTGTCGCGGGTCAGCCGCGCGCGCAGCGACGGGCGCTTCGGTCAGGCGCGCGCGAGCCTGCTCGAGTGGCTCGCGTCCGCCTACGCGCGCGGGCGCGGCAGCACCGACGAGATCGTCGCGGTGCTGCCAGGCGGCACCCGAGCGCTGTCCGCCGACGAGCTCGCCGCGCTCGACGTCGCGTGCGAGCGCATGGTGCTGCGGATCAGCGGCCCCGGCGTGCGCAGCTTCTTCGCGGTCGAGGACGGCTGCCACGTGCGCCACGGGCTGTCGGGCGCCAGCGAGGTCGTACGCGTGCGCGTGGGCTCGGGCCGCGATCGCAGCGCCGCCGAGCACCTCGCGTCGCTGCAGCGCCGGCGCGAGGACTTCGCGACCGCGCTCGAGCACGGCGATCGTAGTCAGCTGCCGGACAACCCCGACGCGGTGCCGCCGATCGTGCGCGCGTACCACTTCGAGCCCAACCCGACCCACGAGCCCGCGCGCATCGAGGTCGAGGACTTCCCCATCGCGTTCGTGCTGCGCGCCCACGTCGCGCGGCTGGCCGAGATCCTGCCGACGCTGTGGATGCTGCGGCCCGACCCCGCGGAGGCGCCATGACCCGCGCGAGCTACCGTGTCCACGTCGTGACCCACCACGATGGCCGTCGCACCGCGCGGCTGGTGCCGTCGCGGCCGTCCCACTCGCGCGCGCCCTCGGCCTACGGCACCAGCGACGAGGCGGTGCTGGGCGAGCTGGCGCTGGCACTGCAAGAGCGACCCGAGCTCGCGGCGACGTTCGCGTGGCACGAGCCGCTGCAGCTGCGACGGCTCGCGCTCGAGGTCCATCCCCAGTCGGTGATCGACAAGCGCATGGTCATCGGCGAGCGCCGCATCCCGCTGCGGTTGGGCTACGCCTGGGCCGCGCTGCCCAAGGGCGGCTTCAAGATCGTGGTGCCCGCGCTGGGGTGGATGTTCGTGCTCGAGGCGCTCGAGCTCGCGCCGGAGATCCTTCGCCAGGCCGTGGGCACCGCGCTGCTCGGTGGTCACGCCGCGGAGATCTATGCCTTGCGCGACGCCGTCGACGAGCGCGTGCTGACGTGGTCGCCGACCCTGGCCAGCCGGCGCGACGAGGCCGAGCCCGACGAGACCGAGGTCGCAGCCGTGCTCGCGACCGTGGCCGAGGACTGGGTCGCCCGCGAGAAGCGTCGCGTCGGTCGCCGCCTGGTGGGGCAGTTCGACTTCAGCGCCCAGCTGCCGCTGCTGCTGCGCGAGCGTCCGCGGTCGCTGCTGCTGGTCGGACCGGCGGGTGTGGGCAAGACCACGTGGGTGCGCGCGCTGGCGCGGATGCTGGGCAAGCGCGAGAGCGAGGATCCGCCGCCGCGGATCTGGGCCAGCACCGCCGATCGCATCGTCGCGGGCATGAGCTACATCGGCATGTGGGAGCAGCGCTGCCTCGAGCTGGTCGCGGCGCTGTCGGGCCGCGCCGATCTACTCTACTTCGATCGGCTGGCGCCGCTGCTGGCACCGCAGACCGGTCGCTCCTCGATCGGCGACCTGCTGCTGCCCGCGGCCCAGGCCGGCAGCATCGCGCTGCTGTCCGAGTGCACGCCGGACGAGTACGAGCGCGCGCTGCAGAAGGCACCGGCGCTGTCGTCGATCTTCCACGTCGTCGAGATCGAGCCGCCCTCGGCGGCCGCGATGCCGGGCATGCTCGCGAGCTGGTACGCGCGCGAGCGTCCGGATCTCGCCATCGACGGGGCCGGCTGGCGTCGGCTGGTGCAGCACCTCGAGCTGCTGCAGCGCGACCTCGCGTTTCCCGGCAAGGGCTTTCGCTTCCTCGACGCGCTGGGCAAGCTGTTCGAGCCTGCCGCGGGTGCGCCCGGCACCACCACGCGCGAGCTCGGGCCCGAGGACGTCAGCGCCGCGTTCGCGCAGGTCACCGGCCTGCCGCTCGAGCTCATCTCCGACGCGCGCCGGGCCGATCGCGATCACATCGCGGCGCAGCTGCGCGCCGGCGTCGTGGGACAGGACCAGGCCTGCTCGACCGCAGCGCGCGTGCTGACGCGGCTCAAGGCCGGACTCAACGATCCCGCGCGACCGGTGGGCAGCCTGTTTTTCGTCGGGCCCACCGGCGTGGGCAAGACCGAGCTGGCCAAGCAGCTGGCGCGCTACATGTTCGGCAGCGCCGACAAGCTCGTGCGCGTCGACATGAGCGAGTACATGCTGCCGGGCGCGGCGCAGCGCCTGCTCGCGACCGGCCGCGGCGTCCGCAGCCTGGTGGAGCAGGTGCGCGAGCGACCGCTGTCGCTGGTGCTGTTCGACGAGATCGAGAAGGCCCACCCGGAGGTCTTCGATCTGATGCTGGGCCTGCTCGGCGAGGGCCGCGTGACCGACGTCGACGGACGCCTGGTCGACTTCCGCATGACGCTGGTGGTGATGACCAGCAACATCGGCGTGCGACGACAGGCCGGCCCGGGCTTCGGCGACGGCGGCAGCGGCACCCAGGATCTGCTCGCAGCCGTGCGCGCGCACTTCCGGCCGGAGTTCTTCAACCGCATCGATCACGTGATCCCGTTCCGCGCGCTCGAGCACGCCGATCTGGCGCGCATCGTCGAGCTCGAGCTGGCACAGGTGTCGCGACGCGTGGGGCTGTCGCGCCGCAACCTGCGGCTCGAGGTCGACGCGGCCGCGCGCGCGCTGCTGGCGACGCGCGGCTGGCATCCCAGCTACGGCGCGCGCCCGCTCAAGCGCGTCATCGAGGCCCAGATCGTCGCCCCGGTCGCGGCGCTGCTGGCGGAGCAGCCCGCGCTGCGCGACCGCACGATCCACGTGGTCGCGACCGCACCGGCGCGCACGGCCGCCGACGCGGTCGTGGTCGTGCTGCCGCCGGGCTGAGCCGTCCACGCGGGCGCGCTTGACAGTGCCCCGGTGCGGCGCCGTAGCCTTGCCTCGCGTGTCGGAGAACCGCTCGCGGCCGTGGCTGCCACTGCTGTTCGTCGCGCTGCTGGGCGTGGCCGACGGCGTGTACCTCACGCTGGTGCACCTCGACTACGAGGTCGGACGCGCCGGCCTCGCGAGCGCGTGCCATCAGTTCTCGTCGACCGGCTGCAGCGTCACCGCGGGACGCTACGGCGACTTCGCGGGTGTGCCGGTCGCGACGCTCGGCCTGGGCGGCGCGCTCGCGACCGCCGTGCTCGTGGCGCTGGCGTGGCGCCGTGCCAGCCGCTGGGAGGACCCGCTGCGCGCGGGCGTGGTCGTGCTCGCGGCGCTCGCGGTGATCGCCTCGCTGACGATGGCGGTGTTCTCGACGCTCGAGGGCGCGTGGTGTCCGTTCTGTGTCGCGTGGTACGGCATCAACGCCGCGCAGGCGTGGCTGGCGTGGCGCTGCCGCGACCCCCATCTGGGCGTGCGCGACCTGGTCGATGACGCGCTGGGCCTGCCGTCGCTGGTCGCCGCGGTGGTGTTCGGCGTGAGCGTGACCGGCACGATGCTGTGGTACGGCGCGCGCAAGGTCGCGCTCGAGGCCGAGCGGGACGCCGCGATCATCCCGGCGCTGGTCGCCGAGCTGCGCGCGAGTCCGCCGCAGCGCGTCGCAGTGCCCGACGCACCGCGCAAGGGCCCGGCCGACGCCGAGATCGTGATCGTCGAGTTCGGCGACTTCGAGTGCCCGCACTGCCGCAAGCTCTACGAGGCGGTCGAGGCCACCCTCGCGAGCAGCCCACGGCGCATCGCGATCGAGTTCGCCCACTTCCCGCTCGACTCGAGCTGCAACCCCAGGGTCGATCGCCGCCATCCCCACGCCTGCGGCGCCGCGATCGCGGGTGAGTGCGCGCGGCGGCAGGGCAAGTTCTGGGAGCTGGCCTCGGAGTTGTTCGCGCACCAGGACTCGCTCGAGCGCGAGGCGCTGCGCGAGTACGCCGGTGGTGTCGGGCTCGACGTCGACGCATTCGATCGCTGCATGGTCGATCCCGAGGCGGCCGCGCGCGTCACCGCCGACGCGGAGCTCGGCCTGGCGCTGGGCATCACCGGCACGCCGACGTTCTTCATCAACGGCTACAAGTGGACCGGGGCCATGCCCGCGGCGGTGCTCACCGGCGTGATCGAGGGCCTGCTCGCGCCGGCCAACCCGTAGCAGCCGCGGTCAGTCGCCGACGCAGTACTCGAGCGAGCGCAGCGGCTCGCCCGCAGGCCCCTCGAGCCCCGGCGGCGGCACCTCCACGAAGCACGCGTCCATGACGTCGCCGTCGAAGCGCAGGCGCAGGTAGCCGTAGCGCGGCACGCCCACGCCCTGGTACGCCCCCGCGGTGCCGACGATGGTCTCGTGCACGCGCGTGCCGCCGATGTCGATCGCGGGGAAGTCGTGCAGCGCGTGGGCGTGACCCGCGAGCACGCGGTCGACACCGGCCGCGGCGAACTCGACCAGCGCCTGCTCGGCGAGGTCCTCGCGCGTCCAGCCCGCGCCGGTGATGCCGGCGTAGGGCGGATGGTGCATGACCGCGAGCAGGTGGCGGGCGTCGCCGCGGTCGAGCAGCTCGGGCAGTCGCGCCTGCACCGAGCGCGCGATCGCACCGCTGCCGGTGTCGAGCATCGCGACGTGCACGTCGCAGACCTCGAGCGCGTAGTTGCCGGGGCCGAAGCGACGATTGAACAGCGGGTGCAGCGGGCGGTACACGTCGTGGTTGCCGGGCACCACCGCGGTCGGGATCGGCAACCGCGACAGGATCTCGGCCACGGTCTCGAACTCGTCCTCGCGCGAGTTCTCGGCCAGATCGCCCGCGATGAGCAGGCCCAGCAACGGCTCACCCGCGGCCTCGGCCGCACGGTGCTCGTCGCCCAACCGCGCGACGATGCGCTCGAACTGCAGCGGGTTGGTCTGGATGTCGGCCGCGACCGCGAGGCGGAAGCGCGCGGGGCAGTCACGCCAGCTGCGGATCCACAGCGGCGCGTCGTCGTCGAGATCGATCGCGAGCGTGCGCTGCAACCCGCCGCTCGCCGGCACCTCGGTCGCACCGACGGCGACGTGGGCCGCGGGATCGACGTTGTCGAGCACCAGCGTGAGCGAGGCGGGCTGCCCCGGCGCGCGCTGCAGCGACAGCGCGAACGACCCCGGCCCCGCGACGCGGGCCTCGATCGTGCCGGGTTCGCGCTCGCGCAACAGGCCGCCGGCGATCCACGACTCGGCGGTGCGCGCGTCGGGTTGTTGGAAGCGCAGCTCGACGCCGGTCTCGGTCCGCAGCCGCGCGAACTCGTTCTCCGCGATCACGCGGCACTCGGGGTTGCCGTAGTCGGGCGAGCTGCACTCGGGCTGCACGCAAGCGCCGGCGCCGGGCGCCAGCGACGTCAACGCGATCGCGGCGACGAGGGCTCGGGGGTGGTTCATGGCTTCGTGCTCCTGCGCCGTCGTGGGCGGGTCGGCGTCCGCAGATCCGGCAACACCGCGCCGACGGTCGCGACCGTGGCCAGGCCGTTGCCGACGATCGCACCGAGGCTGGCCTGCACCGCCGTCTTGGAGCCGCGTGGGCGCACGCGCAGGCTCCACTCGACGTGCACCGGACCGAGGAATCCGATCACGGGTCCGAAGTTGATGCCGCGGCCGTCGAAGCGCGAGTGCACGTAACCCAGCGACAGCAGACCCGTGACCCCGGCACGCCGCGCGCGACCGTCCCGCCGCGGCCGCGCGGTGAACGGCACGTCGAGGTCGTACCAGGCCTCGGCGTACAGCGGTGCGACCACCGGCTTGCCGCGCGACAGCGTGCGGTCGCCGGGCTGCGAGTACGAGACGATGTCGAAGCGCGGCCCCAGCATGAAGGTGAAGCGCTGGCGCGGTGAGACGTACCACCGTGCGCCGACCAGCAACGGCAGCAGCATCGTGCGCTCGATCGAGCGCGGCGATTGCCCGGCCAGATCCAGGCGATCGCGGCGCAGCTGGACCTCCGGGCGCCAGCGCAGCTCCGCGCGACCCAGCCGCGACGAGCGGCGCGACACCGGATACGGCAGCATCGTCGCGAAGTCGAGCGCGAGGCCGACGGTGGTGCGTCGCTGCTGCAGCGCGACCGGGCGCGCGCCGCCGACGAGCTGCTGCGGTCGCGGATCGACCTGACGCTCGGCGCCGAGCCAGCCACCGACGTCGGCGAGCAGACGCATGCGGCTGGTGCCGTCGCGAAACCACCACGTCGGCGCGGCGCGCAGCGACATCAGCGGTGGCCGGCGCTCGCTGGTCACGGTCGAGCCCGCGCCGACCAGCGACAGCCCGAGCGTCTCGCGACGCACGCGGTCGTCGACCATCGGTCCGTCGCCGATCGTGCGCCCGGCGAGCATGCCCAGCAGCGCACCGGCGCCCGCGACCGCACCGGTGCCGACCATCAGCGTCGCGGGGTCGCCCTTGGCGAGGCGGTCGCCGAGCGCAAACAGGATCGCGGCCGCGCTCGCGCCTGCGATCGCGCCCAGCGACAGCAGCAGCACCCGCGCCGCACCCGGGCGCGTGCACGGCTCGGTGGAGGGATCGCAGCACAACGCGCGCACGCGATCGCAGCCCGGCGCGGTCCACTGCGCACTGCCCCCGGCGCGCGGCGCCGCGGCAGC